>JACZVU010000029.1 GCA_022572485.1 Myxococcales bacterium
GATGCTCGCGCCGGTGCGCTCCACATTCTTCCCCAACCGCGTGCTGGTGGTTGCCGCCGATGACGAGCAACTCGAGAGCCACGCGGAGATCAGTCCACTGCTCAAGGATCGGATCGCTCGCAATGGCCAGACCACCGTGTATCTGTGCCAGGACTACGTGTGTGGCTTTCCGACCGCCGACCCGGCGACGTTCGCCGAGCAGCTCACGGCGGTCATCAGCGGCAAGGACTGATTGGCGACCCTGCGGCGTCGCGCGACGCCGCGGCCTGTGCGATCCACTCGCCTGCCGGGCGCGCGTCCAGCGCTGTCAAAATGGTGTCCGCGGCCTCGAATGAAAGCGTTCGCGTCATCGGCCCGGGCACCGCGACGCAGTAGAGGCCAGCGGCTTTCGCGGATTGGACGCCATTGGGTGAATCCTCCAACGCGATCGCATCGCCGGGGTCCACGCCGAGGAGTTCGGTGGCACGAAGGTAGAGATCCGGTGCCGGTTTGGCGGCGTCCACGTGTTCAAGAGTGACCACCTGGTCGAAAAAGTGGGTCAATCCCAGCCGTTCGATGTGGCCGCTCACCCAGCTGTAAGGTGAACTCGAAGCGATCGCAGTGCCGATGGATTCCGCCCGGGCGTACTCTAGACACGCGCATACACCCGGCATTTGGTCGAGCTCCTCGATGTGGGCTTGGTGCAACTCGATGCGCCTGAGTCGGATTCGCTCCGCATCCAAGGTCTCGCCGACGCGTGCGCGAAGTTCGGCCAGCGGGTCGAACACAGAACCGTCGGTGCCGATTCTCGTCAACCAGCGATCCTTCGGAAGCACCTGATCGTGTTCCTCGTAGACGATCCGCCAGGCTTCGTAGACGCTGGTTTCGGTGTCGAGGATCAAGCCATCGAAGTCGAAGATGAGGGCGCGAGTCATGATGCTCCGACGAGACGGGCTGCGGTGGTGTTGGAAGCTGGCGCCACAGCGAATTTCTTTCGCTGTGGCGCCACGAGATTTGAAGCTGAACCTAGCGGGGGAAGTCTCCGACTTCCCTTTGCAGCGTCGCGCAACCCCATGCATGGGGTCGCGCGCCTAGGGCTCGAGAATCGGGTGTAGACTCTGCGCGGGAACCGTCTCTCGGAGCTTCTTGAGTGCGCGGGCTTCGAGCTGGCGCACCCGCTCGCGCGACAGACCCAGGGATTGACCGATCTGCTCCAGGGTGTGCTCCTCTTCCCGGCCGAGCCCGTAGCGAAGGCGCAGGATCAGCTGCTCGCGCGCGGTCAGCACGCCGATCAGGAATCCGACCCCCGAGCGCATCCGTTCGCCATCGAGACCGTGATCCGGGGCCTGCGAGAAAGGGTCGGCGACGAAGTCTTCGAGGCGCTTCTCGGTGCCCGCGACCGACGATTCCAGCGAGATCGCCTCGCGCGACAGCAGGTCCAGCGCCTCGATCGCGCTCGTGTCCGTACCCAGCTCAGGCGCGAGTTCCGCCGCTGTCGGATCGCGTCCGAGCTTGCCGGTCAACTCTGCGCGCACGCGCTGGCTGCGCTGCAGCCGGTCGTGGACGTGCGAGGGCAGGCGGATGGTGCGCGAGTGGTTCTGGATCGCGCGAACCAATGCCTGTCGAATCCACCACACCGCATAGGTCGAGAACTTGAAGCCGCGGCGGTGGTCGAACTTCTCCACGGCGCGGATCAGGCCGAGGTTGCCCTCTTGGATCAAGTCCGGAAAGGAGAGTCCGAGGTTTCGGTAGTCCTTCGCGATCGCGACGACGAGCTTCAGGTTGTGCTCGATGAAACGATTTTTTTCGGCGGTCATCCGTTCGTGGGCGTTTTCGACCCTGTTCGCGAGTTCGAAGAGCTCGGCCTTGGATACCCCGACCTCGGCCTCGAGTTCCTTGAACTTCTTGGTGCCCTTTCGTGTCCGCTTCATCCCTCTGCACAGCTGGAGCACTTTCTGCCGCAGCTCCGCGAGCAGCACCAGGGAGAGGTGTGCTCCCTTGAGTTCTTTGATGATCTTGGCGTCGATCTTCGCGAGTTGCTTCTCGCGGTTCTTGCCTTTTGCGATCGGCGCCTCACGCTGAGTGAGCAAGGTGCGAAGCCGCTTGACGGCGCGTTCGACCCGGGCGGCGATTTCACCGGTTTCTTCGTCGCCGACCGATTCAGAAAGCTTGGCGCCCGTGTGTGAGAGTGCGCGCAGCGCGTCCCAGCGGGTGACGACGTGTCGCGCCGAACACGGAATGGCGTAAAGGGCCTCGCGCAGCTCGTTGGTTGCCGACTCGAGCTCCTTGGCGAGGATCACCTCTTCTTCACGTCGAAGCGTTCGCGTACCACCGATCTCCTGGAAGTAGGATTCCAGGGGGCGTCGCTCTCGCCCGGGATCGAGTTCGTCCGCCGAGGCCGCCCGCATCGCGCCGCCTTTTTCCACGGGTTTTCCCGCAGTCGTGCCAGCCCGCTCAGCACCGGCCGGAGCTTCTGTGATCTCCGTCGATTTCTTGACTTTTTTGTCCTGCAGCTTCACCTATTCACCCTCGATTCTCCGATGCGATTCCAACTTGATTGGTCGGATACCGCTCGGATCAATCTGGTTCAATTATCTGGGCAACGCGGCGCCTGCTACGGCGGCCCGATTCAAACATGCGGAGAAGCGATACCGCTCCGCTGAGTTGGGCACATCCGATGCGAGGTGAACTCGTCCGACTAGGCCGACGCCGGCTGCTTGTTATTCTGGGGGGCAACCAATTGACCCGATATTGTGAGTCTTTTGGATCTAAATTGCCAGCGCAATTCGCAGGTTTTTCCAACGGGACGCTGCCTCCAGCCTAGAGAAAGGTCAATTTTCAAGAGTTTACGCATAAATGTGGTTAAAACACCACATATCCTGATCTATCGGTCATTGAACTCTCGACCAGGAGCGCGAACTGGCTGTTCGGAGCCGGCGGTTCCGGCTTCTCCATGAATAGTGCCGTGGGCGCGGGTGCGGTGACGAAGAGATTTTATCCCCTTGGGGGGTTTCCCTTGAGGCTGGCTCTGCTGCTGCAGGGCTGCCTGGGAGTGAATGGCGTTGCTGGCAAACCCGCCTTCCGGGTGAACCGGATGCCAGCCGCCTTCAGAAGGGCCAGAAAACGGGAATCAGCGTGATCGCGATCGCCGCGCAGATCGCATCGAGCGGGAGGCCCACCCGTACGAAGTCGGTGAACCGGTAGCCGCCCGGGCCGTAGACGATCAGATGGGTCTGGTAGGCGACTGGCGATGCGAACGCGCAGCAACCAGCGATCGCGACCGCCATCACGAAGCCGCGCGGATCCGCGCCTACGAGGTGGGCGGTCTCGACCGCGATCGGAAACATCAGTGCGACGGCGGCGTTGTGGTGCAGCGTCTCGGCCATCAGCAGTGTCGTCAGATAGATGACAATCAGCGCCGCGACCGGCCCGATCGATCCGACCGCGAGTGCGATCAGACCCGCGATGGCCGCCGCCGCTCCGGTCTTCTGCATCGCGAACGCAATTCCTAAACTCGCGCCGATCACGATCAGGATCGACCAGTTGACGCTGCGGCGCGCTGAGCCTCCAGAGATCGAACGCGTCGCGAGCAGGAGGCCGGCGGCCAGAAATGCCGCGATCGAGATCGGATAGGCGCCGAGGCTGGCCGCGAGCACCATCAGGACGAGGATTCCGATCGCGATGCCCGCGCGGTCGTAGCGGGGTGTTTCGGTTCCCGCGATCTCGCTCACGAGATAGAAGTCCGGGCTGTTGCGGTGGGCACGCAGAAACCCAGGAGCGCCCTGGAGCAGCAAGGTATCCCCGGCCTCGAGCACGATCTCGCCGATCTTGCCGGGGACGCGCTCGGCGTTGCGGTGCACGGCGATGACCGCGGCATCGTAAACGGTGCGGAAGCTCGCATCGCGGATGCTCTGATGGATCAGTGGCGATGACGCGGAGATCACCGCTTCGATCAGTCGATGTTCGGGACGGGTCGGCGCCGGGCCCTCGTCGTCCGTGGCCGGCACCAGGCCGCGAATCCGCTGCAGTTCGACGATCGTCGATACGACGCCGGCAAACACCAAGCGGTCGCCGGCACGGATCAGCTCGTCGGGACCGACCGGCGTGATGATGCGCTCGGCTCGGCCGATCTCGACCAGAAACAGCCCCGGCAGGTGCCGCAGGCCGGCGTCCTCGACAGTCTGGTCGATCAGCGGGCACTGGTCTTCGACGATCATTGAGGCCGTGTACTCGCGGCGGTGCTCGCCGAGAATTTCGCTGGGCTCGCTGCGGTTGGGCAGCAGGTGGGGTGCGCCGTACAGCAGGAAGACGAGGCCCGCGATGGCAATCGGGACCCCGATCGGCGCGAGTTCGAAAAACCCGATCTCCCCCAGACCGGATTGGCCCAGCAGGCCCGACACCGTGAGGATGGTGCTGGTGCCGATCACGGTGGTCGTGCTGCCGAGGATCGACGAGTAGCTGAGCGGGATCAAAAACCGGCTTGGAGACAGGCCGCGCCGCCGCGCCCAGTCGATCACGGTGGGTGTCATCATCGCGACGACTGGCGCGTTGTTGAGAAATGCCGACAGGGCCGCGACCGGAGGGCAGATGCAGGCGAGCCCCCCCTGCTCGCTGCGGGTCCGGTCCATCAGGCGCCCGACGGTCGCCTCTAGCGCGCCTGTTTCGCGCAGTGCCGCCGATACGATGAACAGTGCCCCGACCGCGGCAAGGGCCGGATTCGCGAAACCCTTAAAGGTCTCGAGCGGCGTGAGCACGCCAAAGGCTGCAAGTGTGAAGAGGCCGGCCATCAAGACGAGGTCCGGCTCAGCGAGCTCTTTCACCATCGCGTAGAGGGTGAGGAGCACTACTGCCAGTGTCAGCCAACCCTGCCATTGCATTGGCGCGGCACGATACACCAACATTCGCGACACTGTCGGCACCATGGCGTCCGAACCCACGAGCCGCAGCCGCATCGCGCCCTTTACCGAGCAGGGTTTCTATCTGAGTGAGCTGCGCGATCGCACCATCGCGATCGCCGTGCCTGCCGGCCTGCTGCGCGAAGGGGCAGCTCTCGAGCCGGTGCTGAAGGGCCTGGAATCGAATCGGACCCGCGTGATCCTGATCTCCGATGGCGCGGAGGCCCTCGAATCGCTCGCGGGAAGCGAGCCCCTGAGCGCGGGCGAGCTTGCCACGCTGCCCGGGCGCGTATGGCGGCGGCTCGGCCACAAATTGCGGGTCGGTGTCGTTACGGATGACCCGCAGAGCTTCGGGGCAACGTGTTGCCAGATCGTTCTCGCGCTCGGGATCCGAAAGCTGGTCTGGGTGGACGCGGCGGGCGGTTTGATCCGCAGCGATGGTGAGCGCGATTCCTTCATCGACGCCGCAGCGCTGCGCGATCGCATCGCGAGAGCCGATCCGGATTGCCGGCCCGGCGAAATTCTGGTGCACGTCGAGGCGATGTTGGGTGCCGGTGTCGCCGCGGTGAACCTCTGCACCCTCTCGGGCGTCGCAGACGAGCTCTTTACCTACGACGGCTCGGGCACCCTCTTCACCCGCGAGGGCTACGTGGCCGTGCGCAGACTGGGCCTCGACGATTTCGACGCGGCCGCCGATCTCATCGAGCGAGGCACGGCAGAGGGATATCTCGCCCCGCGAACGCCTGAGCAGATCGAACGGGTGCTCGAGAGTGCCTTCGGGGCCTTCATCGGCGGCAATCACCTCGCGGGTCTCGGAACCTTGTTGCCTTACCGAGACGACCAGGCAGCGGAGATTGCATCCCTTTACACCCTCACGCGTTTTCTGGGGGAGGGCGTGGGTAGCCATCTGGTTCGCTTCGCGGCGGAGCGGGCCCGCGACCAGGGATGCCGATTTGTGTTTGCGTGCACGACTTCTCCGCGCGTCATGGCCTTCTTCGAACGCAACGGGTTTGGAAAAGTCGGCCACGGTGAAGTGCCCGAAGCGAAGTGGCGCGCATACGATTCCGCCCGTCGCGCGCAGGTCGCGTGCCTGCGCCGCGACCTCTAGGCCGGAGGGAAAGAGCGTGCGGGAGAAGCGGCCTTTCGGGCATCCGGTAGCGGCCCATGCGTCGCATCTCTCCGGGGAGCGGGTGTCGGCTGAAGGCGCGGTCTGACGGGTCCGGTACTTGGCCAGCATTCCCGGAAACAATAAGCGATGCTACCGACAGCCGCGCTGAGCGGAGAGATTAGCGATCCGAAGCACTGTCGGATTGGAAGATTGGAAAGATGGGAGTGCGATGTCTGCTCGCTTGATTCCCACGCTTGCTGGGAGCTACTACCAGGATCCGAAAACCCTCGAGAGAGAGTTCGAGCGCATCTTCTTCCGATCTTGGGTGCTTGCCGGAAGACAAGAGCAAGTGGCGGAGAGCGGCGATTTTTTCACATTCCAGCTGGGCTCCGAGAGCGTGCTGGTCGTGCGTGGCCAGGATGGTGACCTGCGCGGTTTCTACAACGTGTGCCGACACCGTGGTTCGAGGCTGTGCGCCGAAAAATCAGGGCGCTTCCAGGGGGCGATCCGCTGCCGTTATCACGCCTGGAGCTATGCGCTAGACGGCGCACTGCGGACTGTTCCGTACATGCCGGACAAAGAGCATTTTTCGAAGGAAGCGTTCTCTTTGTATCCCGTAGACGTCGAGGTCTGGCAGGGCTTCATCTTCCTGTGCCTCGATCCCAGCGGCGGGACACTGCTCTCCCAACTCGGCGCCCTGCCCGAGCGTGCGCGACCGTATCCACTCGAGTCGCTACGCGTCGGGGCCCGCGCCGAACGTGTGGTCGACGCAAATTGGAAGATCCTCATCGAAAACTTCATGGAGTGTTACCACTGTCCTGGTGTACACCCCGAACTCTCCGATCTCGTGCCGCTCTACCGCATGGGTGAGGTGGATGCAGCGGACTCGGAGCCTCCCGAATACCGCGAGGGCGTGGTCACTTCGACGCTGAGCGGCACGACGCAACGGCCGATCTTTGCGGGTCTGCGCGACAGGCCCCAACAGCGGTATCACGCCGAACTCGTGCTGCCGAACCTGCTGCTCTATCTGTTTCCCGATTACGTCTGCGCGCGCTCGCTGTGGCCGGTGAGCCCGACGCGCACGCGTATCGTCTCGGAGTGGCTGTTCGAACCGGAGACACAGGCACGCCCCGATTTCGATGCCAGCGATGCCGTCGGCTTCATGAATTTGCTCGGAGACCAGGATTGGCAAGTCTGCGAGGTCGTCCAGCTGGGTATCGTCTCGCGCGCTCATCGCCACGGTGTCTTGCTTGCTCAAGAGTCCGGGGTCGCAGACGTCACGCGCTGGTATCTCGAACAATTCGAAGCGGAATCGTGATTTCCTGTGTCCAGGTAGACGATGATCGTGTGCGCGGGGTGCCCTTTGCCGCCCAGTGCGTCAAGCCCCGCGAGCACTGCCAGCGCTGCTTCGAGCCGCTCCCTCTGGTGTAGGCTCAAGCGCCTGAGAAGAAGAGCACCAGACGGGACTAGAGAGGATCGCGGAATAGGATTACAACGATCCTCGTCGGGAGCTGGTGTCACCGTATTCTGCAGAACTCTCTAGCCGAGGGGTCAGGAGTTCGGCGAGGCAGTAGCACTGGAGCCGTCGGCGGGGCAGGTCAAGAGTGCCAGCGGGTCAGCTGCTAATCCCCAATATTGAGCGCTGACTCGGTTCGGTTGCGACCGGATGCTTTGGCCCTGTACAAGGCTCTATCCGTACGCTGGATCAGCGTTCCGACTTTGTCTTTCGGCGTTACATGAGAGATGCCGATACTCACCGTAAAATGTATCGGTATATCTTGAATCATGAATTTTCGATCATGGGTAAGCATACGTAAGCGCTCAACCAGGTGATAGGCTGCGGACGCATCTGAATCGTTGATGAGTAATAAAAATTCCTCTCCACCATAGCGGCCAAAATAATCTTGTTCTCGTATGTTCGATTGAATGGCTTCGCAAAATTGGCGCAACGCGTCATCACCGACTTGATGGCCATAGGTATCATTGATCTGCTTGAATGAGTCGATGTCCAACATCGCCAAGCTGAATGTCAGATCGGGGTTGCGTTTTGTCTGCGCAGGTTTCTTCTTCAACACATCTAATATGTATGCGCGGCTTAACACGCCTGTTAAACCATCATGCATTAATTGGTTGGCGAGGTTGTCTTTTGCTGATTCAAGATTGTGTACCGATTCAGTGAGTCTATTAACGGCTTTATGTGTATACGAATCCAACGCCAGAGAAACATCCAGCAGAATGATTTTTGTAGTAGTGCCAAAACATTTTGCGGCCATCTCTGAATTTTCGCTGAGGCTGGAATTGAATATCGCTTGTTGCAAAAGCGTCTGCATTTTGGAATAGGCGCCTAGGTACAAGTGCACGGGTAATTCGATCCGGGCATGTATGAGCCCGATACGCAAGCGGTCTTCAAAATATTTCGGGGTATCGAAATCGACACCAAAGGATGCAATGTATTCAGCCTGCTGGAGCGCTGGCCCGCAATGTGTCTGTTCTGGACCCAGGCTGTTGGATGTTGACGAGGGCTGCTCTACGCGCCTCTCGTGGCGCGGGCGATCCAGTCTGGAACCTTCGGCGCAAGTGTTGCGAGTCGCAGTGCCGCATCTGCCGTCCAGCCGCGCAACAGCAGCGGTTGCAGCCAGCGACCCAGGCGCATCCTGAAGCCGAACTCGCGCCGCCAGCACTCCTCCCAACGCCGCGCGAGAATGCGGTGGTCCTCGCCGCAGAGCCTGGGTGGCATTTGCTGAATCAGATCGGCGAGCAGCAGCGCCGAGCGCAGCGCCATCGCCTGACCGTCGCCGCAAAACGGCGCGATCATGCCCGCGGCGTCACCGACGAAGAAGACCGGGCCCGAGCTGCGCTCCTTGAACGAGAACGGGATCCCGGCGACGGCCTGCACGGCGCCCTCGTCCGGTTCGAGTGCATCGAGGCGCTCTGCGAGTCGTGGGTTGGCACGGCAGAGGCCGTCGCGAACGTCCTCCCAATGCGACGAAGGCAGATCGGCCAGGAAAGCTTCGGTGACGAGCATGCACACGTTCACGACGCCCAATTCCACGAAGCTCATTCCGCAGTAGCCACCGTGAAACAGGTGAACCTCGACGAAGCCGTCGAGTTCAGCGGCGAGGCGTTCTCCTGCGGCGCTGGCTCGCGGGCGGTGATGGCGCTTGAGCCCGACGTGGGGATGCGCGCGGCGCATGAACGCTCTCCCGAGTTCGCGGTCCAGCTGCGCTCGTCGGCCATGCGCCGCGACGACGAGCCCGGCCGTCAAGCGGTCGGCTGCATTCGCGCCCGGCTGCGGGCGCAAATAGACGCGACATTCGAGCGGGCTGCTTCCGTTTGCTGTGCACGTCTCCACCCGGCGAACCGGCGTACCTTGCAGCACCACGGCACCCGATCGTGCGGCATGTCGCAGAAGTACGTCGTCGAGCGCGCGGCGGCTGATGCCGAGTGCGGGTGAAGGGAGTTTTGCGCCGCACACCACGCCGGACGGCGAGGTAAAGCGGCATGCGTGGATTGCTGCCGGATGCAGCGCGTCGAGTTCGGCGAGGCAACCGAGCTCGCCGAGCACCCGTCGGCTCTCACCGGAGAGGAATTCCCCGCAGAGTTTGTCGCGTGGGAAGCAATCCCGCTCGCACAGCGCGACGCGGCGATCCGCTCGCGCCAGCAGCGTGGCCAGCGCGCTGCCGGCCGGGCCGCCGCCGATCAAGACCACGTCGTAGCTCTCGGCGGTTTGCGGCATACCGGGTATCGCAGTTCGCGTCGCTCGCTCGGGCTGACCGGTCATCTCCATCGCTTCTCACTTCCTAAAGAGCACGCGCCAACGGAAAGCCCAATGCCAGCGGATCGACGGTTCGGGTAGCTCGGCTTCGCGTGCGAGACGTTTGAAATCGGCCCGGTGGAAAGCGCGTAAGACCGACAGCGGAGCATCATTGCGGATCAAGCGGCTCTTGGAGAAGAGTCGGGTCAGCAGGCGGATCGCGTAATAGGCCAAGCGGTGTCGATGCAGGTCGTTGATGACGACGCCCCAGCGTGACAGCGCGAACATCTTTTTCAATGCGGCGGCCGCCGTCTCTTCCTCGAAGTGATGCAGAGCGAGCGCGCAGTGGACGATGTCGAACGATCGCGTCTCGGGTAGATCGAGCAGGTCCGCGACCTGAAAATCGAGGTGCGCGACACCGCTCCCGCGGCGCCTTGCGTACGAGATCGTCGGCGCCGAAACGTCGATCCCCAGCATGTGTGCCTCGATGCCGCGCGCCGCCGCCCAGTCGTGCACGTGCTGCAGCAGATCGCCACCGCCGGTTCCGACATCGAGTAGCGTCAATTTTCGAGCACCCGGAGGAAGTAGCCCGCGAATGCCCTCGATGCTCGGAGCGTAGCCGTTCAGGGCCCGATTGATGATCGCCAACTCGTCGAGCGCGCCGGCGAGTTCACGCTCGTCGACCTCGGGCTCGTCCATGATCTCGAGCTCGCGATGGCGGCGAGAGAAGTCGTGCAGCATCAGCACGGGTAGAGCACGGCGCCCTCCATGGTCAGGCCGGGCCCGAAGCCCAGTGCGACGGTGGGTCCGCTCGCGGCCCCGGTCTGCAAGAGTCGCTCCAAAACGAAGAAGATCGTCGCGCTCGACATGTTTCCGTGATCGCGTAGCACGTCGAGCGACGGGCCGATGTCCGTGTCGCGGAGCTGCAACGCGGTCGCGAGCGCTTCGACGATCTTCCAGCCGCCTGGGTGCAGCGCCCAGGTACCGATGTCGCTGCGCTCGAGATCGGCTCGATTGAGCAGCGCGCTCACGAAAGGCGGCGCGAGCGTTCGGAGCGATGCCGGTATGCGTGCCGAGATCCGCATCTCGAAGCCGGTGTCTCCGATGTGCCAGGTCATCTGGTCGCGACTGCCGGTGTCTACGTAGCTGTGCGAAGCGCCCAGATTGAAGAGCCGCGGCGACGCCGCGTCGCTCGCACGCGGGTTGCCGTAGAGCACGGCCGCGCAGCCGTCCGCAAACAGGCAGTTGGCGATCGCGAAATCCGTCACCGCGCGCTTTTGAAAATGGAGCGAGCAGAGTTCGACGCAAATCTGCAGCACGATGGCGTCTGGGTCGGAGCGGACGATCTGGTCGGCGCTGTGCATGCCGTTGAATCCCGCGTGGCACCCCATGAAGCCGATCAGGGTCCGCTTCACCGAGGGGCACAGTCCGAGCTGGTGAATCAGTAGCGCGTCGGGTCCGGGAGCAAAAAAACCCGTACAGGTGCAGACGATCAAGTGGGTCACTCGCGACGGCGCAATCCGCGCCTGGTCGAGCGCGCGCCGCGCGGCCTGCTCGGCGAGTTCGACGCTCGCCTTCTCGAAGATCTTCATGCGCTGCGCGGTAGTCGGAAACGGTTCGAGAGCCCAGTTGGATGGGTAGAACTCGAAGTCGAGTGGATCGTCGGCCGCGTAGTCGGGCAGGGCGCTGTAGCGCATCTCGATTCCACTGCGCGGATAGATCCGCTCCACCAGCCGGAGCACTCGATCGCGCTGGCGCGTCGGTTCGCTGTGTTCCAGTACGCGTGTGAAAAATCGCTCGGCGAGCAGTTGTTTCGAACTGTGACCAGGGAGCGCGGTGCCGATGCCAAGGATGCGGCAATCGCCCGGTTGAGGGTGCATGGGCCCATTGTACTGGATGCTTTGGTGGAGCGGGTTTCTTCCCGATCCCAAAATTGGAGGGCTGAAACACCGACGCGGGAGATCGAGTCGGAGGTGTGGTGGCGGGAGCGGCCGTTGGGCCGCCCCCGCCGTAGCTTCGTTGCCTGGAGCGCCAGGGGCGTGGCTTGCGCTTCTTCCCCCGGGTTTGGGAGCGCACGCGCACCCAAAGTGGACTGTAAGCCGGGTTCTGTTCCGACTCCCAGTCACCCGAAAGCCGGCGAGGATCATTCATCTAGGCGGTGCATTGCTGCAGCGCTCGAGCGCTCTTACCCGGACGCTGGCGACTGCGCCTTGCGACGCGGCTGCTTCGGGCGGGTCACCCTCGACAGCGTCCCTATTCGAGCTTGCTCCGTGAGGGGCTTGCTCCGCCGCCGGTCACCCGGCTGTCGCGCGTGGGCTCTTACCCCACGATTTCAACCTTGCCTGTGCCTCCACGCGCGCGCCTCTCGGCGCGCGGCTTCACTGGCCATCGGCGGTGTGGTTTCTGTTGCGCTTTCCCTCGGGTTGCCCCGGGTCGTCGTTAACGACCTCCCTACCCTGTGGAGCCCGGACTTTCCTCCCGCGGACGGTGGTTGTCCGCCGGCGATCCTCCATCCACCTCCGGCACGGGTAGCGTACACGGCTGTCCACCCGCAGGGCAAGCGATCTGGGCGCGTCGGGCTCCGGCAGAGGGGACTGCAAGTGATACGCTGCAGGCCGTGAAAGCCATTCTTGTCGATGCGCCTGGCGACCCGTCGGTCATGAAGCTGGGCGAAACGCCGGCGCCGGAGCTTCGCCCGGGTGCGATTCGGATTCGAGTCGTCGCCACCTCGGTCAACCGCGCCGATCTGCTCCAGCGCCAGGGGCTGTATCCGCCGCCGCCGAGCGAGTCGGCGATCCTCGGCTTGGAATGTGCGGGCGAAGTGGCGGAGGTTGCATCCGACGTCGAAGCCTGGCGGATCGGGGATCGTGCCATGGCGCTGTTGGCCGGCGGCGGTTACGCGGAGGAGGTCGTCGTTCCGGCGGACTGCGCGATGCGGGTGCCCGCGGAGCTGTCGTTCGAAGAGGCCGCAGGCATTCCAGAAGTCTTCCTGACCGTCTTCTTGAACATCTTCCAGCTGGCCGCGTTTCCCGATGGGGGATCGGTGCTGGTCCACGGGGGCGGCAGCGGCATCGGAACCGCCGCGATCCAACTCGTGAAGCGCGCGGGGGGTACGGTCGTGGTCACGGCGGGCTCGCCCGAGAAATGCGCGCGCTGTCTGGAACTCGGTGCAGACCGGGCTGTCAACTATCGGGAAGAGGATTTTGTCGAGGCGGTCCGTAAACAGACCGACGGTCGCGGGGTCGACGTGGTGCTCGATTCGATCGGGGCCGCGTATCTGGAGCAGAATCTGTCGGCGTTGGCCGTCGAGGGTCGGCTCATCGTGATCGGGTTGATGGGCGGCGCCAATGCGAAGATCGCGCTTGCCCCGCTGCTGATGCGGCGGTTGCAGTTGATCGGCTCGACGATGCGCTCTCGGCCCGCCGAGGCGAAGGCGGCCACGGTTGCGGCGTTTGAGGCCCGTTTTGGAGCGGCCCTCGAAGCGGGGAAGATTCGCCCGGTGATCGATCGGGTCTTGCCACTCGCGGAGGCACACGAGGCACATCGGGTGGTCGCAGCGAGCGAGCATTTCGGCAAGGTGATCTTGCGCGTCGCCTGAAGGGTCGCCGCGCAGCGGCCATCGCTACCCGAATTCCCCGCACCCGGCTACGCTCGGCCGCCCCGATTCACGAGAACGTCGAGGAGATGGAGAGATGTCTCAGCTGGAGCGCACCCTTTCGATTGTAAAACCCGATGCCGTTGCGGCCGCTGCCACGGGTGACATCCTGAGTCGCTTCGAGAAGGCGGGTCTGAGGATCATCGCGCTCAAGAAGATGCGGCTCAGCGAGGCTCAGGCCCGAGGTTTCTACGCCGTCCACAAGGAGCGCCCCTTCTTCAGCGACCTGGTGAAGTTCATGACGGAGGGGCCGATTGTCGTGAGCGTGCTTGAAGGGGAGAACGCGATCGCAAAGAATCGCGAGCTGATGGGGCCCACCGATTCCACCCAGGCAGAGCCCGGCACGATTCGTGGCGATCACGGGACCGACATCGAGCGCAACGCCGCTCACGGATCCGATGTACCCGAAACGGCGCGCGTCGAAATTGCGTATTTCTTCAATGCGATGGAGCTTCAGGCGCGGGTAGAGGCGCTACCCACGTAGCGGCTTTGGCCGCGCAATCCCGGCATCTGCGCAGCGCTTCTGACCGAGGATCCAGTAATGTCGATCGGATGGCCGCTAGGCGTAGGTGCGGGCCATCAGGAGAATCAAGCCTACGTAGGTCAGTGATAGCCAGAGTTTTTGGCTTTTCAGTGCTCGACTCATGCTTCCCCTCTCTTGCCAGATCCCGGCGGCCTCAACCGGCCCTGGTTGTTCTTTCGAACATTTCCCCCAACACTTGAGTGCTAGCACACGCAAATTCCAAATCTGTGAGCGCGGTCACCAAAAAAAGATGCTCTGACCGAACGTAGCGGAAAGCGATGCGCAACTCGGCCCGACCTCTGGGTTCGTTTTGCGATCTTCAATCCGCCGATCGACGCAGGAAGGTCGGGATGTCCAGCTCGTCGTCGAATGGCGACACCCAATCCGCTCTTTTTTCACTCTCCGGCTCTGGGTGGAGAGGGGTTTGGGAGGGCGCGAGTTCGCGAAATTCGGCCTGACTGGGTTGGGAATCTTGTGAGGCCGCCGGTGTCAGCGCCGCCGCCTGATTCGAGGCGGAGTTCGACTCGAACCGCAGCGGAGTCACATTTGCGTGCGAATCCGTGTGCCATCCGAGATCTGGGTCCCGCCGGACCCGCGCATCATCGAGGCCGGTCGCGATCACCGTGACCCGCATCTCACCGGCGGGCATCTGCTCGTCGATCACAGCTCCGAAGATGATGTTGGCGTCTTCGTGGGCGGCTTCTTGGATCAGGGTCGAGGCCTCGTTCACCTCAAAGAGCGAGAGGTCCTCTCCGCCCGTGATGTTGATCAGCACGCCGTGAGCGCCCTCAATCGATAGATCTTCGAGCAGCGGGCTCGAGATCGCGGCGCGAGCAGCTTCGACCGCGCGTTCCTCGCCGGACGCAGTACCGGTGCCCATCAGGGCAACACCCATTTCGTTCATGATCGTGCGGACATCGGCGAAGTCGAGGTTGATCAAGCCATGAATCGTGATGAGATCCGAGATTCCCCGAACGGCGTTGAAGAGCACCTCGTCCGCCAAGCGGAAGGAATCGCGAACCGAAGTGCCCTTGCCCGCGAGTGCGAGCAATCGCTGGTTGGGGATCGTGATCACCGTGTCGACGACGCGATGCAGTTCGTCGAGCCCGCGCTCTGCGTGCTTCATTCGAGTGCGGCCTTCGAAGAGGAAGGGCTTGGTGACGACTCCGACGGTGAGCGCTCCGATTTCGCGCGCAATTTCCGCCACGACCGGCGCAGCGCCGGTTCCTGTGCCGCCGCCAAGGCCGGCGGTCACGAAAACCATATCGGCATCATCGAGGACTTCGCGGATTCGATCGTGCACCTCGATTGCCGAGTTACGGCCCTTGTCGGGATCTGCACCACAACCGAGCCCGCGCGTCTCTTTGTTGCCCAGCTGGAGCTTGATCGGCGCGTGGCTGTGTCGAAGGGCTTGCGAGTCCGTATTGGCCGCGATGAATTGGACGCCAGCCAGTCCCGAGTGGATCATCGTGTTGACGGCGTTGCCCCCCCCCCCGCCCACGCCGATGACCTTGATCGACGCCCGGGTCGGCCCCTCCTCGAATTCGAGGAGTTCACGCTCCTCGGTCGAGTAACCCAGCTCGTCCGAGAGAGCGGGTTGCTCGCCCCTCTCTTGGTGCGATTTGTCAGAATTCGGCGACCGGTTCTTCTTCTTGGACATCGCTTCCCCCCCTCACGCGATCTCAAGAACGCGCAAAATGTAACATGAAACAGGCGATTTTGTGCCACCTTAGCTCGATAGTTGCGAAATTTCCCGGGGGGCGCCAAAGAAATCCCCAGGGGACCTCGAGGCGCTCCCTCTTTTTCATCCGCTACTCATCTTCCGAGAAGAACCAATCCCGCATGCGCTGCCGTACCCGACCAAAAATGGACCCGTCACGGATCCGGAATCGGGACTGCCCGCGGTTTTGCTCCTGCGACGCGCCGTAGAGCGCGAGTCCCACGCCGGTTGCGTACATGGGGCCGCGCACCACGTCTTGTAGGCCGCCGATGTTTCTCGGAATCCCGCGTCTCACGGGGGCTTCGAAGATCTCTTCTGCGACTTCCGGCATCCCTTCCAGCGCCGAGCAGCCACCCGTCAGGACCACACCCGACGGAATTCGATTCTCGAGTCCCTCTTTGGCGAGTTCCTGGCGCGCCAGGTTGAGGATCTCGTCGACGCGCGGCTCGATGATCTCGCAGAGCATTTTTCGAGACATCTGCCGTGGGCGACGCCCTCCGACACTCGGAACGCTGAGGATGTCGTCTCCGGGCAGCAAGCGCGCCGCCGCCACGCCGAACTTCTTCTTGATCCGCTCCGCTTCGTTAAATGGCGTGCGCAATCCAATCGCGATGTCGTTCGTGATGTGGTATCCGCCAAGGCTCAGCACCGATGTGTGTTTGATGGACCCCTCCTCGAAGACCGCGATGTCGGTCGTTCCTCCACCGATGTCGATCAGGCAGACACCGAGTTCGCGCTCGTCACTGGCGAGTGCAGCCTCCGCGGATGCCAGGGGTTCGAGCACGATGTCCATCACGTTGAGGCCCGCTCGGTTGGCGCATTTCACGATGTTTTGGGCGCTGGTCACCGCGGCGGTCACGATGTGGATATGGGCTTCGAGTCGAACACCGCTCATGCCAAGGGGTTCGCGGATCCCATCTTGTTCATCGATGATGAACTCCTGCGCGATCACGTGGATCACCTCGCGGTCCATCGGGATCGCGACCGCTTTGGCGGCATCGATGACGCGCCGGATATCTCCTTCGCGAACTTCCCGATCCTTGACGGCGACAACCCCGTGGGAGTTGAAGCCATCGATATGCCCGCCTGCGATACCGGCGTAGACCGATGTGATCTCGCAATCGGCCATCAGTTCCGCCTCTTCAACGGCCCGCTTGATCGAATTTACGGTGGCATCGATGTCTACCACGACTCCCTTGCGCAGGCCGCGCGAGGGGTGCGTTCCGATTCCGATGATGTCCACTCCGTTTTCGGTCCGCTCGGCAACGATGACACAAATCTTGGTCGTCCCGATGTCCAGTCCAATGATGAGATTTTCACCGCGGTTCATGTTTCCCCCCTCTTTTCTGCGAAAGCCCGTTAGCAACTTCCGCGCGGCGCGCATTGGCGCGCCGGCTCGGACCGCCCGTCAACCGGTTGGTCTCGCTCTGGACGATGTCGCGTATCCACGCGCCGTCGCCGCTTGTTCTGCCCCTTTTGGGGGCAGTGCACCACGCAGAACCGCTTGGTCTGCGAAGCGAAGATCCAGTGTTTCGGAGCCCTCGACCTCTGCCAGCTCCGTTTTCAGCAGGCGAGCCAGGCTGGCGAGGCGCGCGTCGAAGTGGTTGTGGCCCAACACGATGCGCGGTTTTAGGCTCGGCAGGCGAAATGCGAAGCCCGTCGGATCGGCCTCGTCTGAAATGATCAGTTCAGACGGCAAGGGCAGGTCGAATTTGGGGAGGCGATAGGCGAGCTCGATCGCGCGTGCCAGCTGCTCATTCGCGACGTCGCGCTCGACTGCACCGCTCGGCATCAAGCGCGGAAGCCCCGACGGAGCCCGATTGTCCACAGGCGCGAAGGGCGCCCCCTGCGCATTCACTGCGAAATCCTGCGTGGGTTCACCGAGTGCGACCAACGCGCGTGGAATGTGCTCGGTGACGTGAACGAGCAGTCGGCCCGTCGGGAGTCGGACAGCGCTCGCATTGGCGATCCACGGGTGTTCGATCAGGTTCGCTTCGATCTTGCGTGGATCGACGGACGCCCACTCTGCACCGGGTGGCAGCCCGGTGGATTCCGCGATTTCGGCAAGACTCAGGCGCTCGGCCCCGCGCACCGAGATCGCTTCGAGGCGCACGGTTTCGCCAGCGATCCAGGAGCGGGCCGTCGTGACGAACAGGCTGCCGAAAAGTGTGCCGATCATCAGAGATGCGATGACCGCGGCCGGAACCACGGCAGACAACGGAGGGCAGGGTCGCGGTTTGCTTCGCATCCGTTCCAGGTGCCTGCGGGCGCGCTGTTGACGCCTAGAGTAGTCGCGCTCGTGCTGGGAATTAGCGGAATGGGAGCGTTCGCCTAGCATCTGCCGATCCGATCGATAGCGTTCTTTCATGGCTTGCCTCCGATGATCCGGACCTCGGGAATGAGCCTCCTGCCCGCCGTTTGCCAGACTGCCGCCTGGGCTTCCTGGATCAGAGCCAGAACATCCGCGGCAGTCGCGCCCCCGCGGTTGGCGATGAAATTTGCGTGAACCGGTGAAATCTCGGCGCCGCCTAGACGGCGCCCTTTCAGGCCGGCCGCTTCGACCAGACGACCTGCGAAATCGCCCGGCGGATTCTTGAACACCGAACCGCAGGAGGGAACGTTCAGGGGCTGGGTGTTCTGGCGCGCTTTCAGCAGTCGATCGACCTCTGCGCGAACCGAGTCCGTATCGGAAAGGGTCACGCTCAAAAGCGCGGACAAGATCACGGAACCCGGTGCGAGTCCGCGCAGGGCGCGGTAGACGAAGCGCAGCTCGGCGCGCGGGATATGCCTCACCTCTCGCCCCGTCGGACGGATCACTTCGATCTCTTGTACGACGTCTTGGATTTCGCGGCCTGGAATTCCGGCGTTCATCGTCAGCCAGCCCCCGATGCTTCCCGGTATTCCGCAGCCGAACTCCAGCCCGGCGAGGCCGCGCTCGATGCAGAAGTTTGTGAGCTGGCTATGGGAAACACCGGCTTCCACCCGCAAACAGCAATCCGGCCGCTCCTCTAGGCGGCGCAGCTTGCTGAGTTGCAGTGCGACGCCTTCGAGGCGACCGTCGAGGGCGAGTGTGTTGAAGCCTGCTCCGATCACGCAGTGCGGAATCTGGTGCGCTGCACAGATCGCGAGGGTGCGTACGATCTCTTCTCGCGTCGCCGGTGTCACCAGCGCATCCACCGGGCCGCCGACTCTCAGTGACGTGCAGCGTGCGAGCGAGAAGTCGAAACGCACTCGGTCTCCGAGTGTTGCTTCGAACGCTTCGCGTGCAACGCGAGAAATCACGCGTATTCCTCCCGCAGGCCGCTGAGCAGCTGTTCGCTGAGCGTCGAGATGTTTCCCGCTCCAAGCGTGAGGACGAGATCGCCCGGCTTGAGTTCAGCCAGAAGTCGTTCTACGACAGCGTCGAGGTCGCCGATGAAATGTGCGTTCCGATGCCCGTGGGCGCGGATCGCTTCCACGAGCGGCGCGGATTCGATTCCGGGAATCTTTTCTTCACCGGCCGCATAGATTTCCGTCATCACCAGGAAATCCGCATCGTTGAATGCGGTAACGAAATCTCCCCAGAGATCCTGGGTGCGGCTGTAGCGATGGGGCTGGAATGCGACGATGACCCTTCCGCGATGGAAGGCTCTTGCTGACTCCAGCGTTGCACGAATCTCCGCGGGGTGGTGGCCGTAATCGTCGAAGACAGAGATGCCTGCGACCTCTCCCTTGAATTCGAAGCGCCTCTCGATACCCAGAAAGGCTTCCATGGCCGTCGCGGCGTCCGCGAAGGGAACGTCGAGTTCACGGGTCACCGCGATGGTCGCCAGGGCGTTCAACACATTGTGGCGCCCCGGCAGCCGGATGCGGACGTCGCCGAGCTCGGATCCGCGCTCGCGCACCGCAAAACGCATCCCCGTCCCGTCGACTTCGACTGCGTTCGCGACGAGGTCCGCTTGCGGGGCGAAGCCATAGGTCACCTTGCGCCGCGTCATTTGCGGAATGATGGCCTGAACGCCGGGATGATCGAAGCACAGGACCGACAGACCCCAGAAGGGAATGCGGTTGGCGAAGGACGCGAAGGCTTCTTGCAGGGCTTCGTAGGATCCGTAGTGGTCGAGGTGCTCGCGGTCGATGTTGGTCACGACCGCAATGACCGGAGTCAAGCGCAGAAAGGAACCGTCGCTTTCGTCCGCCTCTGCGACGAGCAAGTCACCGGCTCCCAGTCGGGCCCCGGTCGGATCGGTCCCGGGCGCGAGCACGCGGCCGCCGATGATCGCGGTTGGGTCCAGGCCCACCGCATCGAGGGTGTGAGCGATGAACGAGGTGGTCGTGGTCTTGCCGTGACTGCCCGCGACCGCGAT
>JACZVU010000030.1 GCA_022572485.1 Myxococcales bacterium
CGCAAACACGATGTGGACCAGCGACCGCAAGGCGAAGATCATGGATTTTGGGCTCGCGAAGGTGATCGAAGAGGTTCGGAACCACACGACGATCGTGTCGGGAACGCCCTACTACATGAGTCCCGAGCAGACACTCGGGAAGAACGTGGACCATCGCACGGACATCTACTCGCTCGGAGTCTCCGTGTTCGAACTAGCCACCGGAACGCTGCCTTTCCGGGAAGGGAACCTCCCGTATCATCACGTGCACACGCCTCCGCCCGACCCTCGAGAGTTCAACGCCGAGTTGTCTCCCCTGATCGTTCATATCATCGAGCGCTGTCTCGAAAAAGATCCCGCAAACCGCTACCAGAGTACGCTCGACATCGTGAAGGAGATCAAGGCAGCTCTGCAGAGTGGAGGCACGAGCGCCTGAGCCCTGAAGCTGTCGGCGCTTCGGGCTCGGTCAATCGAGATTTTCGAGTTCGACCGCCAGAGCGTTAACGGCGGTTCGATTCAGGAACTCGATGCCCATGCCGCTGGCGCCCGCGCCGCCATCCTCAACGCCCTTCGACCAGACGACGCGTCCCTCGATCTCGTGGTGAGCGCCCGTCTCCGACAACTGAAAGCGGAGCTTGAGAAGTGAGCCGGCGGCTATTGGCGAATCGGTTTCGATGAATAGGCCGCCGGCGCCCAGTATGGTGGCTCTCTCGCAGTGCAAGCCCGTGTCCGAAAGATACTTCACCGAAATGCGAACCGTCCGACGGCGATAGCGTCGCTTGGGTCGGCCCGCGGCTCTACTCATCTCGGTTTCTTCTGATGCGAGGAGGCTCTCTTCACGAGTGCCCTCACAGCTGGCGTAGCCACGATCGGATTGCCTGTCGCAACAGCGCGTTGGCTGCCGATTCTTCGGTCACCCAGGCTGTTAGGTCGGCGTTTTTGGGAATGTCCTTGGCGCAGTGCTCGGAATCGTCGCGTATCAACGCGATCAGAGCCGTGCGAAGGTCGATTGCGGTCTCGTCGATCGCCATCGCCGCCGCGAGAGCGCGCAATTCGCCGCGCCAATCTTCGAAGTCGATTCGATCGATCTCATCCATGGACTCGTCTTTGAGGTGTCTCCGGAGTCGGCGTCGAAGGCGCCGCTTGATGGCTGAAGAGACCGCGTTGACGATGTGGCCGTCCCCGCGGGCTCGTTCCAGATCCAGCGCAAGCGCTGCGATCAGTACGACCAGATTGCCTAGCTCCTGGGTGGCGATGGGGAGGAGGGCGGGTGCGGTCAGGCGACCTTCTGCGGCGAGTGCTTCGGCGTGGAAGGCTGCGATGGGATCGTCGGGTGTGTCGTCCAGCCCGGGATCGGAGGCGGACGTGTCGAGGGCCGTCGCGAGTTCGCTCGCCGACTCGTTTAACATTCTGCGGAGCTTTTCCCAAAGCGGCTTCGAGAGTTCTCCATTTCCGCTGTAGTGCGGCTCGATTGCAGCGTCTTGGTCGGATTCTTCGCGACCGCCGGGCGATGCGATGCCGAGTGCGCGCACGATACCCAGGCCGGTTGCGGCCGCCTCTCGATTCTCTCGCTCTCGGGCGACGCGAAGGAGTGTGCGCAGCGAACCTACATGACAGGGGTCGGCGTTCAGCACCCGTTCGTGATGGGTGAGCGCCTCCTGCCAATCCGTGGGCTGATGGCTCAGGAATTCGGCCAGGGAGGCGTGCATCTCGATGTGATCGGGGTCGAGAAGGACTCCCTGGCGATAGGTGGTGATCGCGCCTTCCGGGTCTTCCAGCGGGCCGGCAAGCAGGCGGCCGAGCTGTTGGAGTACCTCCGATAGCCCCTTGCGATTGCTGCCGCAGTGTTCTCGCTGAAATTCTCTCAGCGTATCCGCGGCGGCATGCCACTTGCCGAGCCCCCGCAGCAGGCGAGCCCGCGACAGTGCTGCTTCCACGCAGTTTGGATCTGCGCTCGCCGCGACTCGGAACGCGTCGGCGGCTTGCTCTTTTTTACCGAGCTGCGCGAGAACGCGCCCGCAGATGAGCGACAGCACCGGGCTCGACGTGGCGCCCTCCACGCCGCTTAGGGCCATCGATGCGATTTGCAATGCGTCTTCCACGCGTTCCAACTCCCAAAGGAGTGTCGTCAAGGTCTCCCAGGCTCGAAGCTGGCTCGGGTCCGCATCGAGTACTTCGCGGAGATGGGCTTCGGCAGATGCGGCTCGGTCTTCGTCCCGCAGTTCCCATTCCGCCGCCCGAAGCAGTCGCTCTGCGCGTTGGGAGTGCTCGGCTGCGGTATCCGCCCAGCGCACCAGGCAGGCGATTCCCTCGTCGATTCCCTCTCTCGACTCCCAGAGTTCGACCAGTGCCCGGTGGGCATCGTCGAGGTGTGGATCTTCGCGCAGCGCGGCCTCGAGGTTGTCGACAGCCGCCTTGTACTCCCCGGCTTCCCATTGCGCACGTCCGATCACCGTGAGTTGGGCCGCCTGATCTGGATTGGGCCCCTCGATCGCGAGTCGCGTCTCGAGGATTGCCTTCGCGCCCGAGAGGTCACCCTGTGCGGCGAGCGCTTCTCCGTAGCGGGCGAGAATTTCCGGGTCTTCAGGCGACAGTTCGCAAGCCGCCGAGAAGCAGCGTGCGGCGATGTCCGGATGATCGAGTTCTCGAGCCGCTCGGCCACCTGTGATTGCTGCGGCCAGGTGTTGCTCGCGAGTCAATCGGCTCGCGGTGGATGCCAGATCGAGTGCCCGTGTTGCGGCCGATTCGGCTTCCTGAAATTCTCCGAGTTTGCACGCCAGTCGAGCCAGCTGAGCGTGACCGTCGGCGGCTCCCGGGTCCCTGCGCAGTGCGGTTCGGATCCGCTCGGCCGCCTGTTCTGTTGATGAACCCTCGGACAGTTCCGCGGCTCGGATCAATCGCACACAGCCCTCGGGGTCGTTACAAAATTCGGCTGCGCTGCAGAGTGCATTTGCCGCACCGATGAGGTCGCCGGCCCGCTCGCGCAGCTGAGCCGCGGTGTCCCAGGCGGGTCGATGCTCGGAATCCACCTCGAGCGCGTGCTCGATTTGCTCTCGAGCGGCGTCCGCGTGACCCAGTACGTCCAGGGTTTCCGCGAGCCTCACGTGGTCGCTGCAGCGGGCTCCTGATGCTGCGTGGTTGCACCAACGCTCGAAGGTCTCTGCAAATGCTTCCCGATTGTCCACGCGTTCGTAGAGGTGCGCGAGTTCGCGCAGCGCTGCGGCTGGAAGGTCAGCGATGCGGGCTGCGTATTCGTAGTTGCGTATCGAGCGTTCGATCTCGTTCGTATGATCGCGTGCGAGTTCAGCCGCGCGAAGGGATGCCTGGAAGCGGCGATCCGGTGCGCCCTCTCCGAGCATTTCGACCTCGCTCTCGTAGAGATCCAGCGCTCCACGCCAATCTTCCATCGCCTCGAGCAATTCCTGGAGGGATCGCAGCGACTCGAAGTCCTGGGGGTCGGCTTCGTGTGCGGCCGCGTAGGATCGACTCGCACGCGTCGTCGAGTGCAACCGGCGCCAGCAGACGTCGCCAAGCCGGCGCAACAACGCGGCGCGCCCGAACGGGGTTGCCGGCGCAACGTGTTCGAGTTCGTGTTCGAGGGTTTGGGCGAATTCGGCCCAACGCCCCAGGCGTTCGAGCGTTCCCCTCAGCGCCCGCAAAGCGGGCATGCAGAGCGGATCCCGCTTCAAGGCCTCTTGATAGGCCGTCATTGCGGCGGCCGGCAGATGCAGCCGCTCGGCCCGCAGGCGACCCAGTCTGAGCCAACCTTCTGGATCATCGGGCTGGTGCTTCAGGTGCGTGGCGAGGCGCGCTTCGAATTCGATCCAATTGCCCTGAATCTCAAGAAGCCGCAGCAGCGCGTTGCCTTTCGCTTCCGTCGACTCCACTTGCGGCTGTCGATCGTTGCCGCTGTCCGCCAATGCGCAGAGGTGGTGGAGCGCGGCGTCCGGAGATCCGAGCTCTCGTTCGTAGACGCGGGCCAATTCCCGGTGCAGTTCGAGTCGGCGATCATCGAATACTGGCGCCTCGGGGTCGAGAGCCTTCAATTCTTTTTCCGCGCAACTCGCCCAGGAGCTCGGGTCGTGCGAGTTGCGGAGTGCAGCGCCGAGTTCGCGCAGAAGTTCGCCGTGCTTCAGGGTTCCCTCTGCTACCTCGGTCATCGCCGTGTGCAGGTGCGCCGCGGCGCGCTTGGGTTCGGCGAGCGAGCCTCGATAAAGACCGGCGAGCTGTTGCAGCAGCGCGATTCGCTCGTTTCCTGTGGCATCTGCAGCGCGGTGTTCCAGTACCTCGGCGTGTTCTCGGCAGCGGCCGAGCTTTGCGTACAAAGAAGCGAGGTTGCTCAGGGTTTCGGGGTCTGCGGGAGCCAGGTGCCTTGCATCTTCGAGAGCGGAAGCCGCGCGACCGTCGAGTTCCAGCTGTTGTTCGAAGATGCGCGCGCGCTCCAGATGCAACTGGCGCACTTGCTCTGGGTCGTCGAGCAGGGTGATCTGGGATTGCAGAGCGTGAAGGGTCGCCTCGTGCCGGCCTGCGAGGCGATGGACGTCGGCGATTCGATCGAGGACCGCGGGATCGCTCGGGCGCTCGACGCGCAAACGCTCGAGCCAGGGAAGGGTTGCGTCGGGTTCGAGGTGCTCCCAGGCGATTGCGACCGCCTCGTCGTAGAGCTCCGCGCGTCGGGCGGCCCCTGTTGCGCTGGCCTGGCCGAATATGCAATCCAGGACGGCCTCCCATTGCCCCTGGGAGGCGAGCAGCGCGCGAAGTGGGTCGAGTGCCCTGGGTTGGTTCGGCTCCAGCGTCAAGGCTTCGCGAAGATCGGCGACCGCTTCATTCGGCCGATCGAGGCTCTTGCCGAGCAGTCGAGCGCGTTGCACGAGCAGTCGAGCGTGGGTGGCCGCCGATGGGGCCCTCGAGATCTGCGTGTTCAATAGATCGAGAAGGACTTCTCCGCTCGCGCGGTCAGCGGACTCTTGTTGCAGGGTTTCGGCGATCTCGAGTGCCTTGTCGAGGGATTCGGTCTGGTCGGGGTTGATCTGCAAAATGCGCTGAAGGTGCGTGAGCGCTTCGTGTCGACGCTCGTGTATTTCGCCGAGCAGCTGCGCGAGCTCGACGCGAACAGGAATCTCGTCGCGGCCCGCGAGGTGCGAAAGCTCGACTTCGAGGAGCCGCAGCAGAGGCTCGTTTTCTCCCAAGCGTCGGTAGGCCTCGCGGAGCGCGGCTTGCGCGTCGCGGTCGTCCGGGCGATCCGTGAGGGCGTCCCGATAGGCGACTGCGGCTTCTTCATCCCGATCGACTGCGCACAGCGCCGCTCCGAGCCGCATGTACCAGCCTGTCCGCTCCGAGAGGTCGCTGCACGCGTCGGCGGCGCTGCGGCAGAGCGCGATCAGCTCCTCGTTTCGCGCTGCCCGCTGGTAGAGATCCGCGAGGGGTTCGGCGACGGCCGGTTGCGGACCGATCTCGCCGAGAGCGGGCAGCAGTGCATCGATCGCTCCTTCGACGTCGTTGAGCGGGCTCGCCCGCAACCCCGATATCTGGAGTCGCAGGGAGGTGCGCAGCGACGAACCCTCGGAATCGCTCTCGGCGCTCTGCTCGAGGGCTTCCAGGCGAGCGACGAGCAGGCGAACCACGCCGTCAAAATCGCCCTGGCGTTTGTAGTGATCGATCAGGAAGTCGGCCGCCTTCGAGTGGGTCGAGTCCAGCTCGAGAACGCGTTCGTAGTGTTCCTTTGCACGGTCGCGCTCGATCAGCGATTCGGCGCATAGCTGGGCGGCGCGCCCGCGAAGAGCGAGTTCGCGGTCGAGGTCCGGCCCCGTCGCGATCTCCGCCTCTAGGGCCAGGACGACGTTTTCGATTCGCCCCTCTTCGAAGTACAGCTCCGCGAGCGCCTGCCAGAGATCTGCTCGCTCGGGTGCGATCGTCGCCGCAACCTCGAAATGGTCGATCGCACGCGGCGCATTTCGCAGCCGGTCGCGGTAGAGTTTTCCGAGCCGTTCGATGGTTGCGAGATCTTCTTCGGTGGGCTCCGCTCTGAGCGACGCTTCGAGGCTCCTGCGCAATCCGTCCCAGTCTTCCGTTCGCTCGAGCAGGATCGCGAGGCGATCCGAAGCTTTGCGGCGAAACGCCTCGTCGATACCCGACTCGATCAAGTGTCGATAGGCTTCGATGGCTTCCTCGGCGCGATCGAGACTCTCTTCGAGCAGTACTGCGCGTTCGAAGCCGCAGCGGTCGCGGATGGCGGTGTCCGAAGTGGACGTCATCTGTTCGCCGAGGAACTCGACGAGGCCAGCCGGGTCTCCTGCAGCCCGGAGGGCCTGTTCGAGGCCGGTGTGGGCAGGTACGGAATTAGGGTCGATGTCGTAGACCGACCGGTAAGCGCTTGCAGCTTCCGCGAAGCGATCGAGGTGCTTGAGCAGAATGTCGGCCCATCGAAGCTGGAGAGCTTGGGCGTCTGGCGCGTAAGGGTCGAGTTCGGCGACCTGCTCCCCCAGGTGATTTGCGAGAGCCTCGAACATCCCCGCGCGTTCGAGCAATACCTCGAGGCGCGCGGAGACATCGCGCGGAGCATGGGGCTCGGCTGCGAGCTGATGGAGCACCTCGATCGCGCCGCGCGGATCCCCGAGGCGATCGGCGAGCAGTGACGCCAGTTCGTCGAGGCGCGCGCACCGCTGCGGTGCGGGAAGCAGATTCGCGAGGCGACGCTGTATGACCGCGAGTTCCTCCAGATGTCCCGCGTTCGAGAGTTGGACCGAGAGTGCTTCGAGCGTGAACTCGTTATCGGGGTCCGTCTCGACCGCGGCTTGATAGGCGGCGATGGACTCTTGAGATCGGCCGTGGTTGGCGTGCAAGCTGCCAAGCCGTCGGTGAAGCTCGGCCTTCTCTTCGGCGGGAACGAGTTCGGCGAGGTGTTCGAGGTCTGTGACGAGTGGAGCATCCTGTCCGAGCTGCTCGTGCAGGCGTGCTGAAGTCGCGAAGGCCTGTCGATCTCCTGGGCAGGCTTCGAGCCACCGCTCGACCCAGCGCAGCGCCGCCTCGGGTTCGCCGCGCGCTTCGAGGCGGGGCACCAGTTCGCCGACGAGAAACGCGACGCGCTCTCCGTTGAGCGCGATCGCAACTTCCGCCTCGTAGGCGCGAATCACCGTATCTTCGTCGCCGGTCGTGCTTGCCAAGTGTTGCAGGCCGCGTAGGGCGGTCACGGAGTTGGGCTCCATGGTGAGCACCGCTTCCAACACCTGCGTGGCCTGTTCGGGTGCATTGAAGTGATCGTTCAGCAGGGCCGCGAGGGAACAGAGATGGTGGCTTCGCTGGTCGGGTAGCGAGTGCTCTCCCGCGTACTCAAAAAACGATCGCAGGGCCGCCCAGTTCTCGGCCTTGCGATACAGACGCTCCAGCGCCGACTCCGCTCCGGGAGTCGAGGGGTCCGCTTCGAACGCGCGCCGGTAGGCGCTGCAGGCGGCGTCGACATCGCCGAGATGCCCCTCCTGGAGGGCTCCTAGATCGGAGAGCACCATCGCCCGCGCTGCGTCATCCATGCTCGGTATCGACGCCCGCTGCTCGAGAACTTCCACGAGTTCTTCGTCTCGTCCGAGCCGGGCGAGGGTTTCGCTGAACGCTTCTCCGACGAGGTCGTTGTCGGGGTCGAATTCGAATGCGAGTGCGAGGTTTTGATAGGCGCGGTTGGTGTCACCGCGGTCCGAGTAGAGCGTTGCAAGTTCGAGTAGCACGGAGACGGGTGTTGGTCCGCGGCTGAGGTCCGCGACCCGTTGTAGTTGTCGGATGAGGGCCTCGTCATCGCCGGCATCCCGTGCGAAGTCCGCGAGGGCCGCGAAGTACTTGCGGTTTTTGGGGCCGAGCGCCGCCGCCCGATCCAGCCACAGCCGTGCGGCGCCCGGATTGGACAGGTGCTTCCATTGGACTTCACCCGTATCCATCGCGATATCGGCCTTGCGCTCTACTTCTGGCGTCAACTCGAACTGGCGCTCCTGCAGATCCACCAGCAGGGTCCAATTCTCGTCGGCCAGGGCTTGGCCGGCCACGGCCTCGAGCGCTGCAAGATTGTTGGGATCGTCCGTCAGTGCGCGTCGATGGAGTTCGGCGGCGAGAGCGATGCCTTGCGGCGAGCCTTCTGCGAGGCGCGCGCGGGCCACCAGTGCGATGGCACGGGCGGATCCGCGAAGCAACGCGATGACCTGATCCCACGCGTCCGCCGCTTGGGCGATCTGGCCGGCCGCTGTGAATGCCCGAGCCGACCCCTCGAGAGCGTCGATCTGCGCGGGGTGTTCGTCGAGTGCGCGCTGGAACATCGCGATCGCCTGATTGCGATCGCCGAGTTGTTCCAGCCAGAGCGTACCCATCTCGGCCAACAGGGCGGCCCGTTCTTCGGGCCGCATCGGCAGCGCAGCCTCGGCCTCTCCGATCTGAACCGCGACGTCATACTGATTCTGGCTCGCGTGCAGTTTTCGCAGCCGCGTCAGCGCGGGTCGGTATTGCGAGTCGATCTGCACCGCTTCGCGGTAGCAGGCGATCGCGAGTTCGGGTTCGCCGCAGCGCTCGTGTTGGATCTGTCCGATCCGGCAGTGTATTGAGGCTTGTTCGCGCGGTTGCTGGGCGATGCTCTCGGCGCCGAGGCGGCGCTCGTAGATCTCGATGACGCCGGCCCAGTCGCTGGTGAGGAACAGTTCCTCCTCCAGCGCCTGGAAAGCCTGCGCGTCGTTTGGGTCGGCAAGAAACCGTTCACGCTGGCGATCGAGCACGGGCCTCAAGGGCTCTCTCCTAGGGCATTCCACGGGCCTCAAGGGCTCTCTCCTAGGGCATTCAGTTGGGGAGATTCTCGCTTTCATCGACCGTCAGGCGTGGAATCTTGACGGAAATCGCTTGCAGCCCATCGCTGGTTTAATTAGATTTTTCGATACCTTAGCGATCCTCGATGCAGCCCCGGAGTCACCGCGGAACAGACCTGAGTCCGGTTCTCTTGGGGCGCCTGGGCGACGCGTTGGGCAGTGGCGGAGATCGAAGCGCCGCGCCCTCTAGAGCCGAGGGGGGCGGATGCCTGAAGCGATCTGGGAGGTCAGCGGCGAGGGAGCCGCCCCCATTCGAGCCGAGGCCGAGGTCGTTCGGAACGTCAGCGAGGGCCCTTCGAGTTGGCGCCTGGTGCTGCGGGTGCCCGACTGGCCGGGCTTCCGGCCCGGTCAATTCGCGATGCTTTCGGCCGGAGCCCAGCAGGCAGCACGTCGGACAGACCCTCTGTTACCGCGGCCGATGGCCGTCTACCGAGCGGAGGCCGGTGACGGCTGGTCCGATGTCGAGATTCTCTACAAGCGCGTGGGGCGAGGGACGGCGCTGCTCGCCGAGGCGTTGCCCGGACAGCGCGTGGCGATCGTGGGGCCGCTGGGAAAGGCGTTTCCGCCGCCGCGATCTGACGAGCGCGTGACCATCGTCGCGGGCGGGACCGGGATCGCTTCGGTCTACGAACTGGCGGCTCGATTGGTGGGTTCGCATCCCATCGAGGTGCTGTTTGGCGCGCGGACGGCGAGTGACTTGATGGCCGTCGAAGACTTCGAGGCCTTGAAAATCCCGCTTCGGGTGGCGACCGAAGACGGGAGCGCCGGGATGCGCGGGGTTGTCACGGATCTGCTCGAGTCCGCGCTCGAAGGTCCGACGGTGGGCGTCGGTTTTTCGGGGTTCGGGCGTCGCGTCTATGTCTGTGGCCCCACGGCGATGATGCGGCGCTGTGCGGAAATCGCGTTCCGGCGCGGAGTGCCCTGCGTTGCGGCGCTCGAGAATACGATGGCCTGTGGGTTCGGAGTATGTCTTGGTTGCGCGGTCCCTCTGCAAGAAGGAGGGTACTCTCTCGTGTGTTTAGACGGACCGGCGTTCGACGCCGTTTCGATCGATTGGGAGCGGCTTCCATGAAGGAACCGCAAGGCGTCGACACGGCCGTGGATCTGGGTGGGATTTCCCTGAGAAATCCCGTTTTAACAGCGTCAGGGACGTTTGGATACGGAACCGAGTTCGCTCCTTTTCTCGACTTGCGCCGGCTGGGAGGCTTCGTGGCGAAGAGCCTTACTCTTGAGCCGAGAATCGGGAACCCGCCGCCGCGGATCGCAGAGACACCATCGGGAATGCTCAACGCCATCAGTCTCGAAAATGTTGGCGTTGAGGCGTTCATCGGTGAAAAACTCCCCGCGATCCCAGAAGGTGTCACGGTGATTGCCAGCGTGTTCGAGACCGACGTCGACCGTTACGCCGAAGTGTGCAAGAGGCTTACGGGGGTTCCGCGGATCGCGGGCCTCGAGGTCAACGTGTCGTGCCCGCACGTGGAGAGCGGCGGGATCGAGTTTGGTCAGGCCCCGGACGTTCTGGGTCGGCTCGTGCGGGCCGTGCGTCGGGCGACGACCCTGCCGCTGCTGGTCAAGCTCTCTCCCAACGTGACCCACATCGCCGAAATGGCCCGGGTGTGCGAAGGGGAGGGGGCCAGCGGAATCTCGTTGATCAATGCCGTGCAGGCGCTCGAGGTGGATCCGGAGACCCGCAGACCATTGCTCGCCAATGGGCTCGGGGGGCTCTCTGGCCCGGCGATCCGGCCGATCGCGCTGCGGATGGTGTGGCAGGCTTCCCAGGCCGTGTCGATCCCGATCTGCGGAATCGGTGGGATCGAATCCGCCGCCGATGCGGTAAAATTTCTGCTCTGTGGCGCAACGGCAGTCCAGGTGGGTACCAGCAACTACCTGCAGCCCTCGATCGCGGGTGACGTGGTGGATGGGATCGCCGACTATGCGGCGCGCCACGGGTACCCGCGGATCCGAGACCTGGTTGGCGCGCTGGAGTTCCCTGGCCGCTGAAGAGTCGATTGCCCCGATCGCAGTATTTGGTTATGTTACGCGGGCTTACGCGAGTAGCAGTGGGTTGTGTTGCTCCCACCCGAGCGCTGTCCGGAGTTGGGCTGGGCTGGGCTGCTCGGTCATGGGGCCCGAGGGGCTGAGCGATTGGCCGATCGGCGCGCTCAGGCAGGTGTGGCGTCGAGTCGGTGCGTCGTTGAAAGTGGGCTGTAAGTCCGCTTTTTTTGTTTGTGGAAGCGGTGGGCGTGTATCGAGACATCCCGGAGGCATTGCGCGTGTTGATCGAACCGGTCGTCAATGAGGCGGGCTTCGAACTCGTGGATGTGCAGCGGGCGCGCGGCGGCAAGCCGTGGACGCTGAAGATCACGATCGACACGCCGGAATGGGATGGTCGGGTGTCGGTGGCCCACTGTGCGGCGATTTCCAGGGAGCTCGGCTCCCAACTGGACGTTTCGGATACCATCGAGGCGAACTATCGCTTGGAAGTATCCTCGCCCGGACTCGATCGCCTGCTTGCGCGGGAAAAAGATTTCGCGTCCGCATGCGGTAGAGAGGTGCACATCGAGACCCGGCAGCCGATTTCGGGGCGACGGCGATTTCGAGGTGTTCTGCTTCGTTTCGAAGCGGGTGTTGCCGCGATCGAAGTGGACGGGAACGAGGTGGAGATTTCCTTCGCGGAAGTGTCGAAGGCAAAGACGGTCTACCAGTTTAGCCGCGCCGACTTTGTTGGGCGAACTGGCTGAGACCGGAGACCGAGGGGTTGAAGAATGGCAGAAGGGCTTGGTCTGAAGCGAGAGATTGATCAGATCGCCAGAGACAAGGGGATCAATCCCGACGAGATCATCAGTGCGCTGGAAGAGGCGATGAAGCAGGCCGCCCGGCGTGAACATGGTCAGGATGTCGAGATCGACGCCAAGTACAACGAAGATCTGGGAGAGATCGAGCTCTTTGAGTTCCGAGACGTGGTCGAAACCGTGACCAACGAGAACTCCGAGATTGACCTCGCGTTCGCTCGCGAGTTTGATCCTCAAGCCGAGATCGGCGACGAGATCGGCGTCAAGATGGATACGACCGGCTTCGGGCGAATTCTCGCACAGACCGCGAAGCAGGTGATCATTCAACGCATCCGGGAAGCCGAGCGCGAGAACATCTACGAGGAATACAAGGACCGCAAGGGTGAGATCGTCAACGGGATCGTCCGTCGCTTCGAAAAGGGTGCGATCATCGTCGACCTGGGTCGAACCGAAGCGGTGTTGCCCCTCAAGGAACAGGTGCCGCGCGAGAACTACCGACCCAATGATCGACTACGCGCCTACGTGATCGATGTCAACAAGGCGGCGAAAGGATCACAGATCGTTCTCTCTCGAACCTGCATCGATATGCTGACGAAGCTCTTCGAGCAAGAAGTTCCCGAGATGTACGAAGGCATCGTCCGGATCGAGTCCGCCGCCCGAGAGCCGGGCGGTCGCTCGAAGATCGCCGTCGTATCTCGGGACAGCGACGTCGACCCCGTTGGTGCCTGCGTGGGGATGAAGGGAAGTCGCGTACAGTCCGTGGTCCAAGAGCTTCGCGGCGAGCGGATCGACATCGTCCCCTGGAGCCTCGATCCGGCGCGTTATGTTTGCTCGGCGCTTTCGCCCGCCCAGGTATCCAAGGTGATCATCGACGATGCAGAACGCTCGATGGACGTCATCGTTCCGGATGATCAGCTCTCGCTCGCGATTGGCCGGAAGGGCCAAAACGTGCGTCTCGCGGTTCAGCTCACGGGTTGGCGAATCGACATCAAGAGCGAATCGAAGATGCGAGAACTTGCGCAGTGGTTGTCCGAGGCGGTATCGGTCGTCGAGAGTTGTGGCGATCCCGAGGCTGAGTTGTTGCTCCAGCAGGGGATCACTTCTCTCGAGGACCTCAGTACTTGCGATCCGGACCTGCTCACTTCGTTGCCGGGGATCGATGGGTCGGGCGCCGCTGCGATCCGGGAACGTGCTGCGGAACTCGCGGTGCGCAAAGTCGAAGAAGAGGTCGCGCGTTTGGAAGAAGAGCGCTTGGAGGCTGAACGGGCGGCCCAAGAGGCGGCGGCTGCGGCGGCTGGAGAGGTCGCGGCTGCGGAGGGCGTTGAAACCGACGGAGCGAAGGCGGCAATTGGCGACGGTGATGAATCAGCCGGCGCAGGCGCTGCATCGGAGCCCGCCGCTGCAGAGGGTGCCGAAGCGACGGTGAGTTCGACCACCTGAGTTCAGAAGAGCAGATTGGTTTCGGCCTGGTGGGGCCGTGGCGGAATCGATAAGGGACGGATGGCAAAGATCAGGGCGTACAAACTGGCTGAGGAATTCGGACTCGATAAGTCCGACCTCGTCGAGAAGGCCGCGGCTCTCGGAATCGTGCTCAAGAGTGCGATGGCGACGGTTGGCGAAAAGGATGCCGATCTCCTGCGCAAGAAGCTCGGTGTCTACGATCGCAATCAACTCGTCACTGAATCTCGGGTCGAAGCCAAGGGTGGCGCGATCATCCGACGCCGAAAGCGCGTGGCACCGGAACCCGAACCGCCGCCGGAGCCCGAGGGAGTGGCAACGCCCGCCGTGGAACTCGAGCCAGCGGTCGCGGAGGCTGGCGCGGGGGCATTGCCCGAGCCCGCGGTGGGGGAGCCGTCCGCGGAGCCTGCGGTCGATCTGAAGACTCCCGAGCCGATCGCGGTCGAGACCCGCCCCGCAACCCGCGAGGCGGCCAGTTCCGCTCCGAGCCCGGCGGTACGGGAGAAAGAGCGCGCGAGCGAGCCGCCCGACTCGAAGCTGGGGCGTCAGCGAAAACTCGTACGCGAGGTCGTCAACCTCAAAGAACAGGAGCAGCTCGCCCGCCAGGCCGTGGGACGTACGCGGGTGCGACGTCAGGTTCAGATCGACCCGCGGACCGCCACTTCCCCTCGCCGAAAACGTCGCGACGCGATGCCTCCCAAGAGACCGACGACTGTGGCGCCCAAAGAGTCCACCCGGGTCATTCGCATCCAAAAGAGGGTATCGGTGGGTGAGTTGGCGCGACTGCTGGGCATGAAGGCTCCCGAAGTCCAGCGAAAACTCATGGCCCTTGGGACGATGGTTTCGATCAACCAAGAGATCGACCTCGAGACTGTGCAGGGTGTCTCCGCCGAATTCGGCTATGAAGTCGAAGACGTGGGCTTTCGCGAGGAGAAGTACCTGGAGGATTCGTCGACCGCCGCGGGCGGAACGGAGCCGCGCTCTCCAGTGATCACGGTGATGGGTCACGTAGACCACGGCAAGACCACGCTCCTGGATGCGCTCCGCCAGACGAATGTCGCCGAAGGGGAAGCCGGCGGAATTACGCAGCACATCGGTGCGTATCAAGTCGAGGTGAGGGGGCGAGAGCTGACTTTCATCGACACACCGGGGCACGCGGCATTTACCGAAATGCGCGCTCGCGGTGCTCAGGTCACAGACATCGTGATCATCGTGATCGCTGCTACCGAAGGAATCATGCCCCAGACCGTCGAGGCGATCGAGCATTCGAAGGCGGCGGGTGTGCCGATTATCGTCGCCATCAATAAGTGCGATCTGCCGGGCGCCAATCCGCAAGCTGCGCGTCAGAGACTGATGGAGCATGGCCTCGTTCCCGAAGAATTTGGCGGAGACATCATCTGTGTGGACATCTCCGCGAAGCAGAAGACGGGTCTCGATAAGCTGCTGGAGATGGTGAACCTCCAGGCCGAAATTCTCGAACTCAAGGCGGACTGGAAGCGGCGTGCGGTGGGCATCGTACTGGAATCGCAGCTCGACAGAGGACGCGGCCCCGTTGCGACCGTTCTCATCCAGCAGGGAACGTTGAAGCCCGGCGATACCTTCGTGATCGGGACCTGCACGGGGCGGGTTCGGGCGATCGAGAATGAAAACGGCGAACGGATCAAGTCGGCGGGCCCCTCGACGCCCGTTCGGGTGATCGGTTTGTCGAGCGTGCCCGAGGCGGGCCAGACCCTCAACGTCGTCGAGAGCGAGCGGGTTGCCAAAGAGATTCTCGAGAACCGGATCAACGAACAGCGCCGGCGCCCCGTTGCTCCGAGGCCGAGCTTCACGCTCGACGAATTTTTCGAGCGGATGGAGGGGGGTGGCGTCAAAGAACTCACGGTCGTCATCAAGGGTGACGTTCACGGCTCAGTGGAGGCGTTGCGGGATGCGCTCCTCAAGCTGTCTACGGATGCTGTGAAACTCAACGTCATTTTGTCCAGCGTTGGAGCGATTACGAAGGACGACGTCATGCTCGCCAAGGCGAGCAACGCGATCATTCTCGGTTTCCACGTGCGCCCGGATCCGCCCGGGCGGAATGCGGCCGAAGAACAGGGTGTCGACATTCGCGTCTACAAGATCATCTACGAGGTCATCGACGACATCAAGAAGGCAATGGCCGGCCTGCTTTCCCCCACCATTACGGAGACGCTGAGAGGACGCGCCGAGGTCCGGGAAGTCTTCGCGATTCCGAAGGCAGGGAAGATCGCCGGATCCATGGTCGCGGAGGGTACGATTCGGCGCGGCTCCACCTGCCGTCTGGTTCGCGATGGTGTTCAGATCTACGAGGGGAAGATTGGCTCCCTCAAGCGCTTCAAGGACGACGCACGCGAGGTCAACTTGGGCTTTGAGTGCGGCATCGGTATAGAAGGCTACAACGACATCAAGGTCGGTGACGTGATCGAGACATTCACCCTCGAGGAGAAGCCCGCGACGCTCGAATGATTGTCGGGGCTGCAATCGTCGAGATCCGGATCCACGGATCGCATTCGTTGAAACAGAGGCGAGGCGTGGTGCGCTCGATCACCCAGCGCGTTAGCAATCGCTACAATCTCTCGATCGCAGATGTCGGTGGCCAGGACACCTGGCAACGTGCTGAACTTGGATTGTGCAGTGCCGGTATGGATCGGCAGCGCGTCCGGACGCTGCTCGAAAGTGCGGTCGTGTTCATCGAGGAGCTGCATCTCGCGGAGATCATCGCAGTGGACATCGAGGTGTTGGATCTGCCTCATGAAAGCGCGCACTGGAATGGCGAAAGCGAAGGCGAGTCGGTCGAGTTCGAGGAGTGAAGAATGTCGCGTCGCACGGAGAGAATTGCGGAGCAGCTCCGTTCGGAGATCGCCCGGGTCTTGCGCGAGGAAGCGACCGATCCTCGCATCCAGTTCGTTACGCTGACCCGCGTGGACGTAGCCCCCGATTTGAGCAACGCGCTCGTCTACTGGAGTGCGCTCGACGTCGGAGGTGCGGATTCCGCCGATGGCATCCAGGAAGGTCTCGAAAGTGCGTCATCCTTTGTGCGCCGGAACCTGGCCAAGGCGCTCCCGCTCCGGCGTATGCCCGAGCTTCGTTTTCGCTACGACCCATCACTGGCTCTCGGAGATCAGACACTTTCATTGTTGCGATCCCTTACCGATGAAGAAGAAACGTAGACGTTCGGCTGAGAAGCCGGGTCTCGCGGGCTTCCTGCCCGTCGACAAGCCGTCGGGTTGGACGTCACACGACGTCGTCGATGCCGCGCGGCATTGGCTCGGGACTCGACGGGTTGGGCATCTGGGTACACTCGACCCGCTCGCGACCGGGGTTTTGCCCCTCGCGGTTCGAGCGGCGACGAAGCTCGCTCCGTACATGACGGACGTTCGCAAATCCTACGTCGGCTCGATCGAACTCGGGACCGAGACCGATACCCTGGACGCCGAGGGCCAGGTGCTCCGCAGGCATGAGGGAGCGCTTCCCGAAAAGGACACGATCGAGAAGGCGCTGGCCAGCTTCCAAGGGGAAATCGAGCAGGTGCCGCCGATGTACAGTGCGGTCAAGCGCGCGGGGGTGCCCCTGCACCGACTTGCGCGCGAAGGAAAGCACGTCGAGCGTGCTCCCAAAAAGGTGCGGATCGATCGAATCGAGCTGCTTTCCTACCAGGCACCCCTTGTGGAGTTGAGAGTGGAATGTTCGCCGGGTACCTACGTGCGAACTCTGGCCGATGACCTCGGCAGGCGCCTGGGCTGCGGCGCTCATCTGCGGAATCTTCGCCGACTTCGCAGCGGGCCGTTCGTGCTCAATGCAGCGATGACTCCGGAACAGCTGGCCGATGCGGCCGAGACCGGCAAGATCGAGCAGTATCTGATTCCCGCGGTCGATGTCTTGGGCCTTGCAATTGTTCAGCTGGGGCCGGAAGAAGCCCGTCGGGTCCAGCACGGATGCGAGGTGGGCGCCCCCGCGCGGCTGGCTGCCGGGGGGCGTGTCGCGGCGCTGGAGCCCGGTGGAGAACTGCTCGCGGTGATGGAGGTCTTGCCCGGCCGCCGCCTCAAGCCCCTCAGGGTTCTCCAGTCGGTTGCCTCACCTGATTGAGTCTGTACACTACCGCGCCGAAGCCTCTTGGGGTGTTCTCGGCCCGGTGATCCATCTTAAATTACGATTTTTCAGGAGAACAAGCGGTTGATTTCGCAAGCTGAAAAGGCCCGCACGGTTGCGGCCTACCAGGTCCACGAGACGGACACGGGTACGCCTGAAGTCCAGATCGCCATCCTCACGGAGCGGATCAACGGGCTTTCGGATCACTTCAAGATGCACAAAAAGGACCACCATTCACGCCGTGGGTTGCTCAAACTGGTGAGCCGGCGGCGACGAATGCTCGATTACTTGAGGAGAAACGGCCCCGACCGGTATCAGGCGCTGATCAAGCGCCTGGGTCTACGCCGCTGAACTTCAGCCGCCCTGCCGATGCGGTGAGTTCATTGGCAGCAATCAGATTTGAGCGGCGCGCTGACGTGCGCTGCGCCTGGAGTGCGGAAGTCCGTCATACGCGAAGCCCCACGGACTTTGCGCATCACAGATTCCGCATTCCATCGCGCCTCACGTCTCATCCCCCTGCGCTGCTCTGCAAGCCCGGCTCAACAGACATGAACTGAGCCGAAACGGAGACGTGTAGAAATGGCAAATTATTGGTTCAAGCATGAGACGGTCACGATGGAACTCGGTGGCCGAACCCTGACCCTCGAGACGGGACGTCTCGCCAAGCAAGCCGCGGGTGCCTGTCTGGTCACCTACGGTGAAACCGTCGTGCTGGCCACCGTGGTGCATGGCAAACCCCGCGAAGGCATCGACTTCTTTCCGCTGACGGTCGACTTCGTGGAGAAGACATCCGCGGCGGGCAAGATTCCCGGCGGCTTCTTCAAACGCGAGGCGCGTTTGTCGGATCGCGAGGTGTTGGTCTGCCGATTCATCGATCGGGCCATCCGACCGCTCTTTCCCGAAGGCTACAACGACGACACGATGGTCATGGCGACCGTCCTGTCGGCGGATGGTGAGAATTCACCGGACGTCGCCGCGTTCATAGGCGCATCGGCTGCTCTGACCGTTTCGGAAATTCCCTTCCTCGGGCCGATCGCCGCCGTTCGCGTCGGCCGGATCGGCGGAGAATTCATCACCAACCCGACCACCGAGCAGCTGGAAGAGACCGACATGGATTTCGTGGTCGGCGGGAGCCGCAAGGCCCTGGTGATGGTCGAAGGCGGTGCGGACATGGTCAGCGAGGCGGATGTCCTTGCGGCTCTCCAATTCGCTCACCGCGAATTGATCCGGGTGATCGACCTTCAAGAGGATCTGCAGCGCCGAATCGGCAAGGCGAAGATAGAGTTGCCAAAGGCACGAGATCGCAGTGCCCTCGAACAGGAGGTTCGAGACAAGGTTGGGTCCCGCCTCGAAGCAGCCACGCGGATTCAGGACAAGAAGGAGCGCTCCGATGCGCTCCGCGAAATTGAAGGCGAGATCCTCGACGCTTACATCAGCGCGTTTTGCAGCGAGAAGGTTGCCTTCGACAGCCTCGATGCGATCGAGACCCGACGGAACGAGGAGCGTCAACTCTCTGCAGACGTAAAGGAGATCCTTCACGATCTGCGAGCCGAAGTGGTTCGCAATCGGATCCTCGAAAGCGGTGAGCGGATCGATGGCCGTGGAGCTTCTGATATCCGGCCGATCGCCTGTGAGCTGCGGGTCGTACCGCGGCCGCACGGTGTTGCGATGTTCACGCGTGGCGAGACCCAGGCGCTCGTGACCACCACCCTCGGTGGCCGCTTCGATGCGCAGACGATTGATTCACTCACCAAGCGCTACACGAAGTCCTTCTACCTCCACTACAACTTCCCGGGCTACTCGACCGGAGAGCCGCGGCCCAATCGAGGCCCGGGTCGCCGAGAAGTAGGGCACGGCAACCTCGCCGAGCGAGCCATTAAGCCGGTGCTTCCGAATGGAGAGGATTTCCCCTACACGATCCGGATCGTGTCGGAAACCCTCGAATCGAACGGCTCTTCGTCGATGGCCGCGATCTGCGGCGGTACGCTTTCGTTGATGGACGCAGGCGTTCCGATCAAGGCGCCCGTGGCGGGGATTGCCATGGGACTGATCACGGACGGCGATCGGGTGGCGATCCTGTCGGACATCCTCGGTGATGAGGACCACCTCGGCGACATGGATTTCAAGGTCGCGGGTACCACTGACGGAATTACGGCCCTGCAGATGGACATCAAGATCGAGAGTGTCGATTGGAGTGTGATGGAGCGTGCGCTCGCGCAGGCGAGAGAGGGGCGAATACACATCCTCGACTGCATGGAGCGAGAGACCGCTTCCGAGTTGCCGTCCTTCACCTCTCGAGAAGAACTCTCCCGCTATGCGCCGAGAGTGAGCATGATCAACGTCAAGCCCGACCGCATCCGAGACATCATTGGGCCAGGCGGCAAGGTCATCCGTGCGATCCAGGAGACCACCGGAACCAAGGTCGACATCGACGATACCGGTGTGGTGACGATCTTCTCGCCGGATGCCGATGCGCTCGATCAGGCTCGTTCAATGATCGAGGAACTGACCCAGGAAGCGGAGCTCGATCGGATCTATCTTGGCAAGGTCAAGCGGATCACGGATTTTGGTGCCTTCGTCGAGATCTTTCCAGGCACCGATGGTTTGATTCACATCAGCCATCTCGCCGAGGGCCGGGTCGAGAAGGTCACGGACGTGTTGAGCGAGGGTGATGAGGTGCTCGCGAAGTGCATCGACATCGACCCGTCCGGACGGATTCGCCTTTCGCGCAAGGAGGCGCTGGCCGACGCGG
>JACZVU010000168.1 GCA_022572485.1 Myxococcales bacterium
CGGGGACCGGATCTCGCGGAATGGCTGGAGGGGGCGCAGATCAACCACGGGCGCAGCCTGCGGCTTCAATACCTCGCCGGACTCTCGCACGAACGCTACGAGGAACTCGAGATCTATCGATCGATGGCTCGCTATCGCCGCTATCCGGAGGATCTCTTCATCGCGCCTCCCGGAATCAGGGAGCAGGTGCAGGCTCGGTGGTCCCAGTAGGTCGCGACGACGGCGCCGGGCATTCCGATCGCGCACGCGCCTCCTGGACCCAGGCAGCGGAAGCATCGGGTGTCAAATTCCCGACGATGGAAGCTTGCCACTGTATTTTGGGAGCCCCATGATTGATGGATCGAGGCGCTACCAGTCGAATGTGGCCAAGCACAAGCGAATTGAAATCCACGTAACATGCTAAAATATAAGTAGATTTCACGAAACACCAAGCGACGACGGTCGATTGAAGCCCGAATTGCGCTGGTCGGCTTCCACTCGCCTTGCTAATCTTGGAGCCACATAACTGAGAAACAAGGAGGTCGGCGAATGCGAGCCATCGCGCTAACCACTCTGCTCCTTACTCTCGGAACAGCCCACGCGGATGACTTGGTCGTGACCGGCAACCCGGACGCGAGCAGCTGCTACCAAGCCACCATGCTGCCAGATGCAGTGGCAGCCGCCTCGATCGCCTCCTGCAACACCGCTCTTGGCACCCGCAGGACCACCCGGCGAGAGAGGGCGTCGATCCTGGTGAACCGAGGCATCCTCTACAACCACATGGGCGAATACGCCGCGGCTCTCGAGGACTTCGAGGTGGCGCTCGAGCTCATCGCGAATTTCCCAGAGGCCTATATCAATCGCGGGAACGCGTACTTCTACACAGGACAAGTTGGGCGGGCGATCGCCGATTACAACCGGGCCCTCCAGCGAAGGTCCACGAAGCGGCACACCGCGTATTTCAACCGCGGGTTGGCGAACGAATCCCGGCAACAGCCTGATCTCGCGTTCGCGGATTTCGTCCGAGCCAACGAGCTCAAGCCGGCTTGGGGCCTCGCTGCCGGCCGCGTCGAGCACTATCGCAAGCAGGGCTACAAGCTGCCGCACTGACACAATTCCAATGGCGCATTTCAGGTGCGTCGAACTGCGTCACGGGTGCATCTGCCGGCTCGGCATGCGCTTCGCCCCGCAGACCGAATCGCTACTTTGCGTTGATACACACATGCCCGAAATCCCGCTTGGGCCTCCTGCGCTCTGTGGGGTTTACACATCACTCGCACCGAACCTGGGCAAGGCGCTCGCAAATTGCTGTGCGCCTCCTTCAAGGTGAATTGCCTAGATGCCGATCAAAAGCCGTCAGGGAAATCATCCGCCTGGTCTCGGCAGAAACGAAGTGGATCGTGCAATTTTTGGAGGGGTGATGGAACACTTGAGAGGGTGTGCACAATCGAACCTCGCGCCGACAGCCAACCATCCAGCACGTTTCTGGGTCAACGTTTGGGTAACGCTGCTGGCCTTACTGCTGTGGTTCGCTTCCGTCCCATCGAATGCCGCGATCGCGGCGGACCGCGAGAAAGAGTATCGGGTCAAGGCCGCGTTCATCCTGAATTTCGCGTCGCTCACCGAGTGGCCCGCTGAATCATTTGGCAGCTCGAAGGATCCGATCGTCATCTGCCACGTCGGCGGTAGCCAGACGAAGTCACTGTTCGACACCGCTTATTCCGGCCGGATGGTCAAGCATCATCCGATCGAGATCTGGCATCTTTCGTCGGGTGGGAGGGTCGCCGGCTGCCATATCATCATCATTACCACTAAGCGAGGCGAACGAGTCCGCGAATTCATCGCCGCGGTTGCTGGCAAATCAATCCTCACCATCGGAGAGACCAAGAACTTCGCTCGCAGTGGTGGAGTGATTGGCTTCTACAAAGACGGATCGAAAATCCGCTTTGAAGTCAACCTCGGCGCTGCAGAAAACGCGAAGCTCCGCATTAGTTCACGATTGCTGCGTCTGGCTCGACTGGTGTCGAGTGAGGACGAATAGACATGTCCATGCGAAGCAGAGGCTCCATAAAGCGCAGGCTGACGCTTACGCTGATGCTCACCACAGGGCTCTCTCTGTTTCTTGCCTGTTTGTCCTTTTGGACCTACGACGTCATCACGATCCGAAAAGCGATGGTCGGCCAGGCGACGGCGCTTGCCCGCGTGATCGGTCTCAACAGCGCGGTCGCGCTGGCCTTCGACGACCCGCAGGCCGCCACGGAGACACTGGGAGCACTGAGCGCGGTACGCCCGGTCACTGCGGCGGTCATCTATGACGAACAAGGCGAGGTATTCGCCGTCTACACCGCAGGCTCGGAAGTAGTCACCTCGTTCACACCGCCGCGCGTCCGGCCGCCTGGCCAGGCGTTCAACCGATCCCAACTCGACCTCTTCGAGCCAATCGAGAGCATTGGGCAATCGACCGGAACGATCTTTATCCGCTGGAATACCCATGAACTAGCGACACGTACGCGGTGGTACGGGGCAATCGTGTTCGGCCTGCTCGCCGCTTCGATTGCAGTTGCCGCTGCGCTATCCGCGCGCCTGCAGCGCCATGTCGCAAAACCGCTAGCGGCGCTTGTCGAGGGCTCCCAAGCCATCGCCAACGGCGACCTCTCGACCCAGGTCAGCGTCTCCAACACCGATGAGATCGGTTTACTCGCACAGAGCTTCAACGCAATGTCGGCTCGGCTTCGCAGCGTAGTGTCAGAAGTACGACAAAGCACTGGCGAAGTCTCAGGCGTCTCGAATCTGCTGGAGGAGGCCGCTGCCGGTATGTCTCAAGAGGCAACACGCCAAAATGACGCCGTCGGAGACGCCACGAACTCAATCGAGCAACTCACCCATTCCATCCGAGAGGTCAATTCAAACATAGAAAAGCTCTCGGAATCCGCGCAAAAGACATCTTCATCGACAATCGAGATGGATTCCTCGATAGTCGGAATCGCGTCCAACATGGGCCACCTCGGCGAATCGATCGACACGACTTCAGCAAGCGTGCAACTGGTGGCCACCAACACCAATCAAGTCGTGAAGGCTGTCGAAACTCTACAGGACGCAACGGACGGCACGCTCGGTTACCTCGAGAAGCTCAAGGTATCCGTGCAGGAAGTCAAGACCAACGCGGAACAGAGTGATGTGCTCTCCGAAGACTCGAGCCAGGAGGCGGCCAAGGGCATGACCGCGGTGGATGAAACCACGGATGCCATGGGCGAGATTGCGACGAATTTTGAACAGCTCAAGGGGAGTGTGTCGAGGCTAAACGAGAAGTCCCACGCCATCGAAGAAATCATCCAGGTCATCGTCGGAGTCGCAGAGCAGACGAGTCAACTCTCACTAAACGCATCGATCATCGCCGCACAAGCGGGCGAACACGGAAAGTCGTTCGCGGTGGTAGCCAACGAGGTCAGCGCCGTTGCCGACCGGACGCGAAAGTCGACACGTGAGATAGCCGACCTCATCCGCGCCGTGCAGGACGAAATCGCTTCAGCGGTAGAAGCGGTCAAAGGGGGCTCGAAGAAAGTGGAGCTGGGAGTCCAACGCTCGAATCTGTCGGGGTCGGTTTTACGTCAGATTCTCGAGAAGTCCAAAAACACATCGCAGCGAGTGCGTGCGATCGTCGAGGCTACACAGCGGCAGAGTGAAGACTTGGAGCGCGTCAACCACGCGATCAACGAAGTCAAGGGTATTGTCGAGGAGATTCACCACGCGGCCCGTGATCAGCAAAGCGCTACAACCGAAATTGCCAGCGCGATCGACACGATCCGCGCACTGGGAGAGGGCGTGCACAACTCCACCCAGGAGCAGCGAGAGGGCAGTCGCCTTATCGCAGAAGCCATGGTGAATGTGACAGAGATGATCGAAGAGATCGCGAATGCCACCCATTCTCAGACGAGGAGCAGCGAGGCCATCCAAGAGGCGCTCCAGGTCTTTCGTGAGACCGCGGCCGAATCGATTCAACGTTCGGATGGGATCAATCAAATGGTGTCGACGTTGTCTCAGCGCTCCCAGAAACTCGAGCGAGAGATCGGCCATTTCAAAACCGATGGATAGACGACCCAACCGAAACCGATGGATAGACGATCCGACGCAACTGACGGTCTCAGATTTCGAATGAATTTCTCCGATGTGTGTATCGACTTCTTCCCATCATTTTCTTCGTTTGGATACTCAAGAATTGAAACCCGCCTCATGGACAGTGGCAGAGAGGGGCGTCTGTCGACAAGTGAGGGCGTCTCTGGATGATTCAACTCAGAGAAGAATTATCGGTTGACGGTGAATTCGCGGCGACTCGGCGCGTTGTTTTCGAATTTTGGCCGGAGCGATTTCCACGCGATTCAGAAGAACGCTGCTCGCATGGCTCGCGCCGTGAAATTCAGCAAGTTCAGCTTGGCTACGGGAATGACGATACACTAGAGAGTTCGACCCGCATCCCATTCGATCAGACGAGGAAGAGGATATCAAGATGAATCGAAATTCGGATTTTCGAACCCGTTGGATTTTCCTCTGGGTCGTCGCGTTCCTTGGCGTCTCGGTTTGGAATGCTACATCCGGGGCCGCTGAACACACCGGCGAGCATTCCAATTTTGATGAGTTTTTGGATTTGAGCCTGGAGGAGCTGCTCAACCTCGAACTCGACACCATGTCCGTAACGGGCATCCATCACACCCACGAACGCGGAGAGTGGATGGTGGGTTACAGCTACATGTACATGAATATGCACGGCAATCGCGACGGATCCCGCAACCTGAGCCCGTCGGATGTTCTCGCGGGCGGTTACATGGTGACGCCAACCAGCATGGATATGGAGATGCACATGTTCAATGTCATGTACGGCGCCACGGATGATCTCAGCCTAATGCTGATGCTTCCGTACCTCCGAAAATCCATGGACCACCTGAGCATGGGTGGAACGCGCTTTACGACGCGAAGCCGCGGGATCGGTGACGTGAAAACAATGGGGCTCTATAACTTGTATGAAGGTGAAGCCCACCGCCTGATTGGAGTTACGGGAGTGAGTTTTCCAACGGGTTCGGTCGGTAAAAGAGACACGCTTCCGGGTATGTCGGCCAGCACCCGCTTGCCCTACCCGATGCAGCTTGGGTCGGGGACTTTCGATCTGCTTCCGGGCATGACGTATATCGGGCAGATCCCCGGATGGCAGTGGGGAATCCACAGCAACGGTACGGTGCGTCTCGGGGAGAACAAGCACGACTATCGGCTTGGAAATGCATACGAAATTAGCGGGTGGGGCGCCCGGAAAATCACGGAGTGGGCAAGCGGGTCGATCCGGCTGGCCTGGGACCAGTGGATGAATATCCATGGCGCGGATTCCGCACTCAATCCCGCGATGGTGCCCACCGCCGATCCCAATCTTCGAGCGGGTCAACGACTGATGGTGATGCTCGGTGTCAACCTGTTTGCGGAACGGGGTCGACTCAAGGGTCTTCGGGGCGCGATCGAAGGCGGCATCCCCGTATACCAGTATCTAGAGGGTCCGCAGCTCGAGACGGATTGGAGTTTGAACTTCACCCTCGAATGGACTTTTTGACCGTTTGTGGCAGCTGGCTCTCCATTCAAGCACCCATCCCGCAGTTTGCCATTGAACGGTTCGACGTAGCCATTCTCCCAGGGTGCTTGGGGAACCGCGCATCATGGCGGCGGCAGTCGATCTGTCCCGGGCGCCTCGA
>JACZVU010000169.1:0-3489 GCA_022572485.1 Myxococcales bacterium
AGTGCACATGCTTCTTTCCCCAATCTGGGTAACGGGGGGGCCTGGCTCGGAACAGCGAGCGGGCTTGTGCGCATCGTGTGGCCCTCCAGAGCGCCCGGGAACGCTTTGGGGAGCCATCGGTTCCGGCCTCACCGCTATCAGACGCCAGTCGGGATGTTATTGCAAGTAATATTTTACTAAACTGTGTTACACCGTCAAACGTTTCCGAACGTGACGCTCCCGATCCTACCGAGTCAAATTATCCACGTTCTTGTTTACAATCCGTCGTTAGACCTTAGACAGAGTAGATAGCTCCCATTCCCGTCTAACTCAGATCTATCCGAGGGACCAACGATCAACTACAAATCAACAACGTTGTAGCCGAGTCGAACAAGATGTAACGGAGATTGTCAAGCTCGTAACTCCAACGCCCGCTTTCCCGCAAACTCACATCCCCACCCGCTCACTCTCAGTTTTCCCGTAATGTCACCCTATATAAAGAATAGAAGGAGACTTTTCGGGAAAGCACACGGTAGGCAGACCCTGACATTTCGGGAAAGCAGTGGTGGGGTGCGTGTGACTTTGCGGGAATGCAGATGGCTGGTGGGGGGCTGACGTTCCGGGCAGCTAGACGCTCACGATGTGTTGCATTGACCGCTTTAGCCTGAGGGTCTTATGTCGAAGCTAGAACGAGAGAACCACCCTTGCCTTCGGGCGCTATTCAACTCCCACGTTCAACGCCTTGTTGGGTGGCGGGTCTCAAAGAAGGCCTAGAACTGCCCTGTCATAGTCCCCGTCAAGTAGGTCCTCAGGTCGCCCGTCGATGAACGTGATCGAGTTATTGCGAGACTCAAAGACAATGCTCGAAACGAGCTTAGGCGGGTGAACCCGTAGCAAGCGGACCTCGACTCGGACCTTGTCGCGAAAGCCCGACCAAGGGGTGGCGCGATCCTCCCAATGTAGAATCTCGGGCGACACGATGAAGTCGATCCCTTCGGAATGCGCGAGCTTGAGAGCCTCTGATTCATCGCTCCCATGGGCGATCTGCGCCAGAGGATGCCGTTTCCGCACGATCGAAAGCGTTCGTCGTGCGAGAGTCTGCCCACTTCCGCGGTATTGCTGGTTCCCGTAAGCGCCGTCTGATGGCGCCAGAACCCATACTTGCGACGACGCGGAAAGTCGCGCGCCGGAATGTGGAACCCCGGGGTCAACGCGTGCATACGCGCATCCGAGGAACCCGATAAGAACTCCGAGCAAAATCGATCGCATCATACGCATGGCACACTCCCCGCCGCCCAACGATTTGAACTCCAGCGACAGGCCAACAGGCTGACCAGTTCGCTGCGGCTCAGAAGGTTGATGCCAGACAATATCAAAGGTCGTAACGCCCACCTGTTGCCACGTCCGTCTCCAACAGATTGTTAGGCGGAACCATCCGGTTCGAACCAAGTTTCGCACCATGCGAGACACGCACTCGTACAGGGTCGGTCACCACGCGCCTCTGGCCATGGCTTGCCCTCCGCCTTTCTACCGTTGACAATCAGACTTGCGTCGCCCGCGGAAAAGAAGGTTGTTTGGTGGCCGAGCGCCCTACCGTGGAACCCCGGTTCTGTAGAAAAGCTGAACGGATCCTGGAGTTCAGACCAGACAAGGAGCGCAGAGCCGCCGTCCCACGCAACAGTTTCGGTTGTAGAATTAGGAGGACATCCATCGCGATCGAAAGTCGCGCTGATGATCGGAAGGTCTGTATCCGAGAACGGCATGTATAGAAGGGGTTCTACGCGCCGTTGGAGAAGGCGGGCAACTTCCTCGTTGTCCGAGAAGATGGCAACGCCCTCGGTGAGCACACTGTCGAGGAACAGGGCGTGGCCAGATCCTGCATCGGACCAGAAAACTCGCCAGTGGCTCGCCCAATGGGCGGGCGCATCGTTCGCTTCCTGTCGAAGACGAAGAAAGGAGTTTTCGCCCGCGACAACTATCTTATACGGACTGACGTGAAGCATCAAGAAACCACCTGGATCTCGGATCGGTGCCGGCTAACGGACCAGGCATCAGCGGCGTTGAAGGGCGCCGCCGAGTGCGCTGGGCCTAAAAAGGTTAATGCCAGAAGGTACAACAGTCATTGGAGCCGAGCCCTTCAACGTCCGACTGCATGCCTTTGTTGAGCGGCCGTTCGCGACGAGCATTGCGGCTAGACACCGAAGAAAAGCTACGGGACGGGCGTTATCGCCTCTTCGAGTAGCGAGATGAGCCTCCGTGCCTCGGAACTTGAAAGATTGATCGGAGTCATGCTCCACGCCCCTGGACCTGAGCTTGTGAGTTCAAGACCAACCGAGCGATCAACGGGATCGTCACTATCGAGGATGTGGACCTTCAGCTTCTGCGACATGAGGCCGCGCTTAGCGCATGAAATTTCGCCAACCGACGATAAGATCTTCGCACCGAACAATGCACCCTTGAATCCACCGTGGCGGATTGCTGAATAGGCAAAATAGGCAACGATGCCGAAGAACACGGCGAAGAAGATCATCTCAAAAGTCATCGCAACACTCCGTCCATACAAGGATCTTCACGCGCCTGCGTATGCCGCCCGACGGATCGGCGTTAACCGGCGTGAAGAGGCGCCGCCGACCCCGCCGAGCCTGAAAAGGTTGATACCCAACGGTACAGCGGGCAGTTGAATCGCGCTATTCAGCGTCCGGTTCAACGGCTTGTTGCGCGGCACGCGGACCTCGGTCCCCTGGGTCCGTGCGCCTCAATCCTGGACCTATTCTCTTGCCCCACCGAGCACACCGCGAAGGACGAGGTCAAGGAAGTTGACAGATGAGATTCCGAGAACCAGCCACAGGGACATGAGGTAGACGCCCGGATTCGGGGAGCGAGGCCAGCCTGCGACATTCGCGACGGCAGTAAGCATGGCCAGAGCGGCCAGCGACCAAGCGAGCCGAGCGAAGACCGTTCCCTGTTGTCTAGCGTTGAGATTGCGGCGATTGGTGAACATGTAGAACGAGATGCTGGAAATGCTCAGCAAGAGAGCAGCACTCGGCCAACGCCAGAGAGCTGCTCCTGAGACGCCGAGGGCAGCGAGGATCAGAGGGACGGCTGCGAAACAAAGGCAGCTGATGCTGCACATCAGGGTGGATCGGATCGTGAGAGCATAGTCCGGACTAAACGACCCATCTCGCCGAGCCAAGACGAGAAAGATGCTGACAAAGCCCGCGAATGCGATCGAGATCTCGGCAGTCGTTTCGAGGAATGAGAAGTGATCCAACTCTGCAGTGGTCGAGTGACAAAAGAGTTGTTCTTGTTCCAACTCTCAACCGACCGATAATGACGGAATTCAGTTCACAGGCTCCGACATCCTGAGTATCAACACCAAATACATGTAATTTCGAGTCTTTGTGGATCTGCAAATCCGGAGATTGCTCTGATAAATCCAGCCTGAACCGCTCTCCATGCGCATAGCCCCCATTGAGAGATACGTTATGCAGAGATAATTTTCCGTCTTGA
>JACZVU010000169.1:3499-5692 GCA_022572485.1 Myxococcales bacterium
CGCAGTGTCGTGCCACAAAAGCAAATCCCCGGCGAGGCAAGGGACCAGCACGTGTGTACGCTCCCAAGGCTGGGGCTGGCTAGCTCGGTCGCAAGTTTGACAGCCGCACTGTACGAGCCCAGTCCGATCCGATGAATCAAAGGACGAACTAACGACACCAATGAGCGCGACGAGAAGTGAAATAGACTGCCCGGATACGACAGATCTGGTCGTGTTCGGTGGTGTGATGCTGGGTCGGTGGGCGGCTGGCACCCCCTGAATCAGTATGAGTCGAACTTGGAAGATGAGAGCCCAACAGGACCCGTCTCTAGGCCAGACTTGCGGCTAGTTATCCAGCAGTAACTCGTTTATGAATGCGAAGCCTGCAAGGTGGACGTAATATTTGTTTACCGCGAATTTCAGGCAGAGGTGACAGAGCCACAGAACCTAGGTTCTAGAAGAGCGGCGACAGCGTGGAGGAACCGACATGCAGCCCACTTATCGAATGACTCATTTATGGCGATTGTGTCTCACGTCAATCACCGGCCTCGCGACGGTTCTGTTCATCATAGGATGTGCCACAGGGCCGCGGCCAGGAACTCCAGAATGGCATACGCAGATGCAGACAAAGGCCGCTGAGTACCTGGCTCAATGCGCCCTTGGCACAATCTGTACCTACGAGTATCAATATGGCAACCACACCTACATTTATTCCAATGGGAAGGCTCCAGCGATTGTAAATGCCGACACCATGATTGCAGACACTCAGAAGTCTGTTTCGACGAGGCGCGGCCACTCTGCGAGCACCCGGAATAGTCAACTGGTCTACGTATGTGGCAGTGCGGGCCTGATGCCAAACTTCGCGACTGGAGGATGCATGTCGTCCTCTGGCAGACAAACAAGTCTGAACAACCTTTATCCAGACTTCCAGTCGCCATTTCGCGACAGCACGAGCAATAGCGACCTCATAATGCAATGCGGGGGACGTGGCGTTGATTTCGTCACCAAGAAATGCCTCTAGGCGAGCGGTAGCCCCTGCTCGGAGAGCGCCCTCAGATCTGCCGATACCCGCTGCACCTAATCGACCGCACCACTCTGCCTGACTCACAACAATGGCAGGCTATAATTCACGGCATGTCAGATCCCGTCAAAGACCCTCAGGGGTTCCTAACGATGCGGCTGTTGACGAGGGCCCACAAGATCACCAGCCAAGTTCTACATCTCCCCCTCGCCAGAGAAATGTTCTTTCGCCGCATGCAAGAAATTGCCCCTCAGGTTAGTGAATCTCTCCGGGACGATGTCCAACCCGCATTCGTCGAAATGCTTTCACATCTTGCGGCAGCCGGAGAGATCCCGAAGGAAGGCGTCTCCTTCGTTTACCGGGTACGAAATCTTCTGGGAGACCCCGAGACGTGGAACTCTGCTTCATTCGTGCATTGCGTTGATCGCTTCGTCATTTGGTACGTAGCTGAGAGAGCCCAGAACAATCAGTTTGTCGCTCCATTCGCCGAGATTCTTGAGATCTGGGCCGAACAGCACAACCTCAGCAAGGGCTGGATTGTGGCAATTGCGGTTCGAACGCTGTGCTACTGGGAAACGTATCCTGGCAAAGCAGAGGTCTGTGAGTGGTACCTCAACAACGTGGTCGAGCTACCGGACGAACGCATCCCCAGCGCCAGACTGAGTTTCGGCCTTCCCAATCTCGATGAGTTTCTGAGCTACTCGGAGCCAAAGCTCAAAATGAAATATATGGACACCTTCGAGAGGCTAATCGACGGGCGGATAACGCAGCTTCGGAGTTACGCCGCGGCTCACGACATTCAAACTCCGGCGAAACTGAATTTCAAGGAGCGTCTCGACGGGCTTATCCACGCCCAGTTCGTCACGGAAAGCATAAACAAGGCCGCCGAGGACTCCGGGCTGGACAGAAAATCTGTTCGCGAAGCCCATGAGCGTCTTCGTCTCTATCTGGACCTTCCTGAACCTCCGAGGATGCCCGGCGGGCGGCCCAAGGGCAGCGATTGCCGCCAATTTGAGCACCATGGACAGCAGAATCTCGATGGGGTGGAAGCGCGCCCCCGTGGTCACGTAGAAATCCTGATCCGCGTGATGCATGCGGTGCAACCGCCACAGGGCCGGGACCGCATGGAATATCACATGCTGGAGGTAGATCACGCCGTCCAGCACCACCACGGCGATGACCACCGAAAGCCA
>JACZVU010000170.1 GCA_022572485.1 Myxococcales bacterium
CCCACGTACAAGAGATCGAGCTCGATGGCCGCAGCTACAAGAGCGCCGACCTCACCGACGACCTGCTCGGCGCAGTCGATCTGGCCGTGATCATCACCCAGCACACGGGTGTCGATTACGATCGGATCGTCGCGCACTGCAACCGCGTGTTTGACACCCGAAACGCCACCCGAGACGTCGCGACCGGGCGGGAAAAGATCAGCAAACTTTAGCAGGATCGTCGCTGCGGCATCCGGCGAGACGGCCTTGACGTGAACCGCCGACTTATATGTGGAGAGCCGGTTCCTTTGTGGTGTAGCTCGTCATCACGCTTCTCCTTCGCTGGATAGTTCTTTCCAGGCGCCACGTCAGGGTCTCGAATGGAGATTGGGTTGCGCTTTCGCGGATACGAGGTCGGCGCCGAGGGGGTTTCTTTCGATGAAAAACCGCTCGATCCCATCATCGGTAACGATCACGATTTCGACAAACTCGCCGCGCCTCTCGATGGTCGCGAGTGTCGCGAGTTCGTTCGGACGAAAGACGCGCTGGCCGTCGTAGCTCCACACCACGCTGCCATCGCGAAGCCCAGCCCGGTAGGCGATGGAGTTGTTCCACACCCGCTCCAGCGCGACGCGATTGTCCTGGTTGGTCGCGTAGAGCATGGCGTCATAGCCGTTGTCGCCGAGGTCTTCACGCAATTCCCGCTCGATGTCGGAATACCCCCCGCCCAGGGGCGGGTCTTCACCGCGAGCCTCGATGTCAGCGAGGGTGCGTTTCTCCATCTCGGCTTGCTCCCAGCGCCCGCGGATCCACTCGATGTCGTCGGGAATTCCTAATGCAGCTCAGGGGTACGCCCCCGCTATGGGGTAACGTCGCGCGCGATGGCTGATGCGGATGCGGATCGTGGGGTTCGGGGTGCGCCAGGAACACCGATGGCTTTGCGCGCGGACGCTCCAACCCCGCGAGCGATGCGTTCGATTCTGTTATTCACCGCATTCGCGGCCGGATTCGAGATCACCGGGATCGAGATCGCGCTCGGGCGCTTGCTCGCGCCGCATTTTGGGAATTCGCTGACGGTCTGGGCGGCGATCATTGCGTCAGTGATCGGGGCGCTCTCGGTCGGCTATCCGCTGGGTGGCTGGCTCGCCGATCGCAGGCCCGGGCCGATTTTGCCACTGATGGCGCTGCTGGGTGGTGGCGTTTTCGGAGCAGGGCTCGGAATCGGTGTGCCGCATTGGCTGCGCGTGGCGCTCGCGGGGGTCGGGTTTAGCGGGATTGAGTTCTGGGGGCGCTTGTCGCTCGTGCTGCTGCTCTTCGCGCTGCCGTGCATCTTGCTCGCAACGGTGGCCCCCGCGGTGTTGCGCGTGACGCTGCGCGACCGCACGACGGTGGGGCGCGATGCGGGCGCGCTCTACGCGCTCGGTTCGATCGGCAGCGTGCTCGGGATCCTGCTGCCCGCACTCTGGTGGATCCCGCGGCTCGGCCTGCGCGTCACATTCCTGCTGCTCGGGGCCGCCGCGCTGATCCCTGCTGCACTGGGCCTTGTTTCCCAATGTGCTGGCGCGCAGAAGAGGGCGGCCGCGCTGGCGCTGTTGTTGTTTGCCGCGCTGGTGGCCGTGCCGGAAGCGGTGCGCGTTCCTGAAGAAGCGGGCACGCAGGTGCTCTACGACCGCGACTCCGGACTTCAACGCATTCGCGTGACGGCGAGCGATCGCGGCGCACATCGCACGCGTTGGCTCCAACTGAACGAGGGTTGGTCGGTCCACTCGTGGCTTCGCGAACCCGATTACGCGACCAACGATGTCTGGGATTGGATGGCACTCTCGGTACTGATCCCGCAACCGCATGACGGGCGGACCAACGTGTTGATCGTCGGGCTTGCGGGGGGCACGGTGTCGAATCTGATCACGCGCGTGCTCGCTCCACGCCTCGGAGACGTTGAGATCACCGGAATCGAACTCGATCCGGAGGTCATCGCGGTGGCGGATCGTTACTTCGACCTGGACCGCAGTCACCTCACGACAATCGTCGCCGACGGGCGCGTCTGGCTGCGCGGCAGCACCGCGAGATTCGACCTGATCATTCTCGACGCCTACCACCAACCGTCGATTCCTGCACATCTGGCGACTGTCGAGTTCTTCGAAGATGTGCGCGCGCATCTCACACCGGAGGGTCTCGCGGTGCTCAACGTATACGCTCCTGCTCAGAAGTCGCGGATTCTCTCGGGAATTGGCGCGACCTGGGCGGTAGTGTTTCCACGCGCGCAGCTTCTACGCGGACCCGCGTCGTATGGGCTCGCATCGCACCTGTTGTTCGGCGGCCCCGCGGTCCCGATCGATACGGCGCGTATTGCTCTCACTCAGATCCCAGAGCCGCTTCGCGCGGGCTGGCGGCTTTTTCAGCGCGTCCGAGATCTTTCACTCGCGCCCGGCGTGCAACCCTGGACCGATGACCGGGCTCCGATCGAGCTCTTGACCGACAAGGCGTATCGAAGCCTGCGGCCTGCGAACGCCGAGCGGCCTGCGGTCTGATGGCAGACGGCGACTTTCGGACACCATCGAAAGGCCCGGCAACTGGGTCCGGGATCGGTTTCGAACGCTCAGCCCGCCCATGGCGGCTGGTGTTCGGCGCGAGCCTCATCGCGGGAGTCGTGCAAATCGCACTGATCCGCGAACTCTCTGCCTATCACGCACTTTCGTCGGTGGGCTTGTCGATTCGCCTGGTCATCGCGGTTGTGATCGCCGCGTATGGGATCGGTGCGGTTCTTTCTCCGTTGATCGGGCGCTTCGGCGAATCCCGAGCCCTCGCTGCATTGGGCGGTGCGCTGGCGCTTTATCTGCTCGCGCTGCTCGTCGCGGGTCTCTGGTGGCTCGAGCCGCAGTTGTCGGCAAGCGCAGTGGACGCCTTTCAACTGCTCGCGCTCGGCGTGCTGGTGGCTCCTCCGTTCGTCGTGTGTGGAATGGTGGTCGCGCATCTGGCGACAAACGTGCAGCAGCATTCTCCGCATCGGATCGGCGCGTTCGTGGGACTCTCTTTGGTCGGAACGATTGCAGGAGTCGTTCTTTCTTACCACTACGCGCAGTGGGTGGGGGTGAATTCGCTGATGGTGCTGGCCGCGGCGTGTGCGTTGCCGCTGCTGCTGGATCGTCCGATTGTCGCCTGTGCGGTGGCGGCGCTGGTTACGGTGCTCCCCCTGGAAGGTTGGCTCGAAAATCAGCGCGAGGCGCGCCCGAGTTTCTTCGGCCCCGTCAACGTTGAAAACACCCAGCGGGTCTTCAGCGGCTGGTCACCGCATCAGAAGGTGGACCTCTACACCTTCAAGGACGAGATCCTGCTGGGCTGTTACAACGGTTTCTGGCAGTGGTGGGTGGCGGCGCGCACCGACCACCCCAACGCGTTTCCCGGCTACGCGTTGCTCTACGATGCCGACTGGATCGAGGGTCGCGACGTGCTCGTGATCGGCTCCGGGGCCGGCATGGGCCTGCTCCACCTCGAAGCCAGCCGGCCGCGTTCGATCACCGCCGTCGAGTTGGACCCGCTCGTCGTCGCGCTTTCGCGCGGGGCGTTTGCGACCTTCAACGATCGGATCTATGACCGCGTCGAGGTCTTCGCGATGGACGGTCGCTCGTTTCTCGAGGCCACCGATCGAAGTTTCGACGTGATCATCTACGAGGGTTCGTTTCTCACGGCTGCGCACCCCAAGGTGGCCGTCAGCGTCGAGAACTATCTCTATACGCGCGAGGGCATCGAAGTGGCGTTGCAGCGGCTGCGTCCGAGTGGGCTCGGAATCGTGGCGTATGCGGGTCCGAATCGCGCGTTTGGGCGCGTGATCGCGGCGATCGAGCAGCAGGGCGCTTCGGTGGCGGTGCTGCGCGTGGTGGGCGATGACACGCTGTGGCCCCATATGCCCGCGTTGATCTTCGGGCGAGACGCTGAGCGAGTCGACGGTGTTTTCGAACAGGTGTTGGCGAGCGAGACCAGCGCTCGGGTCGAAAACTATTGGCCCGACGGAATTGAGTCCGAGCCGATTACGGACGCTCGTCCATTTCTCTACGCGGGTGCACCCGGAGAACTGCGGCCGTTGGCGTGGATGATCGCGGGCTGTTTCGTCGCGCTGCTCTTCGGTGTGCGTAAGCCAAAGCGGCGCCGGATTCGCGCCTACTACTTCCTGATCGGCGCTGCGTTCATGCTGGTGCAGTACGGCATCGTGTCGACCTTTCGCTCTTTTCTGGGCGATCCGTTCACGACGGCCTACGCGGTCATATTGCTGCTGCTCGGCGGGATGGCGCTCGGCTCGGCGCGCCTTCGGGTGTTTTTGGCGTGGCCGCGCTGGCGGCAACGCGTTTGCGCGGGGATGGCCGTGCTGGTCTCCGCCGCCGCACTTTCGTGGCTTCCGCTGGGTCTCGTGTTCACGCCGATCGGGGTCCGTTTACTCGTTGCAGCGATCGCAGTGGTTCCCGTCGCGGTGCTGCTGGGCATCTTCTTCCCGCTGGGGCTGCGGGGACAATCCCACGAAGCCGTTGCAACCGCCTACCTGTACGACGCACTCGGCACCATCGCGGGGTTCATGCTCTTCTACCTCGTGGCACTGCAAGCGGGAACCACGCCCCCATTAGGCGTAGGTGCAATCGCCTACGCGGCCGCGTGGCGGATTGCCCCCCGCAGCTGACGGAGTTGACGAGGAGGGACGTCGTTGAATGGTTGAATATCTCAGCGATCCGTCTCAGGGACCTGAATGGGCTGAGAAGGATCGGGAACGCTTTTGAGTTTGCGGTTAGCGACTGGATCGAGTTCGAGTCCCTCAAAGGTCTCTTGCCAGATGGAGACGCGGGAGTCTTCGGCTCAATCAGTCAACGCAACACATTCATTGAAGCGTTCTGCGGGTGAAGCGAAGCTGCGGCCACCAAGCCCTACTGGATGGGTGTCGATTACGACGGATCGTCGCGCACTGTAACCGCGTGTTCGACACCCGAAACGCCACCCGAGACGTCGCGACCGGGCGGGAAAAGATCAGCAAACTTTAGCAGGATCGCCGCTGCGGCATCCGGCGAGACGGCCTTGACGAGACGCCGCAGCGTAGCTTGAATGGGGCCTCCTTCCAGGCACGAGTAGCTCAGTTGGTAGAGCGCCACGTTGCCAACGTGGGGGTCGCCGGTTCGAGCCCGGTCTCGTGCTCCAGAAAATGTGAACGCCCTCGGCTGGTTAGGTCGGGGGCGTTTTCGGTATCAGGGCCTTCGCTCAAGAGAGGGGCCGTATAGGGCCGTTTGGGTGCTGACGGCGTACTGAAATCAGCGAAACTTAGGTCTGTCTCTTCGTCTTGCATCGAGTGCGCGTACGTTTTCAGCGTCAGCATCGGCGAGGAGTGGCCAAGCTGATCTGCAACCCACCGTACTGACTTTCCCGATGCAAGCGCCATGCTCGCCCACGTGTGACGGGTGCAGTGGAGCTTGAGGGGGCGGACGCCCGCCTTCTGGGCGCGACGGCGTAAACGCCGCCATGTGCGCTCAATGTTGTTCTCGTCCAGGGGGCGGCCGGTCTCCGCCGGGATTATCCACTCAGGAACCTCCGGCCATCCTCGGCTCAACATTTCTCTACGTCGCTCGGCCAGGAGATCGAGAAGGAGTGAACCAAGGCCTGGTGTGAGCACGACGTAGCGGCCCTTGCCGTTTTTCGGGCTTGTGATCTGTCCTTTCACGTAGGCCCGCCGTACAT
>JACZVU010000031.1 GCA_022572485.1 Myxococcales bacterium
ACGACGCGCTCGACCGGAACGCGACGTCGGAAGAGTCGTTCCAGCTTGCGTACCTGGCTGGACTTGAGGCCGCGGGTGTTGCCGTCGATTCGGATGGGGCCACCTCTTTGGGCGCGTTGCTGTGGTCAATCTAGAGAAGGGGATCGAAGCCCCGCAAGCTTGTTGGCGAATCCTTCGGATTCGCTTTCGTCGTCGCACGACCCCATTCCGGGGTCGCGCTCCCAGCTGCGCGTTGGCCTTCGGCCAAAGCTTACGCGTCGTCGCCCGACCCCGCTCCGGGGTCGCGCTCCTTGGAGTCCGTCGCGAGCCCCAAGGGGATCTGCTCTACCCCAGAGCCGGCCGGCGCACTACCCTGATTGCCACGCGCGGGCAGCAGAGGACGCTGCTAGGGCGCGGAGGCCGTTCTCGCAGCGCCCGACAAGGTCGAGTCAGATCTCGGCGGCGAGGAGCCGAAAGAGGGAAACGATGGTTTCAAAGGCGTCTTCCATAGCGGTCGTGGTGTTGGCCGCAGGCAAGGGAGCCCGGATGAAATCTGGGCTCGCCAAGGTGCTGCACCCGATCGCCGGGCGGCCCATGCTCTCTTTTCCCCTCGCGGCCGCAGCGTCGCTGAATCCCGAGCGGCTCGTGGTGGTCGTCGGACGCGACGCGGACCGCATCCGGGAGACCTTCGCGGAGCACGCGATTTTCGTCTCACAGGAAGAGCAGCGCGGGACCGGCCACGCAGTCGCGCAAACCGAGGGGGCCCTCAAGGGATTCAACGGCGACGTGCTCATCCTCTATGGCGATACGCCGCTGCTCCGGCCCGAAACCCTCGCGAAGATGGTGGCGACCAAGGCCGAGGCGGATCTGGTCTTCCTGACCGCCGAGGTCGACGTCCCGGGGATCGTGATTCGCGATGAGGCCGGTTCCATCGCGCGCATCGTCGAAGCGACCGACGCCACGCCAGAAGAATTGGCGATCCGCGAGCGCAACACGGGGGTCTATCTGCTCTCTGCAGAGTTGCTCTGGAAAATGCTGGCCCAGGTCGGCGATCGCAACGAACAGGGTGAGATCTACCTCACCGATCTGGTCGGCCTATCGGTGCGCGACGGACTGCGGGTCGAAGCGCTTCGGATGGTGGATCCCGAAGAAGCCATCGGCGTCAATACGAGGGTCGAACTAGCGAGTGCCGCCGCGGTGATTCGCCGTCGGAAGTTGGATCAGCTGATGCTCGACGGCGTCACCATCGTCGATCCGAACGCGACTTACATCGATGTGGGCGTCGAAGTCGGGAAAGACACCGTGATCGAGCCGGGCTGTTCGATCCAGGGCGAAAGCAGCATCGGCGCTGGCGTGCATCTAAAATCCGGCTGCATGATCGAATCTAGCCGCGTGGGGGACGACGCCGTCATTGGACCCAATGCCCATCTTCGGCCGGACTGCGTGCTCGGACGCGGAGTGCGAATCGGCAATTACGTCGAGATCAAGAACAGCGTACTTGGCGACGGCGTGAAAGCCGACCATCTCTCCTATATCGGCGACGCCGATGTCGGGGCCGGGGCGAGTTTTGGCTGCGGGGCGATTACCGTCAACTACAACTGGCGGGAGAAGGGTCGAACGACGATCGGAGAAGGCGCGAAGATCGGTTGTAACGCGAACCTGATCGCGCCCGTCACGATTGGAAGGAATGCTGCCGTAGCGGCTGGATCCACGATCGGGAGCGCGGTGCCCGACGATGCGCTCGCGGTCGAGCGAGCGAAGCATCGAAACGTCGATGGCTGGGCGGCGCGGCGCGGCGCCGGTGGTGCATCGCGGCGGACGCGAAGCGACGAGGAAGAGACGAGCTAGCGATCGACCCCGGAAGGGGTCGATGGCGACGCGAAAGCTTTGGCCGAAGGCCAACGCGCAGCTAGCGGGTTTCTTCTGTAGGAACAGAGGAGTGTGGCATGTGTGGAATCGTGGGATATATCGGCCGCAATCGTTCGGCGATGGACGTGCTGATCGATGGGCTGCGCCGCCTCGAATACCGCGGCTACGACTCCGCGGGCGTGGCGATCCTCGACGAAGGTTGCATTCTCGTTCGCCGCGCGCTCGGAAAGTTGGCGAATCTCGAGGGAGTACTGCGCGACAACCCGATAGATGGCCACGTTGGCATCGGACACACCCGCTGGGCGACGCACGGGAAACCGTCGGAGCGCAACGCTCACCCGCATTGTTCGGGATCGGTGGCGATCGTCCACAACGGAATCGTCGAAAACTACCGTCAGCTACGGGCTGAACTCGAGAGCGCAGGGCGGACGATGGAATCCGACACGGACACCGAGTTGATTGCACATCTGATCGATCAACGCGTCGAGGCCGGAGATGATCTGCTCGCGGCCGCACGCGCTGCGTGCTCCCGACTCACGGGGTCCTACGCGTTCGCGGTCGTCAGCCGCCGTGATCCTGGCCACATCGTCGCGGCGAAGAACGGCGGCAGCCCGATTATCCTCGGACTTGGCGAGAAGGAGTCATTTCTAGCGAGCGACATTCCCGCGATCCTTCCTTACACGCGGCAAATGATCTTTTTGAGGGACGGCGAGTTCGCGGTGCTCTCCGCCGATCACGTGGATCTGATCGACTCCGAGGGCCGCCCGATCGAGCGCGAGCCGATCGCAATCCAGTGGGATCCCGTTTCGGCTGAAAAGGGCGGCTACGACCGCTTCATGCAAAAGGAGATTTTCGAGCAACCCAGAGCCGTATTGGACACGATCGGAACGCGGGTCTCCGAGGAAAATTGCGATGTGGATCTTGACGGCATCAACATCCGTCGCGAAGACGTCGACGGCATTACCCGGATCCACCTCGTTGCTTGTGGAACCGCTTATTACTCGTGCATGATCGGAAAGTTTCTCTACGAACAAATTGCCGGAATCCCGACTGAGGTCGATCTCGCGAGCGAGTTTCGCTACCGAAGACCCGCACTCGATGAAAATTGTGTGTTGATTCCCGTATCGCAGTCCGGGGAGACCGCGGATACATTGGCGGCTTTGCGGGAGGGGAAGCGGCGCAGGTCGCATGTCATCTCGATTTGCAACACACGCGAGTCGACGATTGCCCGCGAGAGCGATGATGTGCTCTACACGCACGCGGGGCCCGAGATCGGTGTCGCATCCACGAAGGCCTTTACCACCCAGATCGTGGCCCACTACCTGCTCGCTCTCAAACTTGGGATCGCGCGTGGCATGCTCGATCGCGAGCAGGCGAGCGAGCGGCTGCATGACCTGATCCGGCTCCCGAGACTGATCGAGCGTACGCTCGAGCTCGATGACAAGATCCGCCAGATTGCCCGGAAGTACTTTCACTCGACGAATTTTCTCTTCCTGGGCCGTGGGATCATGTATCCGATCGCCCTGGAGGGAGCGCTCAAGCTCAAGGAGATTTCCTACATCCACGCTGAGGGCTACGCGGCTGGAGAGATGAAGCATGGCCCGATCGCGCTAATCGACGAGAACATGCCGGTCGTCGTGATCGCGAATCGCGGATTCCTCTACGAGAAGGTGATCTCCAATCTCGAACAGGTTCGTTCGAGAGAGGGTAGAGTGATTGCGATCGCGACCGAAGGCGATGAGGAAATCGCCGACAAGGCAAACGACGTGATCTACATCCCGGATCTCGGTGAGTATCTGACATCGGTCATCGCGGTTGTGCCCTTGCAGTTGCTCGCCTACCACGTTGCCGTGTTGAAGGGAACTGACGTCGACCAGCCGCGCAATCTCGCCAAGAGCGTTACGGTCGAATAGAGCGGCATCTGCGAATCTCCCATTGAGTCAGCAGTGGCTGTCGATTACCCTGCGCACTGTTTTTCTCTGAGCATGTTTCACAGAGCCCCGGGAGATCATCCGCTTGCAGACTGAATCGATGCTCAGATCGTTGAATCCTCAGCAGCGCGCCGCTGTCGAGGCGACGGAGGGCCCGGTTCTCGTGCTGGCCGGTGCCGGCAGTGGCAAGACCCGGGTGCTCACCCACCGCATCGCCTATCTCGTCGGAGCGTGCGGCATCCCGCCCGAGAATATCCTCGCGGTGACCTTTACCAACAAGGCCGCGGGTGAAATGCGTGAACGCGTGGAGAAGATCCTCGGTATAGCGACCGCGGATCTCTGGATCAGCACTTTCCACTCTGCCTGCGTTCGAATCCTGCGGCGCGATATCTCCCACCTCGGTTATTCCCGCGGATTTGTGATCTACGACGACGGCGATACCCGCAGCGCGATTCGCGACGCCCTCAAACGCCACGGACTCGACTCTTCGGTTGCAGAAGCCAAGCGCTTTCAATGGCGGATCGACCGCTGGAAGAACGATGGCTTGGATCCGGCAGATGCGGCGCGAGCAGCGGTGGATCTCGATTCTGAGATTTCCGCCGAAATCTACGCCAGCTACCAGCGTCTGCTCGTAGACAGCAACGCCCTCGATTTCGGCGATCTGCTGCTCCGCACTACCGAACTCTTCAAACGCTTTCCGGACGTGCTCGCCCACTATCAGCGGCGTTGGCAGTACGTGTTGGTCGACGAATATCAGGACACCAATCGCGTCCAGTACGAATTGATACAGCAAGTTTCCGGCCAACACCGAAATCTCTGCGTGGTGGGTGACCCCGATCAGTCCATCTACGCCTGGCGTGGCGCCGATATCCGAAACATCATGGAGTTCGAGCGCGATTACCCGGACGTGAAAACCGTGAAGCTGGAGATCAACTATCGCTCCACTCAATCGATTCTCGATGGTGCGAGCGGTGTGGTTGCGAACAACGTCGATCGACGGCGCAAGAATCTCTTCACCGAGCGGGAAGGCGGGGATCTGATCCAGGTCTACCACGCTCGGAACGATCGGGACGAGGCCGATTACGTGGTGCGGCAGATCCTCGCTGCGGTCCGAGAGGGAAACCGCAGGGGTGGCGAATTCGCGATCTTCTACCGCACGAACCATCAATCGCGCCTCTTCGAAGAAGAGCTGCTGAAGTACGACATGCCGTATATCGTGGTGGGGGGTGTTCGATTCTACGACCGCGCGGAGATCAAGGACGCTCTCGCCTACCTCCGGCTCGTGATCAACCCCGCGGATGTTGCTGCGCTCAGGCGGATCATCAACAAACCCGCTCGTGGAATCGGAAAGACCACGATCGAGCGAGCCGAGGCGCTGTCCATCGAGCGCAGCATCGGCCTGTTCGATGCGGTTGCGCTGATTGCAGAAGGCGAGGGTGGCGGCCGGATTCCACCCAAGCTCCGCTCATTTCTCGACTTGATCCGTTCGCTACAGAGCGAGGTGGCGGCCTGGTCGCCGGCCGATGCGCTGGCACGTGTGCTCGACCAGACCCGCTACGCATTTCATCTGGAGAAGGAGGACACGCCAGACGCCGACGCGCGTTTGGAGAACCTGCGGGAATTGCTGACGGCTGCCGAGGACTTCGAGCGCGTCAACGCTTCGGTGAGCGACGACGAGCGTTCCGAGTTGGAGCGCTTCCTCGACCAGGTGGCCCTCGTGTCCGACCTGGACGCGTATCACGAGCGCGATGACTGTGTCTCCCTGATGACCGCCCATTCCGCAAAGGGCCTGGAGTTCCCGATTGTATTCATGGTGGGAATGGAAGAGGGGATCTTCCCGCACGCGGCCTCGGCTCGCGACGAAAACGGGATCGAGGAAGAGCGCCGCTTGTGTTACGTGGGGATGACGCGGGCGATGCAAGAACTCACCCTGACCTGCGCGGCAGAGCGCCGCCGTTTTGGTTCGAGTACCTCTGCGCCGCCCTCGCGTTTTTTGAACGAAATTCCGAACGCTGCGCTCGCCGAAACCGCCCGCGCATCCATCGACACGGGCCCCGAGCGCGACTACTCGTACGATCAGAGCGCGCCCACTGACGGATCGTCGATCGCGATCGGATTGCGGGTGCGACACCCGGTGTTCGGTATGGGAACGGTGGCCGGGGTCATTGGTTCTGGACCGGGTCAGAAACTCCGGATTCAATTTGACCGGGCGGGTTTGAAGACGGTGATGTTGCGCTACGCCAATCTAGAACTCGGATGATCCGAACTCCTTCGAAGTGGCAGGAGAGGGCGTTATTCCAGACGCTGGCCTCTTTTTCACGTGCGCATCTGCTGCGGATCGGCATCCGTACAGATCTCTTCGAGGCTCTTCGCCAGCCGAAGACCGTCAATCAACTCACGCAGGATTCGCAGCTCGCACCCGATCTGCTTCAGGCCTGGCTCCGCGCGGCTGCTTCTCACGGGCTCATCCGGATGGTTCGTGAACGAGATCGCGCCTACCAGATCGACGGCCTCGCGAAATGGCTGCTCGAGGCACCCGATTCCAAGTCGCTGATCGCTTTGATCGAGGAGACGATCGAGGGCTACGGGCCGCTGCTCGAACGGATGCCGGATCTCATCAAAGAAGACGCGCGGCCCGAGTTCGGGTCGCCTGCAGAAAGCCGGCGCGCCGCCGAGATTTCGCGGTTGGTCGAGCGGCAAGCCCTCTCTGCGCTCGGTCGCATTCCGGGTGTGCGCGACGCCCGGCGATTACTCGACGTCGGCTGCGGTTACGGGGGCTATCTGGTCGGAATGTTGCGTCGCTACCGAGACGCTCACGGCGTTGGAATCGAACAGGATGCGGAAGTCGCGGAGACCGCGCGACGCAACCTGCAGGCAGCGGACCTCTCGAGACGAAGCGAGATTCGGATCGGTGAATTCATGAGTCTGGATCTTGCTGCCGGTTCCTACGATCTGATCCTACTCAATAACAACCTCCACTATTTCGCGCCCAGCATCCGCAGCGCACTCTTCGATCGGATCTCTTCGCATCTCGTCCCGGGTGGTGTTTTTGCGATCCAGACTGCGGTCGTCTCGGACCGAGCCGCAGCCCGACTGATGGGCCACTCCGCCAATACCGCGGTCTTCGATCTCTATCTCCGCGCGCACAACAACCTCTACGGTCTTCCGGATCTAGGCGAGCTTCACGCCAGCCTTCTGGCGGCGGGTTTTGAAACTGTTGCGGAGACCGCATTCTTGCCAGGCGGTTCCGCGCGCTACGTATGGGGTCGCACGCCACGGGACCATCTCGAGGGGTCGCACCCCTAGGTCCTCGGACTGCGTTCCACCGCGGTGATATGAGGAGTCGCGTGTGGCATCTATTGACCTCGAGCGGTTCGAACCGCACGCTCCGTTGGCCCGATGAACGGACGAAACCCCAACGCCGGCGCGGCTGCCCTATACGAACATGGCGTTCGTGCTTCGGCAGCTCCACTCTCCACCGAACGCGTATCGCCTTGCCCGATCTGCTCCGCCGAAACAGCAGTTCGGCGTTTCGAAGTAGAGGCAATGGAAGAGAAGGTGGTCGTCTGCACGGAGTGCGGACTCGGCCGTTTTCACCCGATGCCGAACCCCGATCGGTTGCGGGCCCTCTACCCCGATGAGTATTACGGGGAGCCCGGTTGGAAATTCCAACCACTGATCGAAAGGCTCGTGAGGGTAGTTGGTGAGCGCCACACCTCATTTCTCTCCCGCGAACTCACTGCGGGGGGTCGAGTTCTCGACGTGGGTTGCGGGCGCGGTGTGATCCTGGGTGCGCTTGCCGAGCAGGGCTTCGAGGTCCACGGGCTCGAAATCAGCGCGGAGGCTGCAAGAGGAGCCGATCCGAGAGCCGAAATCCGGATCGCGGAGAATCTGAAAGACGCCGAGTACCGAACCGCGAGCTTCGACCAGGTCGTCATCTGGCATGTGCTCGAACACGTAAGTGACCCCGTCGGCACGCTGCGGGAGGTCCATCGGATCCTGAAGCCCAGCGGCCGCTTGATCGTCGCCGTCCCGAATTTTTCGAGCATTCAGGCGCGCTGCACCGGTGCGGCCTGGTTCCACCTCGATCTCCCACGCCATCTGTATCACTTTCCGCTTCCCGCGCTGCGGCAGCTGCTGACCCTCACCGGTTTCCACGTACAGTCGGTTCACCACTTTTCGTTGCGCCAGAATCCCTTCGGCTGGATCCAGAGCTTGATGAATCGCTTCAAGTCGCTCCCCCGCAACGGCCTCTACGCAATTTTGCATCGCCGTTCGGCCGATGCGCCGTCTCCATACGACCTTCGAACCCGTGGATGGCTGTTGTTCTGGCTAATCGCGGCCGCACCTTTCGCTCTGGCGGCCACGCTCGTCAGTACCGCGCTGCGGAGCGGCGCCACCGTTCACGTCATCGCAAAACGCCGATCCGTTTGAGCTGGCCGCTTCGACGGCGGCATTCAGGGGGGATCGAGTTCCGCGAGCCGCTGTCGCGCGGCCTCCGCTTCCGGGAAGTCACCCCCGTCCAGTGCGCGCTTCAGGTTCTCTCTCGCGCGTTTGGTCTGTCCGGACCTGCCCAGGGCGATCGCGAGGTGATAGTGGACGCTGGGCGAGGCTCCGGGAACCGCGACGGCTTTTTCGAGGGCACTGATGGCTTCCAGATTTTCTCCACGCTCGATGTGCACGAGCCCCAGCGTGTCGAGAGTCGCGGATTCCGGTCGGAGACGGCTGGCTTCGCTGGCAAGGGAAAGTGCAAGATCGAGTTCCCTTCCCTCGGTCGCGAGCAACCAGGCCAGATCATTTCGAGCTCCCGAGTGACCCGCCGACCGCCGGACGATCGCCCTGAATCTTGCTTCTGCGGCAACTCGATCGCTAGCAGCCAATAGGAGTTGAGCGGCTGCGTATGCGTAGACCTCGTCGCCTGGTTCGATTCTGGCGGCGCGGTCGAAGAGCTCGACCGCGCGTTCAGTGTCACCCCCTGCGCCCGCAAGCGCGGCCATGCCACCCAATGCTTCCGGGTGGTTCGCATCGATTGCAAGCGCGCGCTTGAACGCACTTCGCGCGTCGATCGACCGGTAGGCACGCGCGAGCGTCGTCCCCATCAGTGCGTGAAGAGAGGCGCTATCGGGTCGCACCTGGAGCGCGCGGTCGATGGCAGCGATCGCCCGATCCGCTCGCGCTACGACGACGAAGTCATGCGCGAGGGATCTCAAAGCCGGTTCGTTGGCGGGTTTTCGCAGATCGAGATCCAAGTTCTCGATGGCAGCAATCGCCGCGGCCGAGCCGCGCGCCGTTCGCTCGACCGCGGCGAGTTCGCCAGCGGCGTCTCCTTCCCGCCCCGGCGACGCGGCGAGGGTACGGATCGCGGAGCGGGCGCGGTCGAATTCACCTAACGCTGCGAGCGCCCGCGCGTCGAGTTTGAGATCTTCAGCGCGTTCGGCGGGCCCACTGTGTTGCCGCGCGATTGCCGAAAAGGCGATCGCCTGGGCGTACTCGCGCCGGTCGAAGTAGAGCCGTGCGAGGATCCGCGCAGCTCCCGTCGCGGAATCGTCTACGCGCACCGATTCGCGCAGCTCGGTGACCGCCCGCTCGAAATTACCGAGTTGAAGCGCGGCAAGGCCCGCGAGGTAGCGGGCACCAGCGTTGCTAGGCCAGCTCGCGATTCCCTTGTCGAAGGCCGACAGCGCAGCCTCGGCGTCGCCGCGCGCGAGCAGGATACGTCCGCGGATCATGCTCGTGTAACTGGGTTCTTTGAAGTGGTTTGCGAGTTCTTCAGCGCGATCGAGTTGGCCCACATCCACGAGTAGATCCGCTCGGATGAACTGAAGCGAATCCGCCGCGCCGCCCGTCTTGTCCACGATCTCTTCGATCACCTCGAGAGCGCGTTGTGGGTCCCGCTGACGCCTGTAGTGACGTACGAGCTGATTCCCTGCCGCTTCGATTCCAAGGCGATCGACGGCTTCTTTGAGTACGGCTTCGGCTTCTTCTGTGCGGCCGAGCCGGGCAAGAAGCGTGGCGAGAGCGGAGCGAAGCGCGAGATCCTCGGGCGTCTCCGCGACAGCGCGTTCCGTCAACTCGATTGCGCGCTGTGGTTTCCCGATGGACTCGAAGAAGCTCGCGATGTGGCTGATTACAAAGCGGTCCCCTGGATATTTGGACGCGCAGTCGTTGTAGAGCTCCTCGGCTCGTTCCAGATTTCCGAGGTTGTCTTTCGCGAATAGCGGCGGGGCCAAGCAGCCGCGACCCGCACGCTTCTCGTCGCCGCTCGCCTCGCTGATCTGCTTGATGCGCTCATGGGCGGCTTCGGCTTCCCGCTTACGGCCGAGTTCGGCGAGTACCGTCGCGTGAACGACGAGGGTCGAGTAATCATCGGGATCGAGTTCGAGTAGATGGCTCGTGTCGATCAGCGCCTCTTCGAGCTGGCGGGCACCGACGTGGGCTTGTGCGTTCAGACTCAGAGCGTCTCGGTGGTTCGGGTCGACGGCGAGCACCCGATCGCTCGCGCGAATCGATTCTTCGAAGTTATTGAGCCCGAATTGAACCGAAGCGAGCTGAAGGTTGGCCGGGATCGAGAACGCGCTCGACTCGCTCGCCTTCTCCAGCGCCCATACCGCTCGGCTCGGGTTCCCGGTTCGCACGAGCGCAACGCCGAGGCGATAGTTGGCTTCGGGAAGTTCCGGTGTTTCGACGAGAACTTCGCGCAGCCGACCGATCGATTCATCGAACCCGCCCGCGTCCTGGAGTGCGCGAATCTCGGCCATGCGATCATCGTCAGCGCCGCATCCACTTTGTGCCAAGACCAGCACCAGGAGTCCAAACACGGCCGCGATCTCGATCGGCCGGGTCATCGCGATCGTCGCATGGCACGTGGGCTCGGGAGTGGTCATGGTTGGGGATCGAGCTCCGTCTCGTGGAAGACCGTGGGCAGTATCCCTTGCCAAAGCGCCCAGTACAAAGGGGGCTGAGGCGTGCGGCGACGTTTCGCCTCGGCAGGATCGGACAGTGGAATCACACAAAAAACCGGCTATTTACAATCCGGCAGCTGTTAGACTACGCGGAGTCACACATCGGTTCGGGCGCGGTTGTGGTTGTGGGAGGGCGCCGAAGTGACACCGGGTCGAAGCGCGGGGCGAAGGCGGCACGCGGTCATCGGCTTTGCGAGTGTGATCGGCGCGCTGGCTGTTGGAGCCGCCGGGGGAGCTGGGGCGACAGTGATGTCGGTCCAGGCGACCCTTAGCGTGAAGTATGGGACGACGGATCCCGTCCAGCTCACCGGTGTCGGCGTTGCGACCGTCAACCCGATCGCCGGTGGCGAGCAGCTCGTTAGCCTCCAGGTTGGGCCCATCTCCTTCTGTGATCCCGACCCCACCCTCCCCTCCACCTGTGATCCCGACCCCGTCCCGTTCACGGATCCCGTCGTCAGCGCCCTGGTCAAGTCCTACGATCTGCGAGGCGTGAGCGCCCAGAGCGGCTTTTTCTTCGACCTCTCCCACGCCGCCACGAGTCCCTCAAAGCTGACCCAGAACACGCTTCCGATCGCAGGGCTCGCGCGCATCTGTCTGCTCTTTGTCGGTTGTCCCAGTGCCACCACCGTCGAGGTGGACCTCACCCAGAACGGAACCCGCGGTATTGGCATCGGCGGGACCATCACGGCGGGCACCACCAGCGGGTTCTTCATTTCGCTCCACCACGCCCCCTGGCAGCTGGCGCCCGCGACGCTGGATCAATCGACCGCCCCTGGCACCATCGTCACCGCCATGGCGACCGGTTATGTGCGCGGACCGCTGTCGAATACGTCGACGGCCGCAAAGACCGGCGGGAGCATCCAGCTGATCTCCCCCTCACAGGTCTTCACGATGGGTGTTCCGGGCGGTTATAGCGACACACAAGCGCTGTTCACCCGGCTGACCCTCAATTTTGTCCCGGAACCCAGGTTGTCGCTGCTGCTCGGACCTGGCGTCGTGGGTCTCGCTCTGCTGGGCCGCAGACGCATGCGCAGCTAGCCCGCATTATTCATGAAACCCTCTGCTGCGGACGCAGATCGCACCAGATCTTCCCGACCTCCTCTCTCCCGCCGCCTCGACGGGCTTCAGGTACGTCTTCGGTGACCTCTAGTTCGGGGGCCGCGAATCTCCAGCACCCTCTGCGCCCTCGCGATGAGGGATCATGAATAATGCGGGCTAGTCGATGATTCACCGATGGGTCGAATCCCCTTCGGTGTATTTTGCCGGAGCGGCGATTTTGCTGCTGGTCATCGTCGCGATGCAATTCGATCTGCGCATCCCGTCGCGCCCCAGGGGCACGGTCGGGGATCTCGCCCTGCTGCGGACTCGCGGTGATCTAAACGTTGTATTCATCCTCGTCGATACGCTTCGCGCGGACCGGTTGAGCCTCTACGGATACGAGCGCCAAACCACGCCCGTCGTCGATGATCTCGCGAATCACGGGATCGTCTTCGAGCGGGTGATCGCCCAGTCGAGCTGGACGAAGACCTCCATGGTTTCGCTCTGGACCGGAACCTATCCGGCTGCTCATGGCGTGTTGCGCTTCGACAACGCAATTCCGGACGAAGCCGTGATGCCGGCCGAGATCTTCAGGGCGGCGGGCTACCGCACGGTCGGGATCTGGCGCAACGGATGGGTGGCACCGAACTTTGGTTTCGGCCAGGGATTCGACGTCTACTACACCCCCAAGGCCGGAGTCGACGCCCAACTCCAGCGTCATTCTCCTGGAGCCGCCTCCATCGGTGGGACCGACGAGGATGTCTACCTGGCGGCTCGAGATTTTCTCGAAAACTTCGGCCAGGAAAAGTTTTTTCTCTATCTGCACCTGATGGATCTCCACCAATACGTCTTCGACGACGACGCCGATGCCTTTGGCCCGACGTATTCGGACGCATACGACAAGGCGCTCGACTGGACGGACCGGGTGATCGGCGCGATCGTCGATGCGTTGGATGCTGCCGGCGTGTTGCCGCGGACGGTGATCGTCATTTCATCGGATCACGGAGAGGCCTTTCTGGAGCACGGCCGGGAAGGGCACGCGTACGATCTCTATCGGGAAGTCATCGAGGTTCCCTACGTGATCATTCCCCCCCTGATTCTCGATCGCGGAATCCGCGTCGAGGAGACGATCGCCAATGTCGACGTCTGGCCAACGCTGCTCGATCTCGTGGGGTTGCCTCCGCTGCAGGGAATCGACGGCAGGTCGATGCTGCCGCTGATCCTGTCAGCCGGCGGAGCATCACCTGCGCGTGTACCCGCAGATCTGACGAGGCCCATCGTCTCTCATCTCGATCAGCATTGGGGAGGCCGCGCCGAGCCGCGAGAATGGGTGTCGCTGACCGATGGCGACTCGCGCCTGATTCTGCAATCCGACAACCCAAACTCGGTCGCGTTCTACGACTGGAGCACCGACCCCTGGGAGGCGATGAATCGCGTCGCGGACAATCCACCGGAGTTGCAGCCGATGCTCGAGCAGATCGATCGCTACCTGAAGGATTCCGAACCGCCGTGGGGAGTGGAGAGTCCGACAATCGAGGTCGACGAATTGCGGCTCAATCAGCTTCGGGCGCTCGGTTACCGCGTGGGCTCGTAGCGAGTCTCCAGCGCTGTGGTGATTCGGTGGCGCTCGAGGGCGAGTTCGATCAGCCGATCGAGCAGGGCCGGGTAGGGGACTCCCGACGCCTGCCACAGCAGCGGGTACATCGACCCCTGGGTGAAACCGGGAATGCTGTTGACCTCGTTGACGAAGAGTTCTCCTGAATTGCGGTCGAGCAGGAAATCGACTCGAGCCAACCCCGCGCCCTCCAGCGCCACGACCGCCTTCACGGCCAGTTGGCGGATCTCCTCGGCCCGTTTGTCGTCGATGGGCGCCGGGATCAGCAGCTCTGTCTTCTCGTCGGCGTATTTGGCGTCGTAGTCGTAAAACGCATTTCGCGTGCGAATCTCTCCCGGGATCGAAGCTTCGATGGGGTCATTGCCGAGCAGCGCAACTTCGATTTCCCTTGCGTCGATCGCGCGCTCAACGAGAATCTTCGTGTCGTAGCGCGCGGCGTCGAGCAGGGCGGGCAGCAGGTCTTCTCTACGCTCCACTTTTGAAATGCCCACCGAAGAGCCCTGATTGGCGGGCTTTACGAAGAGCGATGGGCCGAGCTCTTCGATCAGAGCATCCGCAACGGCTGTACCCTCGCCGAGCCGGTGGGCGCGCACACAAACCCCCGGCGTAACCGGCAGACCCGCCGCGCGAAGCAGGCGCTTGGCGATGTCCTTGTCCATCTGAATCGCGGATCCGAGCACGCCGGAGCCCACGTAGGGGATGCCCGCAAGTTCCAGCAATCCCTGGAGCGAGCCGTCCTCACCACCCCGGCCGTGAATCACAGGGAAGATCACGTCCAGCGTCCGACCGTGCTTCTGAGCGTTCTTACCAACCGGGGTCAGTGTATGTTGTCCCGGGGCGACTGGAAGATCGACCTCGTCTCCCTGTACGGCCGATTGGAGCGCCGCCAAAGTCGGTGGCAGCGTGGGATCCCCCAGGTGCCAGCGGCCATCGGTGTCGACGGCCACGAGTGTGATGTCGTAGCGAGAGGGGTCGAGCGCACCCAGGATCGAAGTCGCCGAGACGAGGGAGACCTGGTGTTCGACCGAGCGCCCCCCAAAGAGCAATCCGACCCGGAGCTTGGCCATCGTTCCCCCCGTTCCCGTGTGGCAAGCATAGTGCTTGGCGCGTTCAGCTCCACGTCGATCGGGTGTTGACCCTACGTTGGTCCCCTCTTACCTTGATGCCGTGGAAGCCTCCTCTGATCTCGGCGCCAAGCGCGCCGCCCTCGATGACGTACTCCGGGCCGCGGGTCGTGTGCTGATCGCGTTTTCGGGCGGCGTTGATTCGAGTTATCTCGCCTACGCGGCGCACCGGGTGTTGGGTGAAGATGTTCTCGCGGTCACCGCGGAATCTCCGTCGTATCCCGCGAGCCACCGCTCGATGGCCGAGCGGATCACCCGCGAGTTCGGCATCCCCCACCGATTTGTGGCCACGCAGGAGCTCGCAAACCCGAGTTACCGCGTGAACGCGCCCGATCGGTGTTACCACTGCAAGACCGAACTCTTCGATGTTCTCGGGGCCCTGCGCGACAAGATGGGTTTCGACGCGGTCGCGTATGGGGTGAATGTCGACGACATCGGCGATTTTCGACCGGGCCATCGGGCGGCGAACGAGCGTGGGGTGCTATCGCCGTTTCTCGAGGCGAACCTCGCCAAAGCCGAGATTCGCCAACTCTCGCGAGAAGCGGGTCTGCCGACCGCCGAACTGCCCGCGTCGGCATGTCTCTCGTCGAGGCTTCCGTATGGAACCGAAGTGACACCGGAGCGGTTGCTTCAGGTGGAGCGCGGCGAGGAAAATCTGCGCGCTCTGGGTTTCCGCCAGGTTCGGCTGCGGCATCACGGTTATTTGGCGCGGATCGAGATTGCTTCGGATGAACTCGCTCGTGCCCTCGAACCCGAAATGGCGCGCGCGATCGTCTCTGCGATCAAGCCGCTCGGTTTTCGTTGGGTCTCTCTCGATCTCGAGGGTTACCGCACCGGGTCTCTCAACGAGGTTCTCGGCATTTCGAGCGAGCTTCGAGCCGATTCGTGACCCAGGTGATCGAGTGCGAGGGGGCACCTCGCGACCTGGGCTTTGATCAGGGAACCCATTGCCGCGCCGTTCTGAATGCCGCCTATCGCAGCCGATCGCGCTGGCAGCGGGCACGACTTCGTCTGCTGGCTGAATCCGACGCGTGCCGACGGGTGCGGCTGGAGATCCGACGCTTCTACCCACAGCAGGCTGAAATGATGCAAGCGATGGCCCGCGCTTCGCGCGTTCCGGTGTCGTGGCTGATCGCGATTCTCACCGGCAACCTGCCTACCGCAGCTCCGGCGGATGCCTTGGTTCTCGCGGCTGCTTCTGCAATGACCGACCGCGGGGGGTTACTCGCGCGGGCGCTACCCGGCGATGCGATCGTGCGGCGAAGCCGACCCGAAAGTGGCTTCCGATCCATCGAGTTGACGCAACCCTGGCGGACCGCCCCCCTTGCGGGCGTGAACGAGGCGGGATTCGCGGTCGCGTGTGTGTCGAACTCCGGCGGAGTCGCAGAGTCCCGGCATGCGGCTTCAGCGGCCTTGCTTGCGCACGATTGCCTGCGGCGTTTTGACGGTCTGGACGGGGCGATCAGCTGGTTGCTGGTTCGACCCGGTGGCGGAAAATCGACGTTGGTGTTGACCGACCTTTCGGGTGAAATCGCCGGAGTGAGTATCGACGGCGATGAGCGAATGGTTTTTCGGCCCGCTGACGATTTGATCGTTCACACCGGAGGGCACGCGAGGCAGGGTGAAATCGAGAAGGGCCTTCGTGAGGCGTCGCCTCTGTTGAGTTCCGATCTCGGTCGCTTTTTTGGAATGCCGCTCGTGGTGGTCGAACCGAACCGGCAGCGGATCGGTTTGTTGGGTGCGCGCTCCGCTCGCGAAGCGGATCGATGGTTCGAGGTCTGACGGGGTCTGCGGTTCGGATCGGAGCCGTGCCGCGTATCAACGCTTGCGCGAGCGACTCTTGCCCCGTGACCCACCGGATCGCGCGCCGCCGGATCTCGATCCCCGCGAGCGGGGGCGCTTGCGGGGAGGGCCTTCGGGCTCGCGCGGCGGAGACTCGTCGGCAACGGTGACCGTCGTCTCGGGTTTGTGTTCCTGTAGGTAGAAGGCGCAAAGCGCCGCGAGGTCGCGTTTGCCGTCGGGGGCCGACATCAAATCTTCCACCATCGGAATGTAGCGATCGATTTTTGCCCGTCGGTCCTGCTCGGGAAGCGAGCGAATCTCATGCTCGACCTTCACGGAGAGGCGCTTTCGCAGACGCGCGAGGATATCGACTTCCGTCGGGAGCTTGCGCTCCTTGATCTCGATCTGGTTGACTTTTTGCAGGTAGCGGAAATTTCCGATGTCGAGTCCTGAAACCAACGAGATTGCAACGCCGGATTTTCCCGCGCGGCCCGTCCGTCCCGTGCGGTGGATGTAGACTTCGGGAGATTGCGGCGCCGAGTAGCTGATCACGTGAGTGAGATCGCTGATGTCGATTCCGCGCGCCGCTACATCGGTCGCGACGAGGAATCGCAGCGATCCGTTCTTCATCCGGCGCATCGCGTCTTCGCGCGCAGGCTGCGAGAGATCGCCTGAGATCTGATCCGCATCGAAGCCGCGTCTCTTCAAATAAGAAGTCACGAAACGCACGTCGTCTTTCGTATTGCAGAAGATAATGGCGCTTTCGGGATCTTCGTCTTCGATGATCCGGGCGAGGTTCGCTTCCTTCGCCTGAGCGGTGGTGACCACGTAGTAGTGTTCGATCTGCTGGGGGGACAGCTGGTCATCGGAGAGCGATATGAACAAGGGATCGTTGAGAAAGACACGAGACAGCGAGCGCACGCGCTCGGGAATCGTCGCCGAGAACAGGCACGACTGTCTCTGTTTGGGGAGATTCTTCTGGATCTCGCGCATGTCGGGCCAGAAGCCCAGCGAGAGCAGCTCGTCCGCTTCATCGAGCACCAGCGTGCCGACCTGGTCGAAATTGAGCCTGCCCGACCCGAGGTGGTCGAGAATCCGTCCCGGCGTACCGACCACGACGTGGGCGCCGGCCTCGATGCCTTCGATCTGCTGGGTATATCCCACTCCACCGTAGATCGGTACACAGTTTGCCCCGACGTATTTGCCCAGAGCTTCGATCTCGAGCGCGACCTGGCTGGCGAGTTCGCGGGTCGGACTCATCACGAGAGCCTGGCAGGCAGCCTTCGAGGTGTCGATGCGCGCGAGGATTGGAATCCCGAAAGCCCCGGTCTTGCCACTGCCCGTATGCGCCTGGACGATGAGGTCTCGGCCTTCGGCCATGGGTGGCAGCACCTTCACCTGCACCGGTGTGGGTTCAGTCCAACCGATGTCGCGAATTCCCTGCTGGATGGCCTCTGACTGGTTGGCAAAAATTTCGGAGAGGTCTTTCATGGGTGGCCGAGGCTATCACGCTTTACGGTTCCGAGCCCGTGCTAGGCTCAGCCGATGGCACGCATCAATCGTGCGGAAGTGGAGCGCGTAGCTTGGCTCGCTCGTCTGTCTCTCTCCGATGAGGAAGCCGATCGACTGGTTCGGGAGTTTGACTCTTTCCTCGGCTACATCGATACGCTTCAGGAAATCGATACCGGTGGAATCGTTCCGACCGCGCATCCGATTTCGCTTCCCACGCCCACGCGCTCCGATCGACCCGCCGTGGCGATGGATCCCGAACTCGTCGTTGCCAATGCGCCGGAGTCCGCTGGGTCCGCTTTCCTCGTGCCCAAGGTGATCGTCTCCGAGGGCGAGGGCTAAATGTCCGAGGGGATCGGAACCCTCCGTGAGCTTCGCGCGGCACTGGACGCCGGAGAAATTTCTTCTGTCGAGATCGTGGGCCGGTGCCTGCGGCGCGCTGAGGCCTCCCAGGAGGCCCTTCACGCTTTCGTCGGCCTGCGCGCCGAGGCGGCGCTGCGCGAGGCGGAAGCGTCCGACGCGCGCCGCGGATGCGGAGAGGTCCGTTCTCCGATCGACGGGCTGCCCATCGCCATCAAGGACAACTTGGTTCAAGCGGGCGAACCCACCCGATGTGCTTCTCGCATCCTGGAGGGATTCATCTCGCCCTACACGTCGACTGCGGTTGCGGCGCTCGAGCGGTCCGGGGCGATCGTGATCGGGCGGACCAACATGGATGAATTTGCGATGGGCTCCTCCACTGAACACTCCGTCGAAGGCCCGACCCGAAATCCTTGGAACACGGATCGCACACCCGGCGGTTCGTCGGGCGGATCGGCCGCGGCGGTGGCCGCGCGAATCGTGCCGGCGGCTCTGGGGAGTGACACCGGCGGGTCGATCCGACAGCCGGCTTCGTTTTGCGGCGTCGTCGGCATCAAACCGACCTACGGACGCGTTTCGCGCTGGGGGTTGGTCGCGTTCGCTTCTTCTTTGGATCAGATCGGCGCCTTCGCGCGGACCGCAGCGGATTGCGCCTGGATTCTGGAGGCCATCGCGGGCCACGATTCTCGCGACTCGACCTCGATCCCAGAGCCCGCGCCCGCGTACTCGGGTGCCCTGAGCGGTGACCTTTCTGGCCTGCGGCTCGGACTCCCAAAAGAGTATTTCGTCGAAGAAGGCGTCGATGCGGGAGTCCTGAAAGTGGTGCGCGATGCCGTGACCGAACTCGAGCGGGCCGGTGCAAAGACCGTCGAGGTCAGCCTCCCGCATGCGCGCTATGCGATCGCCACCTACTACGCGATCGCCAACGCGGAGGCGTCGAGCAACCTCGCCCGCTTCGATGGCGTCCGCTACGGCCATCGCGCAGCAGGCGCAAAGGAGTTGACCGAGATGTACTGCCGAACGCGCTCGGAGGGATTTGGCGCGGAGGTGAAGCGGCGGATCCTGCTCGGGACCTATTTCCTCTCCGCCGGCTATTACGACGCCTACTACCGAAAGGCCCAGCAGGTCCGTACTTTGCTGCTCGGAGACTTCGAACGGGCGTTTGAGGTTTGCGACGCCTTGCTCACGCCCACGTCGCCCGAAGTTGCGTTCCGGCTGGGTGAGAAGACTTCGGACCCTCTGACCATGTACTTGTCCGACATCTACACGGTATCGGCGAACCTGGCCGGGATTCCCGCATTGTCGACGCCCTGTGGTTCCGTCGACGGACTTCCGGTCGGCCTTCAGATTCTCGGACCCGCC
>JACZVU010000032.1 GCA_022572485.1 Myxococcales bacterium
GCCCGGAAAGCTTGTCCTCGACGGTGCGCAGGATTTCACCGCTCTCGGGCAGGCGCGTCGTGAGTTCCTCGAACGTGAGTGTCTTCGGTCCGTCTTTCGCGGACAGGACGACTCTCCCTTCTTGAAGGGAGATCTCCGTGACGCCATCTTCTCTCGTATCGATCCGACCGGTACGGGCAAAGACCGTCTGACCGATGTCGGGCAGCCAGAGCAAGACCCCCTTCAAACGGTCGCCCCGCGCGTTGACCTCCCGCGCTTCGAGTCGCCAGTCGCCAAATTGGGTCACGATACCCTGCTGAATCTGCGACCAGGGTTTTTCGAGTGAAATCGTTACGAACACCCGATCGAGGGCGCGACTGGTCCACGGCGCTATGGACAGCGAGAGACCGGCGGCCACCAGCGTCATTGCGCTCGCGAACGCGACGAAGGGCCACACCAACCGCGCAGCCGTGATACCCGAGGCCTCGAGGGCGAGGATCTCGCGATCAGCGCCCATGCGGCCGAGCGTCACCAGACAACCCATCAAGACTGCGAACGGAAGCATCAGCGTCGCCGTCGGGACCGCCTGATAAAAGGCAATCAAGCTGACGGTTCCGCCGCTCAGTCCACGGTTGACGAAAAGATCCGAGAGTTCGAGCAGGTTCTGAGTAAGCACAACCGTCGTGAGGCCGAAGAGAGCAAAAAGCGTAGGCGTGAGGGCTTCTTTGGCGAGGAATCGATAGAGGGTCAGACCCGGACGGCGGTGAATCGGCGCAGCGGGCTCCACGCGGCGCCCATCCGGCGAGGCCACCCACGGGGGGCATCCGGCTTTTGCCGCCAACGGGCCTGGACTACAGTTCGATTTCTCCCCCATATGGACAAAAGCCTAGGTCTCTAGAGTGGTCGGAGGCAATGATCTGCTTTACAGAAAGGGCAGCGAATATTCATGAGAGCGATCCTACTCAGCGCAGGACAGGGCAAGCGCTTGTTGCCGTTGACGGCATCGAGACCGAAATGCCTGCTGGAGATCAGCGATGACCAATCGGTGCTGGATCTCCAGCTCGGTTCTCTCGCCCGTTGTGGAATCGAGCACACCACCGTGCTCGTCGGCTTCGGAGCCGAATACGTCGAGCACAGCATCGCGGAAGCCCGCTTCGGCGAAATGGAGATTGAGACGCTCTACAACCCGTTTTATGCGATCACCGACAACCTCGCGACCTGCTGGATCGCCCGCGCCGCAATGACCGATGATTTCATCCTCTTGAACGGAGATACCGTCTTCGAAGACGATTTATTGCATCGGGTTCTCGAAGCGCCACAGACGCCGATTGCCGTCACCGTCGATCGAAAACCCGAATACGATGCGGACGACATGAAGACCACACTCGACACCGATGGGCGCTTGCTTGCAATCGGTAAGCAGCTGCCGCTCCACACAGTAGATGGAGAGTCGATCGGGATGCTTCGATTCCAAGGGATCGGCGTACAGGCGTACCGAGATGCACTGGATCTCGCAATGCACCAACCGGAGTCGTTGAGCAATTGGTATCTCTCCGTCGTGAACGAACTCGCCCAGAAGATTGCGATCCAAACCATATCGATCGAAGGGCTCTGGTGGTCGGAAATCGATCTGCCCGAAGACCTCGACGGCGTACGCGGGCACTTCTTGCAACACGGCAACCACCTGGATCCCACGAAATCGACGGGCTGACCGAAATCGGCTCCAGGGGAGCGAACCGATCGGCTCAGGGGTCCCGGGGCTTGCCGACCGCTTCTCAAAACGCACCCGGTCTTCTCAAAACGCGCCCGGCCTCAGCGCAGCGGGCGCGGTGCCAGCGCGAGGCCCGTTGGTAGGATTGGATCGAACCCGTGCCCATCAACCCCTGGGGGAGCCGCGCTCGCGATCAGCCCGGGTGAATAGGCTATAGAGCCCTCCAATGAGTGTATTCCGCTATTTCACCAGCCGATACCGCGCGCAAAGCTTGCTGGTGCTGTTTTGCATCCTGCTCGGCGGAGTGCTCGACGGTGTCGGAATCTCGGCGATGCTGCCCGTCCTGGTGATCGCCATGCGGAGATCATCGGACACCCCAGGTTCGGAATCCGCAGACACCTCCGCGCTCGGTGAAACTGTCGACAGAGCGCTCGAGACCATCGGCCTCGAGCCGGAACTGCACGTACTGCTCCCGTTCATCGTGATTTTGTTCTGGGTGAAAGGTGGCATCATTCTCTTCGCCAAACGTCAGGTCGGTTACACGGTGGCCAGGATCGCCACCGATCTGAGGCTCGAGATGCTTCAGGCCCTGATGGCCGCGCGCTGGGGCCACTTCACACGACTGCGAACCGGTAGCGCCGCAAACGCTCTCGCAACCGAAGCCCAACGCGCGTCCACCGCCTACGAACACATGGCCCAAGTCTGTGGGCATCTGATCGAATGCCTCATCTACCTCGGGTTGGCGTTCACGATCTCGATACCGATCACGATCGGCGCAGCCGTAGCAGCGATCATTACCCTGAGCGGACTGCACCAACTGGTCAAGATGTCGGGCAGAGCCGGGACCAAGCAGACCAAATTTCTGAAGTCCCTGCTCACCCAGGTGATCGACAACCTGCAGGCCGTGAAATTGCTCAAGGCAACCGGACGCGAGTCGCTGATCGAGTCGCTGCTCGAAAGCGACACGGCTCAACTCAACAAAGCGCTCCGGCGGCGCGTCTTCAGCCGCGAGGCCCTGCGCTCGATACAGGAGCCGGTTCTCATCTCTTCTCTTTGCGCCATGATCTACATCGTGATTTTACTGGGAACACCGTTTGCGGAGATGTTCCTACTCGCGGCGCTCTTTATTAAAACGAATACAAGCTCCAACAAGATGCAGCGCCGCTATCAGCAGATGATCACGGAGGCGAGCGCGCTCTGGTCGATGCGCGACATGATCGACAACGCGACTGCCGATAGTGAGATGATGACGACCGGTGCTTCGCCCACTCTCGAGCAGAGCGTCGACCTCCGGAACATCCGGGTCGAATTGGACGGCACTGTCGTTCTCGACGATTTTTCGTTTTCGATTCCCGCTGGGAAAATTACGGCCCTCCTCGGCGCATCGGGCTCGGGCAAAACAACCACGGCGGATCTCATCACAGGGCTGATCCGCCCCGAAGTCGGCGAAATCTACATCGACGGGGTTCCACTCGGACAACTCGACCTCCGCGAGTGGCGGCAGCTCATCGGCTACGTGCCCCAGGAGATCCTCATGCTGCACGACAGTGTGGCGAAAAACGTGAGCCTCGGGGATCCGAATTTGACGCCCGAAGACATCGAACGGGCACTCCGAGATGCGGGCGCATGGGAATTCGTCTCGGAACTTCCGGGTGGAGTCGACTGCTCGGTGGGCGAGCGCGGCATGCGGCTCTCGGGTGGGCAGCGCCAGCGGATCGCGATCGCGCGCGCGCTCGTTCACGGCGCAAAGCTCCTGATTCTCGACGAGGCGACAACGGCCCTCGACCCGAAAAGCGAGGCCTTCGTCTGGGCAGCCGTCGAGGCGCTGCGCGGACGCGCGACGGTGCTCGCGATCTCGCACCAACCGGCGCTGACGGGTGTGGCTGACCGGATCTATCGAATCATCGATGGGAAATGCACGGAGATCGAATCCTCTCGTTGCTCCGATCGCGCCGCATCCTGACCCTCTCAGAGCTTCGCAGAGGCCGCTCCCAATGAACGAATTCAACGCACTCGTACTCGCAGGGCGTCGCAGCTCGACAGACCCACTCGCGGAAGTCCGGGGCGAAGCCCACCGAGCCCTCCTCGAGGTGGCCGGGGTGCCCATGTTGCTCCGAGTGGTTCGCGCCCTGCGCGCTTCGTCGAGCGTCGATCGGATCGCGGTAAGCATCGACGACCCAGGCGCGTTCGAAGTCGTACCCGAACTGCGCACACTGCGGGCCAGCGGCGAGATCGCCCACCATCCGAGCCTCTCGTCGCCGAGCCGCAGCGTGCAAGACGCGTTGAGCGGTGGCTTGCTCGGAGGCCGGGTGCTCGTCACCACCGCTGACCACGCCCTGCTGACGCCGAAGATCATCGACCACTTCGCGGCGTGCGCCGAGCAATCAGACGCCGACGTGGCGGTGGGAGTCGTGGCCGAATCGGTGATTCGAGCCACCTACCCTTCGACCACACGAACCTATCTGCGATTTCGAGACGGTGGATACTCGGGCGCCAATCTTTTTGCGTTCCGATCGCAGCAAGCCCTTCGGGCCGCCGAATTCTGGATCAGGGCGGAGGCTTTTCGCAAGCAACCGTGGCGGCTCGCGAATGCCTTCGGCCCGATGACTTTGTTGCTCTTTGTGCTGCGCCGACTCAGCCTCGAAGAAACCCTCGAACGCGCATCCCGTGTGATCGGTTGCCGGATCCGCGCAGTGTCTCTCCCGTTCGCGGAAGCCGCGATCGATGTCGATCGACCGTCAGATCTCGCTCTGGCGTCGGAGATCTTGTCAGCGCGAGGCGAAACGGCGGAATGAGCGCGCCGACTCGGCCCGCGGTGACCTTCCTCGCCTGAGATTCCGTCAACCCACCAGCACCCGCTCAGCCTCGGCGTGGAATCGACCCGATCCAGGATCGTAACCCCGGGTTCGCAGCGCGATCCGAAACCGCGGGCCTCCGCTCCCACAATTTCGCTCGATCTCGTAGACGTGGTACTGGGCGCAGCGCTCTGGCCTCTGGCCGATGTCGGACGCCGAACGTACACCGACGACCGGGATCGAACCATTGGGTCCATCGATCGCGGCGAGCAGCGTGCGGTGATTGTGGCCGTGTACGACGAGTTCGGCGCCCACGCGACCAATGACACCCCGGAGTGACTCTGCATCCCTCAGCCACCTCCGCGGGTGCGTCGCGCCGATGGTGATCGGATGGTGAATCGAAATCACCCGACAGAGGTCGGAGCCCGCGAGGCGGTGAAGCATGCGCTCGAGCCGCTTGAGCTGGGCATCACCCAGGGTTCCGGTGGCGTCGAAAAGCCGTGTCGGCAGCGCAGAACACAATCCGACCACGGCCAGCGGGCCGCGAACCCGCAGCGTGGGAAACCGGTCGCGGGGGTCGGGGCTCTCCGCGGCGGTTTCGCCGTCATCGGATTCGAAATAGTCCGACCAGAGATTCCACGAGGCGGACTGCGCAACGCGCACGTAGGCATCGTGGTTTCCGGGCACGATCGAAACGTCCCGCGCATCGCCGAGCCGCTTCAAGCATTCTCGCGCGGCGCTGAACTCAGAAACGAGAGAGAGGTTCGTCAAGTCGCCGGTCACCACCAGGTGATCGACCGGGGTGCGGCTCAAATCGTCCATCAACGCGTCGACGACCGAGATGCGATGGAATCGCTGGCGCCGGATTCGCCAGGAAAGCCAGCCGAAGAATCGTTTGTTGAGCAGATGGAGCGGGTTGTCGACGACGACGGGCGTCGCGTGGAGATCCGATAAGTGCCCCAAAGAAAACACGGAATTTTCCCCTCACCTCGGGTGATCGGCAAGGCTAACCCAGCCCCGAGTCCTGTGATACGCTCCGCGGCCGCTCACGAAGCTTCCCTCCTCGAAAATCGGCGGAATCGGATGCCACAGTTACCAGCAGGCGATGCACCTTCGGCGTGGATCATTGGAAGCAAACGCTCTCCCGAGGTCCGGGTGTGGGCGCTCAGCACCTCGGAGCGCCACCGCCGCCTGCTGGCGAGAGCCGGCTGCAAATCCATTCGCACGCTCGACGCGAACGAAAATCCGGGCGATCCGCAAACGCCGAGTGTGATGATCGTTCGCTCCGACGCAATCCTCGATGAGCGGCTCGTCGAGAGCCTGTTCGCGGCTCGAAACACGATACTCGTCGCCAACCACACGCGAGACCACAAGTGGGGGGGAGCCGTGGCGGCCCACGTGGATGCTGCACACGCCGCCGAAACCCTCGACACGCTGCGGCTCGCCACGCAGGGCGAGCCACCTTCGACACCCGAGGGTGAGTGGCCCACCCCCGCGGCCGGCATCCGGCTCGCGGCGCCGGGCGACCTCACGCCCGCCTACTCGGCACGGCTTCGTAAATTCGATCCGCCATATATCTATCCCGCTTGTGCCGAGAAGATTCGCGAGATCGAAGACCGCATCTTCCAGTCGTCGTACAAGGGTGTCACCGACCTGATCACCAAGTGGCTCTGGCCGCGCCCGGCAGCGGCTGTCGTCCGCGTGCTGGCACGCGCTGAGATTCAGCCAAACGCGGTAACGGCACTGAGCTGGCTGCTCGCGATAGCCGCTGGGGTGCTCTTCTGGCGAGGTTGGTTCGGATTGGGATTGGCCTGCGGCTGGCTGATGACGTTTCTCGACACCGTCGACGGCAAACTCGCGCGCGTCACGTTGACGTCGAGCCGATTCGGACACGTTTTCGACCACGCCCTCGACCTCATCCATCCACCGCTCTGGTATCTCGCTTGGGGCATCGGCCTATCGGGGACCCTCGACGCCGCCACGATCGTGGTCATCGTGGGCTATCTGCTCGGACGCGGCCTCGAGGGCATCTTCATCCTCACGTTTGAGATCGAAACCCACTGCTGGCGGCCGATTGACTCGCTCTTCCGGACGATCACGGCCCGCCGCAATCCGAATCTGCTGTTGCTCACCGTGGGAACCCTGGGCGGGCGACCCGATCTCGGGCTCGTAATGGTCGCGATCTGGACTGTCGTATGCACGGGCTTCCACATCGAGCGAATCCTGCAAGCGCTGTTCGAACGGTCCCGCGGAATTCGAATTGAGTGCTGGGACGAGACGTCTCACTCCGGGCGGGAACCACCGCGCAACGGATCGCAGCCCGATCCCGAGGGTGTCGATTGAGGTTACGAGAAAACGCACCTGAGCACGTGCAGCGCCAACGCCAATCGCAAAGCCAGGCCCGATTGCAGCGCCAGAGCCAACACCGACTGCCACATCGAGGCCGATGGGTGACCTGCGCATTCGCGGTCGCCGTTTCGCTCGCGCCGTTGGCCGCGATGGCGGTCGTACGGGGAGACCGCTTGTCCCATCTTTCCGATGGCGACTCGGCGTCGGAGTACTGGGACATCGTGGCTCACTTCGACTCGAACCATCACTTGTTCGTTCGCTTCCTGATCACCAATGAAGGCCCGGGTAATCGAACAGCGATCGCGACCTGGCAACTCATCGACCCGAACGGAAAGCGGACCGAATTCCGCAATGGCCGGCGCAAGAAGCGTTGGACGCTCAGCCCGGACGGCGACAGCATCCGGATCGGATCGAGCATCTTCGATCAGAGCGGATCGCTGCACCGGCTCGAATACGACAGCACGAAACGCAGCATCCGCGTCGCGTTTCAATATTCGCCGAGAGGGCCGGTGGGCTGGGTCGATCCCACGCCCGACCGCTACTCGTTCGACCTGCTGGAATTGGCGACCCCAGTAACCGGGACCATCTGGCTCGAGGGAATGAGCGAGACCGCTTCCGTGAGCGGAACGATCTCCATCACCCACACCTGGATGGAAAAGAGCGAAGCGGACCTCACGCTGCGGAGGATCGACTTCGCGTCCACTGGAAGTGAAGCGTCCATCTACCTATCGGATCGGACAGCGCCTTCCGGGGAGCGCGAGCGCTGGCTGATCGTCACACGCGATGGCGAGTTGCTGGTTCAAACGACTGATTTCCAACTCACCCTCGTCGATCCGCCCACCCAGGAGAGGGGCGATTATCCCACGCCCAGCGAGCTGCGGATCAGCGGCCCAGAGATCGAGGGCACCATTTGGAGCGGCCCGACGCTCGCCGAGATCAACCCACTGAAGGCGATTCCTCAACCTTTTCGATTCCTGTTATCCTTCAAGCTGCGCCCTCACCGCGTGTGGGCGCGCGCATCGTTTGAGGTCAGGTTGCTGTCGGGGCAGAACACCCCGGAAACTGTGCTAAAGGGTTCTGGCATCACGACGATCACGTTCACCAATCCCCTCCCCCGAAAATTACGCGACCCGGAAACTAGGATTCCAGGAGCTTAGTCCGTGCGAATCGGCTTATTGAACAACCTCCGCGCTGGCCGGAGCAACCTCAAGGTGAGGCGAATCCTTCACCTGCTGAGGAACTACCCAGAAGTCGCGCATGTCGAGACGACGAGCGTTCGATCGGTCCCCGAGGCCCTGGCGAGCCTCACGCGTCAGAACGTCGAGCTGATCGTGATCAATGGGGGCGACGGTACGCTGCAACATACGCTGACGCAGATGTTGACCACCGATGATTCTCCGAGCATTCCGATGGTGGCGCCGCTGCGGGGTGGGCGTACGAACATGAGCGCGCTGGATATCGGCGCACACCGCGACCCCATCAAGGGATTGCAGGGGCTATTGGAAGACGTAAAAGCGGGGCGACTCGAAGAGCGGCTGGTGGATCGCCCGCTGCTGCGCGTCGAAACACTGCGAGATCGCGGAACCCACTATGGATTCTTTTTTGGCGCCGGAATGATCCATCGAGCGATCGACCTTACCCATAGCCTTTTCCCGCATGGCAAGAGTCAGGGCTCCTTCGGCGCGGGCATCGTGACCGCGGGATTGATTCTGCGAGCAATCGCCAGGCGTCGTGACGGTGTACTGACGCCCGACAAGGCCCAGATCATGCTCGACGGTGAACTCGTCGAGGGCGGAGAGTTCACGCTGATCATCGCGTCCAGCTTGCGGCGGCTGTTTCTCAAGATCAATCCCTTCTGGGGTCGCGAAGAAGCTCCGGTTCGCTTCACCGCAATGGCCAGCGGCTGCAAGCGCACCGCCGTGGCCGCGCTCGGAATCCTACGCGGCAAACCCAGGCCCTTCGTGAGACCCGATGCGGGCTATACGAGCCGCAACGTCGAGGTCGCCGAACTCCGGATCGATGCTGGATTTACCGTCGATGGAGAGACCATCCAGCCGCGAAGCGGCGAAATCGTCCGCATCTCCGGCGACCGGCGCGTCCGCTTCGTCCGCGCCTGAGGACTCGGTGGGCACCCCGGCCCCCGACCTGGAGCAGCTCGTCAGAGCCGAGCTCCTCCAACCCGCGTCAACCGCCGCAAAGCAGCTGACGGATGAGATCCTGCGGCTCCACGGCAGCGCGGTCGCGGCCGTTCTCTTCTACGGCTCCTGTCTTCGCCAGCGCACGAGCGAAGGGGTGCTCGACTTCTACGTACTCGTCGACACGTACCGCGACGCCTACCGCTCACGCCTCCTCGCCTGGGCAAATGCGGCCCTTCCTCCGAACGTCTTCTACCTGGAGATCGAATCCGAGCTTGGCCCGCTGCGCTGCAAATACGCGGTGATCTCGCTGAGAGACTTCGAGCGGGGCGCGAGGCCCGGCGGGTTGCGCTCGGGCATCTGGGCGCGCTTCTGTCAGCCTGCGCTGGCCGTTCATCTGCGCGACGCCAGCGCGCGCGAAGCGGTGGTGGGCGCCGTCGTGGAATCGACCGTCACGGCCGTTTCTCGAACCCTCTACGAACTTCCCACCCGCAACGGATCGACCCGGTTCACGGCGGCCACACTCTGGCAGCAAGTGCTGCGGGGAACCTACTCGGCGGAGCTTCGGCCCGAAGCTCCAGAAACCATCCAAAGCCTCTACGAAGCGGACCCCGAACGCTACGACCGGGCCGCGCGGGCCGTACTCGCGAGAATGGGCGCTGACGTGCACAGCGCGGGTGCCGAGATTGAAGCAATCCTGCCTGCCGACGCGAAGGCATCGACGCGGCGAGGTTGGAGCCGGCTGCGCCCGTTGGTCAAATTGGTCTACTTCGTTCAGCTACTCAAGAGCGCGGCGACTTTCGGCGACTGGCTGCCCTACGTGCTCTGGAAACTGGAGCGTCACACCGGGAAGAAGATCGTCCCGAGCGAGCGGCAGCGCCGCTACCCCTTCCTGTTCGGGTGGCCCCTGCTGCTCAAAGTTCTTTGGCAACGCGATCTGCGCTGAAGCTCGCCCGATGCGGGGTCGCCGCGTTTCGCCAGAGCCGACGAAGCGTACCGACGCCATCCCTCACCGTCGCTCGGTAAGGAGCGTTCTGCGGCAGCTCGGCCAGCAGCCTGCGGTGAACGAGCCCTAGACTGTGGTAAGGGATGAACGGAAGATAGTGATGGAGGGCGTGGAAGCGAAGCCCTACCGGTGCAATCAAGACAGTGAGGATCGGCCAGCCCCGTAAATTGATGGAGTCGAGGAGCTGAGCTTCGGTATCCATCGGCTCGCCCTCGTTCTCGTAGCCGTGTGCGACAAGCGTTCGCACCTGGTTCACGGTGAGAATGCCGCCGACGACGATGCACCACTGGGCAATCCATGCGATCGGGACCCAACCTGCGATCACCGCGCCGAACACCACCCATACGAACACGGCTGCGCCAGCTTCCTGAGCATCCCAGCGTTTGATGTGCTCGCCTTTGGGCATCGGACGGACGTAGCTGGAATTGATCACGAGCGTCGAGAGTTTGCCGACGACGAGCCGCCGAAGCGGCGGGAAGAGCCGGGAGAGCGGGCCCAGGACACCCCAGCGCAGCGGCAGAACGAGTGGGATCAAAGCCACTATAAACACGAACGTTACGATCCTCAGTCGGCTCCAGCGGGCGATCTGGGCGTACTCGGGATCGTCGTTGGTCCCGAAACCCATTCGTTTGTGGTGATCCATGTGCGAGCCGACGTACATCAGGCTCGGGATCATGAACGGAATGCCTACGATGAGGTTCCAGGCCAGCTCGAAGCCCGGAATCTGACCGCGCTTGAGATGGGAGAGTTCGTGGATGAACAGTGCAGCGCGCAGCAGCGCGAACACGGCGACCAAAGTAGCGATCACGTGCAGCAGCGAACCGAAGGGCGCCCTCACGCTGATGACCAACGCCGACCATCCGACACACGTGAAAGCCAGCAGATCGCTCCAATAGATGATCCGACTCGGCTCGAAGTCGGGCCCGATCTCCTTGACGATCTTTCCCACGTTCAACGTCTGGCGCACGCGTCTCAGCGACGCAAGCGAAACGTCACTCATGGAGGTCTTGATGCTCCTGGTTGATTCGCTGGATGGCTCCAGCACTTGGCGACCCCTCCCGTCTTCCCCCCGGGCCCAACAGCGGGCAACCATACCTCAATCGCCTCGGGCTCAACACCGCGAAAACAATGAAACCGTTGGGTTTACGACTCAGTGCGAAATGCGAGGCCGTCCAGAACGCCAACCGGAGCATCCAGTTTTGGCCGAGAGGTCCAAACCCCAAGCAGCCACCCGGCGCACCCCGTGGATCGCGCCTCAGCGCGGTTGACCCTCGGCGCGGCGGGCGAGATTCAGCGTGCTCGCGATGTCGAAGTCTACGCGATCGCCGACCCGAAGGCCGATTTCGTCCAACCGGCCTCCCGCAGTCTCGATCGCAAACCCCGCGGGAGCGCCGCTCCGGTACACGCGCAACCTCGATTCGTACTCGCTCCGGCTCTCCGCGGGCCGACGGGGCAGTTCGGGTCGCATCTCGTGGATCGCCACCACCTTGCCTGAGAAGTCGAGAAACGCGACATCGATCGGAATGGCACAATCCCGCATCAGCATGGCCTGGGGGCTCTCGACCGTGTTCACAAAGAGCATGCCGCCGTTGGGCGCGATCGAGAGGCGGCCGGAAAGCCCCTGGTGGCGGGAAACCGCATCGAGCGCGAGTTCCAGCTCGAAGGGCTCACCTGCGAGCTCGACCCAGAGCGTTTTGGGCGCTTCCGGTAGGATTTTCGACGGCGCCTCTGATTCCGTACAGGCGAGCACGATCGCGGCCAGCAAAGGGAGAAACACGCTGCGGAAGTCGGTCAAAGCGGGCGCCTCGCTGATGGAACCGGGGAGTTCGATGTTAGGATCGATTCGCGATTTGCGAGAGTGAGCCGACCCTTGAAATCATCCGTCCTGATCACCGGCGCATCATCTGGCATCGGCGCCGTGGCCGCCAAGCATCTGCTCGCGAGAGGCTTCGAGGTCTTCGGAACCAGCCGAGATCCCAGCTCGCTGGGTTCGGATGCCCCGGCGGTTCATTGGGTCGCGATGGACGTCCGCAGCGAGGAGTCCGTGATCGCCGCTTTCGCCCAGATCGCGAGCCAGGTAAAGCAGCTCGACGCGATGGTTTGCAATGCGGGCTACGGGGTGTATGGCAGCGTCGAGGAACTCAGCATCAAGGACGCTCAGGCGCAGTTCGACACCAACTTCTTCGGTACGCTTCGAACCCTGCGCGCGGGGATACCCGGCATGCGCGAGGCTCGGCGCGGCCGCATCGTGATCGTGAGTTCGCTCGCCGCCCATGCGCCAATCCCCTTTCAGGCGCATTACTCTGCCACCAAGGGCGCGATCGACGCGCTCGGCCTCGCGCTGCGCAACGAGCTGCACCCGTTCGGTGTCCAGGTGTCCCTCGTCGAGCCGGGCGACATCAACACGGACTTCAACGACGCGATGGATTTCGGCGACCACCAAGGCTCTCCGTACGGCGAGCGGATTCTCCGCTGCGAAGAGACGATCCGCGCGTCGTTGCCAAAGGCGCCCGGCCCGGAAATCGTGGCGCGTGCCATCGAACGCGCCCTAACCGCCCGACGGCCGAGGGTGCGGTACGCGGTGGGTCCCGATTCGTGGGGCACCCATTTTGGCAGACGCTTCCTACCCGATTCACTCTTCCTACGCTTCATCCGATCCCACTTCAAGGTCTGAATCTCGGTAGCGCTCCAGCTGGGTGCATACAAGGACATCCAACCGTTCGAATCGCCCCGACCCGAGGAGTCGCTCCGTTGCAGCCGAATCCCACCGAAAAGCGACTCTCCACCGCAAAGAAGGTGGTCTACGCACTCGGCGACCACACCGTGAATCTCGTGCTGTCGGCCGTCTCCCTGCTCTACTTCAAGTTCCTGATGGAACACGGCGGGCTGAGCCCATTTCTAGCGGGCCTCGTGGTTTGGATCGCCCGCATCATCGACGCATTTACGGATCCGGGAATGGGGCGACTCTCGGACATGACGCGCTGGCGCAGCGGGCGAAGGCGCCCCTACTTCTTGATCGGAGCCCTGCCCTTCGGGCTCTTCTTTGCGCTGATGTGGTTGAGCGTTCCCTTCGAGTCGGAATCGGCGCGATTTGTCTACTACTCATCGACATACGTCTGCGTGAGCCTCGCGATGACATGCATCTCCGTTCCTTATCTCGCGCTACTACCGGAGATGGCGACAGGATACGATGAGCGGACCTCCCTGAATACGTTCCGCTCGGTGGCCGCAGTGATGGGAACCTTGGCGGCAGTGGGAATGAAGCCCGTTGCCGACGCGATTGGAGGCGACTCGGCGGCCTGGGCGTACACGGCGGCTGTGACCGCTGTGTGGCTGGTCGTTCCATGGCTTGCGGTATACGCGGTGAGTTTCGAACGACCGGGCTACGACAAGAGCACTCCCCTGGGTTTCCTCGAGGGCATGCGAGCACTCGCCGCGCATCGCACGTATCGAATTCTCTCGATGCTCTACATCCTGGCGCGCATCGCGGTCGACCTGATCGGCGCGATGCTCCTTCTCTACTTTGCCTATTGGATCGGGCGAGAAGAGGACTTCGCACCAGCCTTGGGGCTCTTTCTCGTGATGGTGGTCTTAGCGCTTCCCGCTTGGCTCGCGGTCGCGAAAAAACGAGACAAGCGAACGCTCTTCATCGCAGGCGCAGCGTGGTGGAGCGCGATTCAAATCGCGCTCTTTCTGGCTGATTCGAGCTGGCCGCGCTGGGTCTTGTTCGCGGTACCGTCACTCGCAGCCCTGGGTTACGCGGTTGTAGAGATGATGCCTTGGGCGATGCTCGGAGACGTGATCGACGAGGATGAGCTTGCAACTGGCGAGCGGCGCGAGGGCATGTACGTCGGGTTTTTCACCTTCCTCCGGAAGATCGGAGGCGCGACGGCCGTGCTCATGATGGGCTTGGTGCTGGAGCTTTCGGGTTTCGTCGGTGGCCTCGAACAAACCGAGCAAACCGAACGGGCGCTGTTGTCGATCCGGACGATGACGTCCCTGGTTCCAATGGTGGTCCTGCTACTCGCGATCGCGGTCGCGACCCGGTATCCGCTGACCCGAGAGAAGCACGCAAGAACCCTCAGCGCACTCACGCTGCGACGACAGGAGGTTCGAAAGGCGACGGAAGCTACGCGCTAGAGAGTCCCGCAGAATACCGTGACACCCGTTTCCGACGAGGATCGGTGTAACCGGATTCCGCGATCCTCTCTAGTTGTTCGCTTCGACCTGCGCGACGACGCGTCCACGGGACTTGGCATAACCGACCACACCGTCGCGAAGTGCGAAGAGCGTGTAATCGCGACCCAGGCCCACATTGCGGCCCGGATGGATCTTCGTACCGAGTTGGCGAACGAGGATCGATCCCGCCTTCACGGATTGGCCCGCGAACACCTTGACTCCGCGCCGCTGCCCCTGGCTGTCGCGGCCGTTGCGCGAACTGCCCTGTCCCTTTTTATGCGCCATCGGTCAAGCCTCGATCTTGTCTACTCGAATTTCGGTGTACGACTGACGGTGGCCCGCCTTTCGCCGATAACCCTTGCGCCGCTTCAATTTGAAGATGATGAGCTTCGGCCCGCGGCCTTGGGCGGTAATGGTTCCCAACACCTTTGCGCCGGCGACCAGCGGTGTGCCGATCTTTGCGCCGCCCTCGGTACCCACCAGCAGGACTTCGCCGAACTCGACGCTGTCGCCAACGGATCCCTCGAGTTTCTCTACGCGGACCGCTGCCCCGGGTTCTACCCGAAACTGCTTCCCTCCCGTCCGAACGACGGCGTACATTACGGCTCCTCCACTTTCGCGGGAGGAGGCAGTATCGGAGTTTCCGCTTCCAAGTCAAGCATCTCGGCGGCTGGGGCTGGCGCTGCGAAGCGTTTTTCGCTTTTGGCAGCTTCGGCGTTGGCCACAATCGCCGGTGCTGCGGTCGAGGCGTCTTCCGGGGGCGTCGCCTCTGAAAAGGCTTCCGCCGGGGTGGATTCTCGGGAGACCTGTTCCGAGGAGGTGGCTGCGGAAGTGGATTCTGGAGAGGCTGGTTGGGGCGCGGATTCCGCGCGTGCGGGCTCCGGCGCGGCGACCGACTTGCCCCTCTTCTCTTCGGTGGCCTCCCGCGGGGCTTTCGACTCGGCCGGCGTCAGCGCCGAGTCGGAAGCGCCCTTTGCCGCGCTTACCGACCCTGAGGCGTCTGGCGCCGCCGCGCTCGATGGTTCGTCGGCTTCGAGCTGCAATTCAGCGGTAGATGCCTTCTCGTTGTCGGAATCGGGTGGAAAGCCGAGCCACTGAAGCGGTATGGATACAGGAGGGCCACTGTCGAGGGCCGTCACTTCGAACTGCTCCTGGTGAAGCCCGGGTCGGCCGCGGATTTCGATCTCGCGGCCGAGTTCGCGGCCGAGTTCCGCACAGGCCTTGTGGGCGCGGGCGAGCAGTACTTCCGCGACTCGGGGATTCACGCTGATGGCGATCTTCCGACCGCAGAACCGCGGCAGATCCTTGCGAATTTCGCGCAGAACCTTGAAGGCCATGCTCTCGCTCGACAGCACGTAGCCGCGCCCCTCGCAGTGTGCGCAGGGCTCGCAGAGTTGCTGGATGAGGTTCTCTCGGGTTCGCTTCCTCGTCATCTCGACGAGGCCGAGCTCCGAGATCTTGAGGATGTTCGTTCGCGCCTTGTCTTGCTTCAGGGCTTCCTGGAGGGCGCTGTAAACCTTGCGGCGATTTTCCGCGCTTTCCATGTCGATCAGGTCGATGATGATGATGCCGCCGATATTCCGGAAGCGGAGTTGATGGACAACCTCTTTGATCGCTTCGAGGTTTGTCCGAAGAACCGTCTCTTCGAGGTCGCGCTTGCCGACGAAGCGCCCGGTGTTGACGTCGATCGCGGTGAGCGCCTCGTTCTGGTCGATCACCAGATGCCCGCCGGATTTGAGGAAGATCTTCTTGCCCAGGTTGGTGTCGATCGACGACTCGATGTTGAAGTAGTCGAAGATCGGGAGCGCACCCCGGTAGTGTTCGAGTCGTGGCTTCGGGTCCGCGACGAAGCGTGTCAGAAAATCTTCCATTTCTTCGTAGGCGCGACGGTCGTCGATCACGATGCGCTTGGTCTGGTTGTTCACGAAGTCGCGAATCACCCGAAGTGGCAGGGCGAGTTCCGAGTAGAGATCGCATGGAGCGCTCGCGGTTTCCCTCTTCTTCTGGATGTCGCTCCAAACCGCTGTCAGATAGCGGATGTCGGCTTGTAGATCCGCCTCGCTCGCATTGTCGCCGGCAGTGCGGATGATGAAGCCGAGGCCATCTGGCCGGTTTCGCGAAACGATCTCTCGGAGTCGGCGCCGCTCGCGATCGGACTCGATGCGGCGGGACACGCCCACCCGCTGCGAAAGCGGTGTGACCACCAGGTGGCGACCCGCGATCGAAATGTGGGAGGTGATCCGAGCGCCCTTGCTGCCGATCGGCTCCTTGGCGACCTGGACGACGATCTCCTGGCCTTCGCGGAGCAGGGTGTCGATACTCGGTGGCGGCTGTCGGCTACCGTTGCGCGAGCGGCTTCTGTTGCGTTCCGGGGCCTCGTTGTCGCCATTCGGTTTGATCGAGTTGTCGTAGTAATCGCCAGCGTAGAGGAATGCCGCTTTCTCGAGGCCAATGTCCACAAAGGCGGCCTGCATTCCGGGCAGTACCCGAGTCACACGCCCCTTGACGATGGTGCCGGCGACGTTGCGCTCGCCCTCCCTTTCGATGTGAAGTTCAGTAAATAGGTTGCGTTCGATGATCCCCACCCGAGTCTCTCCGGCCGAGGCATTGATGACGATCTCATTTGTCATTTTGCAGTTCCCGCGGAAGGGTGCGTCGTGCTTCGGCGGGGGGGGCCGGGAGCACTCGATCCTTCGGCTTTGGCGAGCCGAAATGGAGACCTTCGTGCCTGTTGGATGGTCCGCGCGCAGTGGCGTGGGCCGGTGGCGGGGCTAAGCGGTACTCAGGGCCCGATTGGGCTCGAGCAGAACGGGAACAGGCTCTAAGTTCCCAAATTCATGAACAAAATTGTTTACTCGCACAGTAAGTCTCTACAACGGTGTAGACGTGCGATCGGGTTTTCGAGCCCCGGCAGCGCCCCGCCGCCCGTTCAGCTCACCCCAATCGCCTGCGGAGTCGCGGAAATCGGATGTCACCCATTCACGCGACGGGTGATCAATTTTCAGCAACAATGTCGTGCCACCCATGAAACGTGATCCCCGCAGGACCACACCAAGCAAATTCTTCCAGGAGAATCATGTATCGGAGCCCCGAGGTCAAGACTGATCCCCGCAGGGCACTTCCGGCTGTCGATCGGCTGGCTGATGTGGTGGCCGCGGAGCGGCCCGATTTGCCCACCTGGGCGGTTCTGGAGGGAATTCGCCGCGCCTTGGCCGAAGCGCGGGAGCGCTTGTCGGAATCTGCGCCCAGGTCCGCGGCTGACGGCAGCCGAGTGTTGAAGGATCTATCCGATCGATCCGCCGTGCTGGCCGCTGCCTTGTGCGGTGGCCAGCCACGCAGAGTCGTCAACGCTACGGGAATCTCCCTCCACACCAATCTAGGGCGAGCGCCGTTGGCGCCCGATGCCGTTCGAGCCATCGCGCAAGCCGCCGCGAGTTACTCGAACCTCGAATTCGATCTCGAAACCGGTCGGCGCGGTGACAGGCTGTCGGCTGTCTGCTCGAAGCTCGCCCTCCTCACCACAGCCCCGGCCGCGCTCGCCGTCAACAACAATGCCGCCGCCGTCTTGTTGGTGCTCGACACCCTCGCGAGGGGTCGGGAAGCCATCGTCTCCCGGGGCGAATTGGTCGAAATTGGTGGCTCGTTTCGGATTCCGGACATCGTGGAACGCGCAGGGGTGGATCTCGTTGAGGTCGGCACCACCAACCGCACGCATCCGAACGACTATGAGCGAGCCATCCACTCGCGCACCGGGCTGTTGTTGAAGATCCATCGCAGCAACTTCGAGTTGCGCGGTTTCGTGGCCGAAACGTCGCTTGGGCAGCTCGCGGAGATCGGTCGCGACAAGGGCATTCCCGTCGTCGAAGACCTCGGTAGCGGGACGCTCATCGACCTCAGTACCCGCGGTTTTCCCGCCGAGACCTACGCGCCCGCGCGCCTGAAACTGGGCGCAGACGTGGTGTGCTTCTCCGGTGACAAGCTGTTGGGGGGCCCCCAGGCCGGCCTGCTGTTGGGTTCGCGGGAGATCATCGAGGCCATGCGGCGCAACCCGCTGGCCCGCGCGTTGCGTCTGGACAAGTTGAGTCTCGCGGCGCTGGATTGGACGCTCGAATGCTATCTGGAGGGTCGCGCCGAGCGAGAACTTCCGGTGCTGCGCCAACTGCTCGAGCCTTTGGGTCGTTTGGAGACGCGCGCTCGCGCGTTGGCTGCGCGCCTCGACAAGGTGTGGGGCGGCACCGCGCGCATCCACGCCGAGCCGGACTGCGGGTTCGTGGGCGGCGGTTCGATGCCCGGTTTCGAACTCGACAGCTGGGTCGTCGTCCTGCGGGCTTCCACGAGCGCGCAGAGAATCGCGAAGTGCCTGCGCGCCGCTCCAGTCCCAGTGGTCGCGCGCCTTCGCGACGACGCGCTGATATTCGACGTTCGGACGCTGCTAGAGGGTGACGAGGACGCCATCGAGCAGGCGGTCGGCCTCGCGCTCGAAGAGACCGGTCGCGTTGAATGAAGAGGGCTGGTCTCGTAGGATGAGTGGCTGAAATCGTGTTGAATGCGACTGTTCTCGTGCTGAATCGATCCTATCTGCCGATTCATGTGACATCGGCTCGGCGGGCATTTGCGCTCGTCTACCGGGACGCCGCGCGAGTCGTGAGCCAAGAGTACGAGACCTTCGACTTCGAGAGCTGGCGGCGACGGCGGGGTACCGAAGGCGACGCGTTGATCGGAACGCCAAGCGGCGAGATCTGCGTGCCGAGAGTGATCCTGCTTCCGAGTTTCGACCGCGTGCCCAAGCGTCACGTGCGTTACAGTCGCGTCAATGTTTTTGCCCGCGACAAGTTCACCTGTCAGTACTGCGGCGAGCGGCCCCATCGCTCCAAACTCAATCTAGACCACGTCATTCCGCGTGCGCTCGGGGGGCGTACGACCTGGGAGAACGTCGTGTGCAGCTGCGTCGAATGCAACCGGCGCAAGGGCGGGCGAACTCCCCAGCAGGCACGATTGCGCCTCCAGCGAGTCCCCGCCAAACCCCGGTGGACGCCGCTGATGAACCACATTGGTTCGTGTGTTCGATACAACGAGTGGCGGCCCTTCTTGAGCATCGTCGAGCGAAATGGCCCAACCGCGCGATGCTCCGACTAGAGCCGCGCGTCGCGGGTGCATGAGTGAACACCAGGGTGGGAGACAGGTTGAACAAGCTCGCAGCCGAGCTACGAGATGGGTCGGGCAGCTCTCATCGAGCGCGCTTGATTCCCGTGGGCGGGGGCAAGGGCGGTGTTGGCAAGAGTTTCATCGTCGCCAACCTGGCCGCGTCCCTGGCGCGAATGGGCTATCGGGTCGTCGCGGTCGCCGGCGATCTCGAGGGCGCGAATC
>JACZVU010000171.1 GCA_022572485.1 Myxococcales bacterium
TCGAGACCTTCCGCGCGCAGTGCTGCCAGCGCCGCCGGGACGACGTCGGGTTTGACGGCGAGCACGACCAGATCGCTGCCGCGAACCACGTCCGCGTAGCCGGCGTCGGCCGCCACGCCGAGGCGATCGCGCAGTTGTGCGCAGCGCTCGGGCCGGGGCTCGGCAATGTGGATCTGGGCCGCAGAAACACCCCCCGCAATGAGTCCAGCGGCCAGCGCTTCTGCCATCGCGCCCCCACCGATGAAGCCGATTCGCCGCCCCGCCAAGGTCATGATTCACTCCGGGAGCCGAAGATCGCCGTCCCCACCCGCACGATCGTGGCTCCCTCTTCGATGGCGATTTCGAAGTCGCCGGTCATTCCCATCGAGAGTTCAGATAGGTGTTCCCCGCCCGGTTTGCCACGCAGTGCGTCGCGCAGCGAGCGAAGCCTCGCGAAGGCCGGCCGGCTGTCCTCGGGGTCCGCCGCGGCCGCGGGTACCGTCATCAATCCCGTGATACGCAACCGGGGCCAGCGCGTGCTGGCCTCGAGGAGCTTCGGAAGAGCGGCGGGATCGATGCCGCCCTTCTGGGGCTCGCCGCTGAGGTTCAGCTGGAGGAGGGCGTCGAGGTGGCGATCCTGCTGAACGGCGCGGCGCTCGAGTTCCGCGCCGAGCGGCTCGCGGTCGACGCTAGCAATCGCATCGAAGAGGCGCACGACATCCCGAGCCTTGTTGCGCTGGAGCTGCCCGACGAAATGCCAACGCGGCACGGCCAGCCCCGCGCTTCCGAGTTCGGTGTTTACGGCCGGAATCTTTGCTGCTGCCTCTTGAACGTAGCTCTCGGCCAGATCGCATAGCCCCGCACGCACTGCGGCCACGATCAGCTCTGGGCTCTTTCGCTTGGCGACACCGAGCAGGGTGATTTCTTCGGGTTTGCGCCCGACGCGCAAGGCGGCAGCCGCCATGCGCTCGCGAACCGACGCGAGCCGGCTTTCGATGTCGCGGCTGGACATCAAGCGGAATCTCCAAATCCAGCCTCGCCGAGCAGGTCGATGGTTTCGTCGAGAGGAAGGCCGATCACGTTCGTCTCGCTGCCGTGGATTCGGATTACGAAGGATCGCGCGCCTCCCTGCACCGCGTAGCCTCCCGCCTTGTCGAGTGATTCTCCGGTCGCCACATAGGCGATCAGCTCCTCTCGCCCTGCGGCGCGCATTTCGACGCGACTCGTCACCGCAGTGTGCCATACCCGCAGTGTGTCACTCGCCACCAACGCGACTGCAGTCACCACCGAATGCTCACGACCCATCAGGCGTTCGAGAAGCTCCAGTGCGTGATCTGAATCGCGCGGCTTGCCGAGCACTTCACCATCCAACACGACAATGGTATCCGCACCCAACACCAGCCGGGGAGGAGACGCGCCGCTCTGCTTCGCGACGGCAAGGGCCTTGCTGTGGGCGAGGCGTTTCGCAAATGCGACGGGGATTTCGCCGGGCTGCTCGACCTCCGGAATGTTCGCCGGGCGGACTTCGAAGCGAATGCCGGCCCGGCAAAGCAGGTCGCTCCGGCGCGGTGAGGCGCTTGCGAGGATCAGTGGTGCGGGGTCGACGCACGTCACGATCCGCGGGTTACCGAGCCACGCACAGCGCGTCAAGCCGGCCGCTCTGCGAGCGGGCTTGGGCCGCTGGCTTCGCAAATCGGTCAGTCATCCAATCTAGGTCGGCGGCGCTGGCTTTTGAGCGCGGAGCGGCGCTTCTTCTGCTGAATCCCGCGCTTTCGGGTGCCCGCACTGGCCTGGGTGGCGAGCCGCGCCCGGGCTGTGGTGAGCGCCTCCGAGACGATCTCTACGAGCCGTTCGCGGACGCGCTCCAGGTTGCGCGCCCGGCTGCGCGCCCGGCCCGCGTGGAGTATCAGTGCGCCAGCTCGCGTCAATCGGTGATCGAGCTTCGAACGCAAAAGTACGCGCTGTCGATCCGACAGCACTTCGCTCACCTCGATGTTCCAACGCAGTGTCACGCGGGTGCTCGACTTGTTGACGTGCTGGCCCCCCGGACCGCTCGACCGGCTCGCCGAGGCGCGCAACTCGCCCGCTGGAATGACGAGGCCCCGGCGAACGCGCAGATCGTCCATTTCAACGCCGCCAGAAGTCTCGGTGGAAGAGAATCAGGATCGTGAAGAGTTCCAATCGCCCCGCGATCATCGCGATGCAGAGAGTGAATTTCACCGCGCTCGGAAAGTGCGCGAAGTTGTCGGACGGGCCGATTTCACCCAACCCAGGTCCCACGTTTCCAACCGAGGTGAGCGCCGTCGACACCGAAGTCAGGATGTCGTAGCCGGCTGCGCTGACCACGCAAGCGACAACCGTGGTCGTTAGAAAGTAGAGCGTGAGAAATGCCCAGATGCCGGCGAGCACGTCGTCGGGAACCCGCTTTCTCTCGTAGAGGACGGGGTGTCCGACCGCGGTTCGGTGTCCCAGTCGGTTGAAGACGCTGGACAGGGCTTTTATTCCGATCAGGACCCGCAGGCTCTTCACGCCCCCACTGGTCGAACCCGCCATGCCTCCGAGGATCATCAACTGCAGAAGCACCAGTAGCGCAATGGACGGCCATCCCTCGAAGTTGACGGTGGCGTAACCGGTGGTGGTGGCGATCGAGACCACCTGGAACAGCGCGGCGCGGAAGCCCCCGAATTCGATTGCGTGGAAGAGTGCCCAGTAGACGATGATGGCCGCTCCACTCAGAAGGGCGAGGTAGTAACGCAACTCTGCATTCCGCAAGACGCTGCCGATGTGGCCGGTGAGCAGCCGATAGTGGAGCACGAAGTTCACGCCAGCGAGCGTCATGAAGACGATGATGATCCACTCGATGAGCGCAGAATCAAAGCCGCCGATTGATCCATCAAGGGTCGAGAATCCACCCGTCGACATCGTCGTGAGTGAATGACAGAGTGCCTCGTATCGGGTCATTCCCGCAAAAACCAGCAGAACCCATTCGACTCCGGTAAAGCCGACGTAGATCAACCAAAGCCGTCGGGCGGTAACCGCGATCCTTGGGGTGAGTTTGTCGGCGACGGGGCCCGGTACCTCGGCCTTGAAGAGTTGCATGCCGCCGACGCCGAGCAGGGGCATGAGAGCGACCGCAAAGAGGATGATTCCCATCCCGCCGAGCCATTGGGTGAGGGATCGCCAGAGCAGGAGAGCCTTCGGGGCGCCCTCGATCTGGGTCATCACAGTGGATCCCGTCGTCGTGAAGCCCGCGACAGACTCGAAGATTGCATCGGCGATGCCAAGTGTGTCGGTGAACATGTAAGGAAGGGAGCCGAACGCGGATGCGATCAACCAGGCGGCGCTGACCACGAGAAAGGCATCGCGGATTCGCATGCGCCGATCGGTTGGGTGCGAACCAAAGGCCATCGCGAATCCGACGACGCCTGCGGCGATTGCGCTCGCCGCGTAGGGGAGCACGGGCTCGCCGAAGCGGAGTGCCGCAATAATGGGTACGAGCTGAATCGCGGCAATGCCGACGAGTAGCCAGCCGAGAACATTCGCAATCAGCGGGGCGTTCACCGCTAGCTCGGTGGTGCGTAGACGTGCCAGCGAAGCCGGTTGCTTTGGCCACCGAGATCCGTGTGTACGCGGCACGCGCCGTGTATTCGCACGATCTCCTCTGCCGCGTGTTTGACCGCTGTCATCAGTTCCGTCAGAAGCTCGTCTTCGACGATCAAGAGCGATTCTACGGCTTCGATGGGTTCGATGACGAGGTGCCCGGGAGCCAGTGGGCGGTCGGGTCGAACGGCGCGGATCGCACCGGTCTCGAAGATGAGGGGATCGGTCGCGATGGGCTTCGGATCCATTTCGAGCGGGAGCAGGGGTTCGACTTCGGATCGCAGGCTTCGGATCAAACTGTCTCGGGTGATCGGCGGGATTTCAGCCTCCCGTTGGTAGTTGGGGTGGCTGATCCGCACGCGCGCGGGTCGTTTGGGATCGTAGAAGAGCCGCTGTGCGCCTTCGTCTAGAGCGAATTTGATGTACTGCACGGCGGAGATTCGGTCTTCCTGCATCTGCTTCGGATCGAATTGCGCCATGATTTCGATTGCTTCGGATCCTTCGCCTACGATTAGCGAGACGTGTTCGTCGACACCGATGAGCCGATCGAGCGCGGGCCGGATTTCAGCCGCTTCGGTGACCTCGATGAACAGGGTCGCCGAGAGCTCGCGATCTGCGGGCATGAGTTCGTTGTAGGTGTCGATTTCGTGCTGGATCTTGTCCGGCCGATCGATGCCTTCCACCCAGACCATTTCCTGGATTTGGAAGCGAAGCGTCTCGCGGTCTTCAAACAACAGGGTGATGTTTTCGCCGACCGCGAGTCGGCGGCTGCGCTTGTAGTCGATGACCGCCGCGCGGTAGCTCGGGCGCAATCCCACGTATTTCTCGCGGTCTACGATGTCCTCCAGGGCGAGAGGTTTCACGATGCAGGCTCCTGTTTCACGATGCCAGCTCCTGATAGGCGCGGTTCAGGAGAACCACGGGATGCAGGGCTTTCACGCCGAGGCCCTTCTGGATGCGCAGAGCCGCGAGAGGGCAGTCCGTGGAGACCCAATCCGGCTTCACGGCATCCAGACGCTTGAGCATACCGCTTGCGACTTTCATCGACTCGTCGTAAAAGCGCACTTGCATCCCCCAGGTGCCGTCGACGCCCGAACAGGCATCCACCAGCACGACCTCATCGGCTGCGAGCTGGAGCAGGTCGCGTGAGCGAAAACCGATGTTCTGGGCCCTCAGATGACAGGGCGCGTGATAAGCCACCCTCCCCAGAGACGATTTGAAATCGCGACTCAGCTTTTTGGCGCGCGCCAGATCGTAGATGTACTCCATGAGATCCTGGGTGCCCTTGGCGACGCGCTCGGCGTCCGGATTGGCCAGCAGTTTTGGATACTCGGTTTTCAGCATCAACGAACACGAAGGCCCAGGTGTGATGACCGTGGCACCGGCTTCGACGTAGGGGAGCAGGTCGGCCACGTTCTTCTCGGCGTTGCGGCGCGCGGCGTCGAGGTCTCCGGTGTCTGTAAGCGGCATCCCGCAGCAGCGTTCGTAGCAGAGGTCCACGCGCACACCGCTTCTCTCGAGTACCTCGACCGCTGCTCGCCCGGTATCGGGGTCGTTGTAGTTGACGCTGCAGGTGGTGAAGAGAACCGCGTGACCGTTCTCACCCTCGGATCGGGTCTGTTTCCTCGCGAACCAGCGCTTGACGGTCTCTCGATGAAACGACGGCTGGATCCAGTCCCGGTGTATGCCGAGCGTCTTCTCCATCAAGATGCGCGAAATCCGGTTGCGGTTGGCGAAATTCATCAGCGTCGGCGCGAGGGACCCGATTTTGCCAATCAGGTCGGTCCGGGTGGTGGCTTTCCGCGCGAGTGAAACTCCGTCACGCGCCGCGCGGGCTTGCTGATGCCGGCGCATCAAGGCCGGGAAGTCGATGTCCCAGTCGTGAGGGGGTGTGTAGGGGC
>JACZVU010000033.1 GCA_022572485.1 Myxococcales bacterium
ATCGCGCAGCATGGTATCTGAGGGTTGGGAAGGCAGCGAGGCGCGGTATTGCGGATTCGCTGCGTGGCGCCTCGAGGTCCGTTGAATTCACCTGGCGTCATCGCAATCACCGGGCTCGGCTCCTTTCTGGGGCGTTCTCTCGTCAGGCGCCTGCTGCAGCGGTCGTCCAAGCTTCGAATCATCGGTCTGGATCAGCGTCGTCCCTACCGACTCGATCCGCTCGTGCGCTTCCACAGCCTCGATCTGACGGAGCCTACCGCCGACAGCCGCGTCGCCGAGGTGCTCGCCGAGGAGCGAGTCGAAGCGGTCGTCCACACGGCGTTCCGATCCGAGCCGACCGCGAACCTCGAGATGGATCACGAACTCGAGACGATCGGTAGCCTCCACGTGATGAACGCCTGCGCGGCCGCCAAGGTCAAGCGACTGGTCGTCGCGTCGAGCACGATGCTCTACGGCCCCTGGCCCGACAACCCGAACTTCTTGACCGAACAGCATCCGCTGCGCGGGCACCCCGGCTCGCACTCGGTCTCGAACCGGATTCAGGTCGAGTCACTGCTCGCAAAATGGCGCGCGCGTAACCCCGATACCGAGGTGACCGTGTTGCGAAACTGTTGGGTCTTCGGACCCAGTTACTGGGATCACGTGGCGCGTTATTTTTCACGGACTTTCGTCCCCAAGTTGATGGGGTACGACCCCCTGATGCAGTTCATCCACGAAGAAGACTGTGTACACGCGTTTTTAACCGCGACCCTCCATCAACACCCCGGTGTGTTCAACGTCGTGGGACGGGGCGTCCTGCCCCTGTCGACGATTCTTCGAATCGCGGGCAAGCGCATCCTCCCGATGCCTCGCTCGATTCTCTATCGGATGGCCTACTACCCGTCGCAGGGGCAGACGGGAGATCCGCCAGAGGGTTTCTACGACTACCTGCGCTACCTCTGGGTGGCCGATGGGCAGCGGGGCTGGGACGCCTTCGGCGAGCCGGTCTATACGACTCGCGAAGCCTGGTTGTCGTTCGTCTCTACGCGGCGCATGAGGCGCTACCGGTGACGGGGAGGGCGCGGTGAACGACCAGACTGATCTCGACACGTCGAGCGGAGCCGAGAAGCCCGATATGTTGAGCGCCGAACTTCGAGAAGCGCTCGATGGACTCCGTGGAGAGATCAGCAAGCGTTTTCCTCCGCGAGAGCGGGCTCCCGTCGAGAAGATCGACTGGATGGCCCTCTTCCAGCAGATCCAACGCCGCGTGAGCACGTTGGGAATGAGCGAGCGCTCTGGACAAGTTGATGAGTTCGGGATGGATGAAGTCGTGTTGCGCCGGGCGCGCCCCTTGCTCGATCTGCTTTACGAACGCTACTGGAGGATCGAGCTTCACGGGATCGATCAGATTCCCGACGCTGGTCCGTGTTTACTCGTCGCCAATCGGTCGGGACTCCTGCCCTACGACGGGTTGATGGTCTCCCATGCGATTTGGCGGATGCGTCCGAAGCTGCGGCCGCGGTTCATGATCGCCGACTGGCTGATCACGCTTCCGTTTGTGCAGTCTTACCTCGCGCAACTGGGCGGTGTGCGCGCGTGCCGAGAGAACGCGGAGCGATTGATTCGCTCCCGCGAGGCAGTCTTGGTCTTTCCCGAGGGACAGAAGGGCGCCGCGAAGGTTTTTCGCGACCGCTATCGGCTCAAGCGTTTCGGACGGGGCGGCGTGGTGCGCGTGGCTCTCGAGACGCGGGTTCCGATCATTCCGATCGGCATCGTCGGCGCAGAGGAGGCCCATCCGATTTTGTTCAAATGGGACGCTCCAGCGCGCGCGGTCGGATTGCCATTTCTTCCGGTCACTCCGACGTTTCCGCTGCTCGGCCCGCTCGGGCTTCTACCGCTGCCGACCAAATGGGTGATTCGGATCGGCGAGCCGATCCCGATCACCCATTTGGCGCCCGACGCCGCACGAGATGAATTGTTGATCTCGAGAATGAACGAGGAGCTTCGCTCGCAGATCCAGGTCTTGATCGACACGGGGCTGAGCGATCGCGGTTCGGTCTGGGATTGAAGCAGTGGTTGGGCTCTAGCGGATCTCGTCGCCGGGTTCGTCGCGGATTTCGCCATCGGATGTGGTACCGAACTCGCCACTCGGTCCATCGACGGACTCGTTGGCGGACTTGCCACTCGGTTTGCGACTCCGTTTTCCGCCCGTTTTCCTGCCGGACTCGCTGCTCGGTTTGCGATCGGATTCGCGGTTGGCGGCGCCCTTGCCGGTTTCGGCGTGCTGCAGAGATTCGACGGCTTTGGCCACCCGCTGCAGGTTTGCGTTGAGGGCTTCGATGTCTCCGCGGCGCGGCAGATCGAGCACCTTGAAGACGCGCTCCATCGCGCTTTGCACGATGTGGTCGAAGTCCGGTGTGGCGACCGCGATCCACTCGCCGAGTTTGCTGGTGTCGTGCTCCCGGTTCTTGATGATTCGCCGTAGGTTGTTCTGCAGCTCTCCAATTCCCTCGCTGGCGTCGCCGACGCCCCGACGGAGTGCTTCGTAGAGCGCGTCGCCACCCCGTGAGATCAACCCGGACAACAGTGTCTGCGACCCGGTGCTGTTGGAGCGTTCATGATCGACCAGGATCTGTGACAGCGCGACGCTGGTGATGTCTTCGCCGGTTTCGTTGTCGATCACGCGGACGTCTTCGCCGGCCTCGATCAACTCCGAGATGCCCTTGAGCGTGATGTAGCGGCTGGCTTGGGTGTTGTAGAGCTTTCGGTTCGCGTAGCGCTTGATCAACACGCTCATCGCGGACTCCTCGCATCACAGCGCCGAGAACTCCGGCTCTGTATTTCGGCAGGCCACGTTAGCCCAGATCGTCTTTTGGGAACCGTTCTTCTCAAATCGCGGATCATCCCTCGACGGTTACGCGTTGCACGCGCGGTGGTTTGCGTCGCGCGGAGGTCGAGCGCCCCTTCTTGCGCGCGGCTCGCTTCGACGTCTTTCTGCTCTCATCTGCGTCGGATTTGCGCCGGATCCCGAACTCCCACAGCAGCTCGCGAAGTCCGAGAAATGCGCGCAACACGGCGCGCGCTTCGGGGTCGGTTTCGGCGCGCGCCTCCCAACGCGCGATTTCAGCATCGAGTGCTTCGGCGATCGAGCGCAGCAGAGCAGCGACATCACCCGTCGTCTTGCCTTCGTTGAATTCCGCGCGGAGTCCCTCGAGAATTCGCGCCATCGGACCCAGCAGGGCGTTGCTTGTGGCCGCTTCCCCACTCAGCGCCAACGACGACGCGTCGAGCAGCGCGCCAACCGCTGCGAGCGCTTCGGCGATCGCAGCGGTTGCATGCCTCTGCGCGCGCGCGACGGCTTCGGATGCGCGCTCCGAGGTCTCCGCCTCGTCCCGCCGCGTCCGGTCTCTGGAGCGATCGCTCGTCGGCACGCTACGGCTCCTCGTCCTTGCCCGCGATCCAATCTGCAACCCGCGCAAGACCCGAGAGGTCGTGAACGTCTTTTTCGAACTCCGGTATGCAACCCCAGAAACAATTCCGTGCTTCGATTCTCTCGCGTAGGGGCTGGGCGGATCGCGCGTCGGCCTGCACCCAATCAGCGTATCTCGTCGCCGCTGCCTCCGCCGCTTCGGCGGCGAGTTGCGCGGGATAGTCGGCGCCCTCGCAAGCCCAAAGCGCATCCCGCAGCGCCTCGACGTCGGTGCTTCGCTGCGCATCGTCTTCGGGCGGGGCGTCCCTCGACGGCCAGAGCCGAATCCGGTTCAGCAGCACTCCCGCGAGCGGGACGCCGTAGCCCTCGAGGCGGTCGAGGAAGTCGGTGGCGTGTCGCGTCGATTCCGTGCCGGGACCCGCCACCAGAACGAAGCTGGACTTGGGGCCGAGCAGCAGGGATTGCACGTTGTGGGCTCGGTCGCGATAGCCGACCGCCATGGCGTCGAACGCGATCAGGAACTCGGAGAGATCCTCGAGAAAGCCGATGCCCGTGATGCGCTCGAGAAACTGGAGCACCCGTTGCGTGCCGCGATGGAACAGCCGGAAGCCGAAGCGGCCCGCTGCGAAGGCCGGGTGAATCAGCATCTTCACCAGCCGGCTGTCGAGGAATTCGAGCAGGCGCTGGGGTGCTTCGAGAAAGTCGAGAGCGTGTTGTGCCGGTGGTGTGTCGACGACGATCAGGTCGAACGCGCCGCATTCGTGCAACTCGAAGACCTTTTCCATCGCGGAGTATTCCACGCTGCCCGCGAGCGCGTTGCTGGCGTGCTGGTAGATGGAATTCTCGAGAACCCGGTTGCGCGCCTCTTCGCTCTCCGAGAAGCGCTCGACGAGGTCGTCGAAAGTGCGCTTGATGTCGAGCATCACCGCCGATAGATTGCCCTGCTGCGGGACGTCGAGCGCGTCGAGGGTTTCGCGAGGGATCGCCTCGGGGTGGTTTCCAAGCGATCCGACACCCAACGCGTCAGCGAGTCTGCGCGCTGGATCGATCGTGAGCACCAGCGCCTTGCGACCTCGCCGCGCCGCCTCCAAGGCGAGCGCTGCGGCCACGGTCGTCTTGCCCGCGCCTCCACAGCCCACGCATACGATGATCTCCCGGTCCGCGAGCATGGCGTCGAGTTTCGGATCAGACCTCATTCGGGGAAGACCGGGTTTGCGAGCAGCGCGCTCATCAGCGACGAGATCTGGTCCGGACCCTGGATGCCTTCCGGGAGTCGCGGGAGTTCGACGATCGGCAGGCCCGTCGTCTGTTGGATCTCGGCCTTGAAGAGGCGATTGAGTTCGTGTCGCGATCGGAGGAAGTGGGCGCAGCGGGCCAGTACGCGAGGAGGCGGCAGCGCTCCGAGTTCGAGATCGCCATCGAGTCGAGCGAGCGCTTCATCGAGATCCGGGATCGCATCGGGGAAGGGCGGCCCGACGACCGCATTGACGATCACGCGGTCGATCGAGATGCCCATCTCATTGCGAACGCGTTGCGTCAGTTCAGCGATTTCACGAGCGGGGAGTTCCTCGGCGAGCGCAACCGGAAGCACGAGCGTCTGGTCCGGGTCCTCGAGCAATTGCTCGACGCGCCGCGCATGGGTGCGAAGTGGGCCGGCCCGCACCGCCGAAACGGCTACGCGCGGAACGTCGAGAAACGCGACACCGTGTCCGGTAGCTGGTGCGTCTACGACGATGAGGTCGAATCGGCGACCCGAGGGGTCTTCGGAGCGGAGCTGGGCGAGGTGCCAGATCTTTCCGAGTGTGATCAGCTCCCGCCATCCTGGGGCCGCGGTCATGAGCTGGCGAAAAGCCTTGTTGCGCACCACGACGTCCCCAATTTTGCGAACCCCGAGTTGCAGGCCGAGATACTCCGCGAGCGCCTCGAAGGGGTCGATCCGCATGGCTCGAAGGCCGGGGAGGATCGCGCAGCCCGCATAGCCCACCCGGGGTGCCCGGGGGTCCAGAAGGCGCGGAATCTGCTCGTCGGGGCCCATTTCGGCGACCAGGACCCGGAGGCCCGCCTGGGCGCCGGCCAGCGCGAGCGCAGCGGAAACCGTCGTCTTCCCGGTCCCCCCCTTTCCGGTGACGATCACGAGCCGGTATTCCAGAAGGGACCGCTGGGTGCCTGCGGCCAAAAAGGGCCTCCGAGGGCTTGGATCTGCCGTTTCGGCGGCCTCGCAGATCTCAAGCAAGGCCCGTTTGCCTCCGAAACGAACCAAGCGGACCGGGATCGGGAAAGCCCCCCAAGCATAGCCGGGGCGGCTCGATCTGCGCGGTCGGAAATCGGGAGGGGGTCGATCTCCGTGTTTATCACCTGCGGGAATTGTGACGCCGAGTACGAGCTGGATGACAGCAAGATCCCGGCGGGCGGCGCGCGATTGCGCTGCACGAATTGCGATCACTCGTTCGTGATCGTTCCTCCCGAGGCGAGCGACCTGCAAAGGGCCGACGATCTCGCCCGTGATGCGCTCTCGACCGAAGCGCCAGGTGGAGCCGATCCGGATCCCAAGGAAGAAGCGGCACCGGAAGAGGATTTCGACCCCGACGGCGAAAGCGATTGGGAGTTCAACGAGGAGGTCGGACTTTCCGAGCCCGAAGAGGAGGAAGAGGACGCGCCCGAGCCCGAGCCCGCCTTCGATCAGAGCGGTGACTGGGGAGAGCTTTCCACGGCGGAAGACGCGGTCGACGAGGCGTTTCAATCCGGTGGTTCGATCGAGGCCGACGCCGCGTCTGATGTCGACGACCTGCTCGGAGAGATCGCCGCCGCCGATTCGCAACGGGGTGAATTGACAAGCGATTTGACATCCGGATCGGAACTTCCGGGTGAGGGCCTCGGCGGTGCGGCCGCGTTCGATGGGGCTGCTGGAGGCCCCGCTGCCGATGGCAGCGATTCATTCGAGGATCTCTCGGATGGGGACCCCGACCCGCCCGCCGCGAACGATGTGTCGGCAGGGCCGGAGAACGCAGTGGCCGCTGCCGCGCGCGATGGAGCGCGCGCTGAACCCCAGGTGAAAATCGCCGTTGCAATGGTCCACGATTCGTCGACAAACGTGCGCTGGACCGATCGGATCTCGGAGATCGCGGGCTGGGGATCGGTCTTGCTGATGATGATCGTTGCGCTCGTCGTGGGGCTTGCGTCGAACTCGAGCGACGCGCGCGTGACGGCGGGAAGCTGGGGCGACGCTGGATTCGAGGCCGACCAGATCGTCGGCCGCTGGGTGGACAACGCGGTTTCGGGTTCGATCTACGTGGTTTCGGGTCGGATCCGCCGCGCGTCAGGTTCCGATTGGACCTCGCGGAAGGCTCTCGGAATTCGGCTGATCGACACGACGGGCCGGCAGATCGATGGGGCTCTGATCCCGCTGGCCCCCGCGATTCCCGAGCGCATCCTGCGCGAATCCAGCCCCAGTGAACTCGACGCCTTTCAGGCGCGCCGCGCCGACCAGATCACTGCGGTGGGCAAAGGCTGGATTTCTTTCGAGGCCGTGCTGACCAATTTGCCCCGATCTGCGGATCGCTTCGAACTCCAAGCGCTGGACCGCTAGCGGGCGAATCCTGCGGATTCGCTTGCGGCGTCGAGGCCTGTTCGGCCCCGTCTGGCGGGCGAATCCTGCGGATTCGCTTGCGGCATCGCGCAACCCCATTTGGGGGTCGCGCTGCTAGCCCCCGCCGCAGCGGTCTGCGAGGGAGCCCCCTTCTCTCAGGTGTCGCGGTCTTCGTTCGTGGCCTTTTCCTGATTCGGGGTCACGTCGATCTCGTCCTTGCCTGAGACGCCGGCCTTGAAATTCTTGATCGCCTTGCCGAGGCCGCTGCCGAGTTCTGGAAGGCGCCGCGCACCGAAAATGACGATCACGATTCCGAGGACGATGAAGAGTTCGGTCATTCCGATTCCGAACATGACAAACTCCAATCCAGCGAACGCTGACCCCGAAAAGCAGCCGGGGACGCCGGCCCCGTTTGGTCAGCGGGCCCCGCTGGTCTCCCAAAGAGTGCCGCTCCTCTTCTCCGGGGTCAATGCCCGAGGGTACGCCATTTCACTACCGGAGTCGCTTCACTTTCATTGATGTGTGGGGTGGATGCTGTGGGGACAGTTTTCAGAGAGAGTTCGCATCATTCCCCAACGCGCAGAGCCTGCAGCGCCCTCTCTTCAAAGTGGCCGAAGAGCCGCGGAGCCAGCACACCCCAGCGCAGCACGTTCTCCTCTCGGTCTGGGTCATTCAGGATGTCGGCAAGTTCGCGGGCGTCATCCTCGCCCAGGTGGTCGTCCAGGCCCAGTTCGAGGAAGGAGCGCTCGCGTCCCTTCACGCCGAACTTCACCAGATCTCCCAGCGCCTGCATGAGGAGCAGGGTGTAGGGGCCCTCCCAAGTCTCCAGGATGGCCGCGTCGCGCCATAGGCGCGGTAACGCAGAAAAGCGTTCTTCGATGCCGTTACCGCCCAGGACCATCATGGCCTTGTAGACATGTCCGGAGCTACGCCGCGTGAGCATCGCCTTGGAGATGCTCACGATTACACGCGCCCACAGCGCGCGATCGTGATCGTTAGGGTGCGCCAGGGCTGCGAGCCACGCGTCTAGCGTGGCAAAGGCCGCGGCCTCCGTGCGGTCGGCGGTCTCGGAAATCTCGCGCAGCGAAGCGGCCAGCAACGGGTGCTCGGCGATCCGGCGCCCGAAGGCACGGCGGAAGCCGGCGTAGGCGTGCGCTTCGCGCGATGCCCGCCTGGCCACGCCAGCGGCGGCCATCACGTTGTGAATGCGGCTCACCGTGAGCACGATCGCCACGGTATTCTTGAGTCCGGCATCGAGGGGACCGACCGGCCATCCCAACGAGCCCTCTAGTTCCAACTCCGCGGTGGGAACCGCCCGGGTACCCAGCTTGTCCTTGAGACGCAGAATGCGGTAGCCGTTGGGAGCTCCCTCGCGAAGTCGCGGCACGCAGAAGAGCCCGATACCCCGATGGCCCACCGGGCCTCCCTTTACGCGCGCCGTCACGAGCCAGTAGTCGGCTGTGAGATTCGAGCAGAACCATTTCTGTCCCGTGAGCGACCACAACTCGTCTTCACGTGATGCACCGATCGGTCCCGAAGTTGTCGCGGGCTCCGCCCGCAGCGCGTTGGTGGCTGCGTCGCTGCCACCCTGAATCTCCGTGACAAACTGAGCGCCGTGAACCCAGTGCTCCTGTGTCGCCGTCTCGAGTTGTTCTGCGACTTCGCGACTGCGAGCGTCGTTGCCGAGCGCTCGCAGCGCCCGCACCAGGCCATCGGTACAGGCGACGCTGCAGGTGATGCCCGACTCTCCGTTTTGGTTGAGGAGATAGACCAGCGCATAGCGAGCTCGCTCGTCGAGTGCGGTCTTCCACAGCCCCGAGCCGTGCACTTCGGCGAGCATCTCGCGAGTCTCGAGCGGCAGCAGCACCTCGGCCGAGGTGCGGTTGTAGGGCCCGCGATCCGCGATCACGGGAAGCTTCTCGCGTTGCTCCACCACGTCGGCCCACTCGCGATAGCGCGTGGCGACAGTCCGCCCGAAGCGGCGCAGCCACTCGAGGGTGGTGTCATCGATGCGCGAGCGAGCCAGCCAGCGGAGGAGCAGCGCATCCTCGTCGAACCAGTTTTCGCCGAGGCCAGCGAGATACCCGTCGAAGGCGTAACCCTCGGGGCGGCTGTGATCCATGGGGCGACCTCCCGTGAGTGTTCGTGGGCCGAGGCGCCCCCGACCCAGAAGTGTCTCAGGTCTTGAGAATCGCCGCTCCCCTTAGATAGTCGGAGGCTCCAGATCTATTATTTGCACCATGGTGCAAATAAGCAAACGAGAATTCCGCGCCGCAACCCTGGCCGAAGCCCTGCCGCTGGATCTGTTCAAGGCGCTGTGCGACCCGAGTCGGCTCGCCGTGCTCGCCGAGCTCGCCGCGTGCAAGCCGCCGTGCACCGTGGGGCGCATCGCCGAGTGCTGCCCAACCGACGTGTCTGTCGTATCGCGCCACTTGGCGACGCTGCGGGCCGCGGGCGTCGTCGAGGCGCACCGCAGCGGAAAGGAGGTGCACTACGAACTCAGCACCTCCACCTTGGCCAAGACACTGCGTTCGATCGCCGATGCCATCGAAACCGGCTGCCCGCCCCGACGGCGCCGCAAAGGGTTGCTGCGGAACCAATACCTAGGACCACCCATGCCAGGAAGAGCAGAGGAAGCCATGACCACAGCGGACAAAATTCGTGAAAGCGTGCGCCGCCCCCTAGAAATCGACCGCGATGCGCGTCATGACCGCGTTCTCGTTGCCGACCCCGTTCAAGTGGGAGTAAACCCAGTTGAACATGATGCGCAGGTTCGGATAGAGGTACCAGTTGACGCCCAGCGTCGTATTGTTCTGGGTGCCGCCTTGGATGTTCTCGTCACTTAAATCGAGGTACGAGTAGCGGGCGGCCAGCTCGAGGCCGCCCCAGTCGCCCTTCGTTGGAGCGAAGGGGTTCTTCGGCTTCACACGTGAGAAGGTTCCGGAGGCCTTCTTGTAGGGGCGGTGTTCGCCCGTCACGAACCAGCTCACTTGCGCGTACGCGCCCATAAAGTGAAGGTCCGGGGCCGCGATCTGGTTCACCCAGGTGCTGATCCACTCGCCCTGAAAAGAAAGAGAGCCGAACACCGAGGCGAACTCGAGGCCGAGCCGATCGATTCCCTTCGCCAGGACGTCGCCGGTGTCCACGAGGTCGCCTGAGAGGTGGACCTCACCCGCGTCGAACGAAACCAGGTTGTTCACGAAGCTGTGCGTATATCCGAGGCCCAGATGGACGAGCTTGCGACCGTCGTCGGAGTAGACGGGCAATCCCGTCAATCGTGTGTTCACATTGTAATTCGAGGCACTCGAGACGTCGCGGTCTCCATCGCCGCCGACATCAGCGAAGACTCCGACGGTCCAGGTCATTTGCTTGTCGAAGGCGGTGTTCTGGGCCGCCAAGCCGGTGTTTCGACTCGGAGCAAACGCCAAAACCGGCAGCGCGCGCTCCATGAAGGTGATGTATTTGCTGCTCGCCATCTCGTTGAGCGAAAAGCCCTCCTTGAAGTGCCCTGCGCGCAGCTGGCCCACTGCCGGGAGCTTCCGGAGGCCGATCCAGACGTCCTTGAACTTCACCTTGTCACTACCGGCGAAGTCGTACTGGGCCTTGAAGATCCCGTGCTCGTAGAAGCTGCCCTGCATGAAGAATCGCGCCCGGCGGAACTCGGTGCCGGCGCCCCGGAGCCCGGGCATCGCGGCATTCAGTGTGTCGTCCGTGATAATCCCGGCGGCGTCGAGCTGGATGCGGCCGCCAAACGTGACCTTGAAGAGACCGTCATTCCGCTTCACGGTGGTACCGTTCTGCCAGTACATCTTCCAGCCCGTGGGATCGTCTTGCGCCGCCGCCACTGGGGGCAGCGCCTCGGCGGGCGCGGCAGCCTCCGCCTGTGCCTTGCGTTTCAATTCCTCGTATGGGTTCCCGGTGATCGTGCCCTGTTCCCGGAGCACGTCGAGCAGGTTCTCGTCGAAGCTCTCGCCCCACGCGCTCTCCACGACTGCTGGAAGTGCAATGAGACACACAACGAGGGCAATGATCCGTCGAATGGCGCGTTCCATGATCGCCTTCTTATCCTACCTGGGCGCCGGGATCGAAGCAGTCGGTCCGGCGGTTAGGAAAATGTTCGTTTGGGCCGCTGGCTCTGGTCATCACCGGTGACCCGGTGAATGTGCTGCCAAAGAGGCCCATGCATGCCGCGCCGGCGAAGAAGCGAGAACAGTCGTGGGTCGAAGTGGGTGCCCAGGGGCGGGATGATCCAGCGGGGGAACTGCTTCTCCATTTGCGTTAGCAAGTCGCGGATCTGCTGGCGAAAAGCCCGTCGTTCGGCGGCAAGCGTTTTATCGAGAGCCTCTTCGTCGTCCACCCAGATCATCAAGATGGCCGCGAAAGGATCCAGGTCGATGATGAAGTCGAGGGTGCGACGGACGTCGTCGAGGACCTCACCCATGGTGCCCAGAATAAACGTGTGGCAATCCTTGAGGCCGGCTGATTGGCAATGGCTTCGCGTCTGTCGGATAAGCTGGGTGTCGAAGCCCTTCTTGAGGCGCGTCAGCACTTCGTCGCATCCAGAGTCACTGCCGATTTCGAGTCCTGCGCAACCCGCTTGGGCCATGATCTCGGCCAGATTTTGGTCGAAGCCGATAGGGTTGACGTAGCAGGTCCAGGGCAGGTCATAGTTGCGGCGGATCATTTCACGACAGATGTCCTTTGCGTGCTTGGGCGGCAGATTGAAAACCGAGTCGACGATGAAGACGTGTTTCAGGTCGGAATGCTGTCGTTTGGCTTCGAATAGCTCATCGACCACGAGCGCTGGGTCACGCTGGCGGATGGAGCGCCCTTCGATGGTCGGGTAGGTGCAGTAGTCACATCGCAAAGAGCAACCACGTTTGGTTTGCACCGAGTCGATCCCGTAGCGTTGATAGTGTCGCACATCGACCAAACTACGATCGGGGCGGGCCAGAGTGTTTAGGTCAAGGAATTCTCCGGAGGCCGGGACGGAGTAGAGTTTGCCGTCCGCGAAGTAGTGCAGGTTGGGGATATTGGAAAAATTTCGCTCGCCACAAGTGAGGGTTCGCACGAGCGCCGCGAAAGCGCCTTCGCCTTCACCGCTGATACCGAAGTCGGGGTGAAGCTTTTCCATCAGGCCTCGCGGCACTACGGAAAAGCCGCCTCCGCCGAGCACCACGGGGGCGGTAGTAACAGACCGAACGGTTTGGATGCACTTCGCGTAGTACGCGATGTTGTGAGCCGTGTCGGAGTAGTCGTTGTTCTGAATGTTGCGTAAACCGATGGCTACTAGATCTGGATTGTACGCCCGGAGTCTCTCGGCCAACTTCCGCTGGGGGTCCTCGGCGAAACACAAATCAACGAGCGTCGTTTCGTGGCCGTCGGGAGTGTTGGCCATGACATAGAGCACGCCGAGCGGGATCACCGCGTCGGGCATGTTCTCGCGGTTGGCAGAGACAAAGGCGATGCGCATGGCGGATCTTTTTAGTGTCCTGTCGCTGCAATTTCTGCAACACGGGCGATCTTGCGTTTGATCTCGCGCGCCGACTTGACCCAGCGGAACGGCTGGGCGTCTTCGTTCCACTCTGCCAGGAATCGTTTGTTTGCGCGTTCGAGCTGCTTCACGGTGTCGAAGTGGTGTGTCCTGGGTTTCGCGGAGGCGGATAACTGGGCTCATGCTGCCGTTGATGGTGCGTGCTGTCGTTCATGCTCAATGGGCGACCATGCCAAGCGCCGAGTGTCGGCGCTGTCGATTGTGGAAGATCTCCAGATGCTCGAAGATCGCATCCGCTTTGTGAAAATGATCTTGAGAATAAGCGCTTTCTCCTGCAACGAGTCACAACTGGGAGAGATCGCCGTGGACTGCCACGCCGCCGAGGAGAGTCAGCAAAACCTGGGTCTCCGAGATCTCCTCCGGCTCGATCTCGAACAGGTTGCGGTCCAGCACGATGAGGTCGGCGAGCTTGCCAGTCTCGATGGAGCCGGTGCTCTCTTCCTGGAAGTTGACGTATGCCGCGTTGATCGTGAAGGCGGCGAGGGCGTCACGGAGATCGATGCGTTCCTGCGGGATGAACGGCTTTCCCGTCACCGTATCGGAGCCCATACGGGTAACGGCAACCTCGATCTCCTCCAGCGGGTTGGGGGTGCTGACGTACCAGTCGCTGCCAAAGGCGACCACGGCCCCGCTCTTGAATAGGCTACGGATCGGGTAGATCCACCGCGAGCGCTCCGGGCCGAGTCGAGGGATCGTCAGCTCCGTGATGTATCGGTCGGCCATCGCCCAGAAGGGCTGGAAGTTCGCCACCACGCCGAGCTGCCGGAAACGCGGAATATCGGTTGGGTTGATGAGCTCGGCATGGGAGATGTGATGCCGGGCATCGCGCCTGCCGTTCGCGCGTTGGGCGGCTTCCACCGAATCGAGAGCCTGGCGCACGGAGGCGTCTCCGATGGAATGAAAGTGAACCTGGAAACCCTCTCTATCCAGATGGGTCACAATCCTGTTCAGGTCGCCCGGCTCGATGTGGGCGACGCCGGTCTCATCGGGTTTGTCCGTGTAGGGCTCGAGCAGGGCCGCAGTCCGTGCTTCTATGACGCCGTCGTGCCAGATCTTCACCGAGATGGCCCGCACTCGCCCATGAGTGTATTTCTTGCGTGCCTCGATGAGTCGTGGAATCTGTTCCTCGCCCTGGTCGTTATCCCAGAACAAAGCCGCTACCACGCGCGCGGTCAGGTCTCCCTTCTCGTCGAGCGTGCGGTAGGTGTCGAGAGAAACGTAGGCATCATTGCCCTCGAGCTTGACGATGGCGTCTTGGAAAGACGTGATGCCATATCCGTTGAGCACCTTCAGGGCGTACTGCAACCCGCGCTGCTTTTCCTCGAGCGGAATGGGCGGCATGTGTTTTCGCACCAGCTCCATGGCGCTGTCTTCCTGGAGCACGCCGATCGGTTCACCGGTCACCGGATCCCGCTCGATGCGCCCGCCGACAGGATCCGGTGTGTCCTTGGTGATTCCTGAAATCTTGAGCGCTTTCGAGTTCACCCAGGCAGAGTGTCCATCGCTGGAGCGAAGATAGACGGGTCGATCCGGCAGGATATCGTCGATATACCGTAAGTGCGGAACCCCGCTCGGCGCGAAGGCATCCATCTGCCATCCCTCTCCCCGGATCCAGGGAGCGTCCGGGTGCTCCGCCGCGTAATCCGCCACCGCTTTCAGGATCTCCTCCTTGCTGGGGAGATCGTAGAGGGGCAAGGTGAGGTAATTGAGGCCAGCAGCCGGTGGGTGGATGTGGCAATCTTGAAAGGCGGGCAGGAGCATCTGGCCCTTCAGATCCACGACCTTCGTTCGTGGGCCGATGTGCTTCTCGACACCGGCGTTCGTGCCGACGTAGGTAATCCTGTCATCGCGCACGGCAATAGCCTCGGCCCAGGACCGGACTGCATCCATGGTGTACACCGATCCGTTTCGGAATACCAATTCCGCCCCTGTCTGAGGGGGGAATTCCTTGGTACACGATACGGTGTTTATCAAGAAAACGGAACCCAGAGCCAGCAGGATAGTGTGACGACCAGCTTGAAACATGGGATCCTCACGAGAATGCAGTTGGTTCTTGGGCACCATGATACATGCCGCCGGCTTGGCCCGCTCGAGACGGGCTTGCAACCAACGCTTCATGACGCTGATGGCTGAGGACGTGTTTGCGTTGGTGACCAAATTCGTGCCGGCGTCGGCCTAGATCAGATCGATTGTGGCGCTTGCGTTGGCCGCGCCCGCGAATCCCACGAGAGCCACCGCACTACCCACTGCCGCCGCCGCAAAACCAGTCAATCTCATCACCGCCCCAACCCCACCACCGTTTCCAGTGGTATGTCCGAACGGAAACCGAGATCAATCAATATCGCTTGTGGTGAATTGTCCCTGCTCGGAAACACCCATTGTCTCACGTAGCCCGGTCACTGTGGGGGCTTTTGCGCAAACAGGCGCAGCGGGGCGCATTGCGAAATCGCTAAGTACCTGAGATCCTTCTATTTCGGATCTTTGCGTTTTCGGGCGAGCGGAGTCAATGCCTGCTAGCAGCCGCCGATGCGCGCGAGCAGGGCGTCCCGCTTCTCGATCATCAACGGCTCGTTATCGGCTTCGAGGTTCAGCCGCAGAACGGGTTCGGTGTTGGACGGTCGCAGGTTGAACCACCAATCTGGGTAGCGAACCAACAGTCCGTCGAGTTGCGAGACGACGGGAGCGCCCGCGTGTTCCGATTGGATTTCTTCGAGAAGGGTCTCGATGTCGCTCACCCGGAGATTGATCTCTCCACTCGCCGAATACCGCTTCAGCGGGGCCACGATTTCGGACAGGGGGCGCTTTTCCGAGGCGAGCAGGTCGAGCACCGCCACGAACGCGGCGACGCCGTCGTCTGCGACCAGCGTGGGCGAAAAGCGAAAGTAGAAGTGGCCCGAGAGTTCGCCCGCAAAGATGGCGTCGACTTCGCGCATGTGCGCCTTCACGAACGAGTGTCCCACGCGAGACATTACGGCCACGCCGCCCGCGGCCTCAATTTCCTCCGCGGTGGCGCGGCTGGAGCGCAGGTCGTATAAAACGCGTCCGCCCGGATTGCGCTCGAGCTGGCGCCGGGCGAGCAGGCCCGTCATCAAGTCTGAGGAAATGGGAACGCCCGTGTTGTCGACGATGACCGCGCGATCCGCATCTCCGTCGAACGCGACTCCGAGATCGGCTCCGATTCGACGCACCGCGGCCACCAGGTCGCGCAGATTCTCGGGTTTCAGTGGGTCGGCTTCGTGGTTTGGAAACGTTCCGTCCGGCTCGAAGTAGAGGCGTTCGACTTCGAGGTCCAGGCGTTCCAGTAGCGGCTCCAATCCGACCGCGGCCATGCCATTGCCGCAGTCGATCGCGACCTTGAGCCTTCGGTGTTCGCGCCCCACCGTGAGAACGTGGTCGACGTAGCCCGCGCGAATGTCGACGGACCGCATCGTTCCGCGTTTCGGTCGAGGCGCCTGTTTCGCGATTGCAGCCGAAAGCTTTTCGATTTCCAGCAGCCCACTCGCTTCGCCGATCGGGATGGCGTGCTCCCGGCAGATCTTGAATCCGTTGTATTGAGCCGGGTTGTGAGAGGCGGTGACCATGATGCCCCCGCCGGCCGCCAACGCTTCCACCGCGTAATAGACCATCGGTGTCGAGACGAGCCCGAGGTCGACGACGTCGACCCCCTCGTCGTGGATGCCTCGCACGAGCGCTTCGAACAATTCCGGCGAACTCCGTCTGGCGTCTCGGCCCACAGCCAGCGTGGCCGCCCCGATGAAGCGCGCCGCCGCGCGTCCGATGTGATGGGCGCCCTCCGCGTCGAGTTCGTCTGGCGTGATGCCGCGGATGTCGTATGCCTTGAAGATCTTCGCCATCGGGTCCATCAAGGGGCCGCTTTGGATCGGGCGGTTGATTTCTGCGCGATCTCCGCGTCGATGATTTCCGAAAATGCCTCGAGGCTCTGCGCGCCGTGCATGGGGATTCCGTTGAGCAGGAATGAAGGCGTCCCGGAGATGCGAAGGCTCTCTGCTGCTGCGGCGTCCGCATCGACGATCTGCTGGGTCTCTCGATTCTGCACGCACTGGCGGAATGCCGGCATCTCCAACCCGAGTTCAGACGCGTAGCGCTCGAAGTCTTCGTCGGAGAGCGCGCGGACATTCGCGAAAATCAGATCGTGGTAGCCCCAGAAATTCCCCTGGTTGCCCGCGCAGGCGGCGGCTTCTGCTGCGGCTTGCGCGCGCGGGTGAATGTTGCTGAGGGGGAGGTGCCGGTACACGAACCGCACCTGGTTCGGGTATTTGGCCAAGATCTGATCAATGGTCGGCAACACACGCTGGCAAAACGGGCATTGGAAGTCGCTGAATTCGACGATGGTCACGACCGCATCGTCGGGTCCCTTGGAAGGCCCAATCGCTTCCACTTCGATGCGGGTGGGTTCGAGCAGGATTTCGGTGTCGGCCTGCTCTCGGAGGTCAGTGACGATCGCCACGATGCGCTGCTCCTTCAAGTAGGCGCTGATCCGATCCTTCATTTCGTCCAGGCCGAGTCCGCCCATCTGGTCGATCTGTTCTTCGTAGAACGCAGCGATCTCTTCCTCAGGCACTTCGCCTTCGGACTCGACCTGTTGGTTTAGATAATCCTCGGAGGAGTGGTTCGCCGCAGAGGCGGCCTTCTCGACGACTTTCTCGTCGATCATTGCCTTGAGGGCACGCAAGCGTACTTCGTAGAGCGTTGCCGGGTTGCGCTCCGAAGTGGCGTCGCTGAAGAGATCCTCTTTGATGTAATCATCGAGTTCCCCGATGGTGATCGTTTGGCCGTCGACCCTCGCCGCCACCGCTGAACTCGCGGGTCCTCCCGATCCGTTGCCGCGGGGTGGATCTTGGTTGAGGTGCTGACAGGCGAGGGTGGCCAGCAGGCCAAAGCCGATCGCCGCCATGCGTAGGTGACACATCATCGTCAGGGTCTCCAATTTTCACGATGGGTGATCGATGGGCTTTGAATCGAGGATTCAACCCGGAATTGTAGTATAGACGGCCCCACGCCTTTGCCGGAGAAGCGCATGGAGCACCCGCTTTCGCTGTTGGACGGATTTCAACTCCCGCTGGAAGGGGGGCGACTGCTGCTGAAAGAGAGGAGGCTATGGGCGCCCGCCGCGGCGCCCATCGGGTTTTCGCTGTTGGCTTTCGCGGTTGCGGCTTCACTGCTGGTTGCCCATGCCGGCAATCTCTACGAATGGGCGACGCTCTGGATGCCGGCCCTCGAAGCCGCGAGCTGGGTTGCGTGGTTGTGGGTGGGTCCCGCGAAGGCGGCGTTGGCGACCCTCGGCGCGCTGCTCTTCGCCGTGCTTGCGGGCGTTGCTTTGCTGATCGCTTTTCTCGTCGCAAATGTGCTTGCGTCCCCGTTCCTCGATGTGCTCGCGAGCCGGGTCGAATGGATCGAAACCGGAGCGGTCGAAGAAGATGCACCCTCGGGTCTGATCGGTACCGGTGCGGATGCGCTTCGCGCGCTGCGCGAGGAACTACGCAGGGCGGTTTTCTTTCTCGCCGTGGTTGGGAGCCTCGCCTTGTTGGGATTCCTGATTCCGGGAGCCCAACTCTTGGCCGGCCCGTCGATCGTGGGTTTTGCGATCTTCTTCCTCCCCCTCGATTACGCGAGCTATACACTCGATCGCCGGCGCTATTCGTTTCGGCAGAAGCGGGTCTGGTTGATGGCCAACAAGCCCGCCGTTGCGGGCTTCGGCTGCGCGGCATTCCTGATCTGCTGGGTGCCCGGCCTCAACCTCTTCGCGATTCCGCTTTTGGTCGTGGGCGGCACCCTGTTGGCGATCCGGAGTGCTCCGCTTCAGCCGGATGCGCCGATCTCCAGCGGAGCGCGTAGCAAGACCCACAGCGCCGCAAGCGCTTCGCCCGCAAGCGCTGGGTGTGGTTCCCGAGGGAAGCCCGGAATCATTCGAACTCGACGTACTCTTCCGCGGTCAGTCCGAGATCTTCGTGGCTGAGGCCGGTGCGGAATGATGGAAGGTTGGAGCGGTCCGGCCTCGGCGGGGTCGATCCGCGCGCGGCCTCTCGAGCGATCGGCTCGATGAGGATTTCGAGGTTGCCCCCGTTTAGCAGGCAGCGATACCGGACGAGGGAGACGGCCTGGTCTCCGAGCGCAGTCGCGGCGGTCTCGGTCTCGTGGCGAAAGAAAGGACAGAGCAAGACGGCGCGCGCCCCCGCCCCCGGCCGCAGGCCGAGGTTTGGCGCGAGCTGGATCCAGTCTCGAATGCGCGGTTCGACCCACGCGCGCTGCGCGACCGCTCGGCCGATCAGCTCGAGATCGTCGCCTTCCTCGCCGACGAAGATCAAAACCACGCGTCCCGTCGGCTCGACGCCGACGAAATCGATACTGGAATCCGCGCCCAGCACGCCTTCTGCGATCAGCCGCAGCGCCGGAACGGCCTCGGGCAGTCGGGCGCGAAGCCCTTCGAGCAGCTGGGATCGGCGCGGTGGCTCGGCGAGTATCAAGTCAGCCAAGGGTGTGGCTCTGCGCATCGTCGAGCAGCAACCGCGCGACATCGCGCAGTGCGCGCGCAGCGCGGGATTGCGGATGCTCGAGTCCGATCGGGCGGTGTGCGACGATGGCGCGATAGATGTGAAGGTCGTCCACGAGA
>JACZVU010000034.1 GCA_022572485.1 Myxococcales bacterium
GTCGCTGATGTCGGGCGTGGCGCTGCTCAGCTGGCGGTACCGGCGGCGCCGAAGTCCAATCTAGCTGGCGAGCCAGGGCGAATGCGTTCCCCGGCGCCCACCTATCTACACCAATTAGTGTGTTGAGAAACTGTGGGGGATTTGCACGGACGCGCGCCGCGTCCCTCGTTCAACCCAGCAGGCGCTCGTTCTTCGGGTCGTAGAGCGGTTGTTCGACGACGGTTGCAGCGCGTCTTTCACCGAGTAGGGCGACTTCGAGTTCGGTACCCGGCTCGCTGTGGGCGACGGGCAGATACGAGAACGCGATCGACTTCTGCAGCGTGTGTCCGTACCCGCCGGACGCCGCGTAGGCAATTGCCTGACCGTTCGCGAAGATCGGCTCGAAGCCACGGGCGTCGGCGTCTTTGGCGTCGATCACCAGGCAGCTGAGCGTGCGCTCGACGCCCGCTTCTTTCTGGCGCAACAGTGCGTCGCGGCCGATGAAGTCGCCCTTGTTGAAATCGACGAAGCGCTCCATGCCGGCTTCCAGGGGCGTCCAGTCCGCGGACATGTCGGAGCCCCAGAGCCGGTACGCCTTCTCGAGGCGCATCGAGTCGAGGGCCCGATATCCCCAGTCGACGATCCCGTACTGCTCGCCCTCTTGCATCAAGAGGTCGTAGAGATAGCGCTGGTATTCCATCGGGTGGTGTAGCTCGTAACCGAGTTCCCCCACGAACGAGACCCGAAGCGTGCGAACCGGTGCCATCCCCACGCGCAGATCCCTGCAGCGGAAGAACCGAAACGCCTGGTTCGAGATGTCGGTGTCAGTCAGCGCCTGCAGCAGATCACGCGAGTGCGGTCCCGCGAGTGTCAAGGTCGCGACCCGGCTGGTGGTGTTCTCGAGTCGGACGCTGCCGTCTTCGGGTAGGTGTCGCTCGATCCACGCGTAGTCGTGTAATTCGGTCGCCGCTGCGGAGACCAGGTAGTAGTGGTTCTCGCCGAGCTTGGTGACGGTGATGTCGCACTCGATTCCGCCCCGCGGAGTACACATCTGTGTCAGGGAGATTCGACCGGTGGTCTTCGGGAGCCTGTTCGCGCAGAGGGTGTCGAGAAAACGCTCCGCGCCGGGCCCGGAGACTTGATATTTTGCGAAACTCGACTGGTCGAGCACGCCGAGCGAAGATCGGACCGCCCGGCACTCGTCGCCGACGGCGTCATGCCAATTGGATCGACGAAACGAGTACTCGTCTTCGGCGGGGCCCTGTTTGGCGAACCAGAGCGGTCGCTCCCAGCCAAAGCGCGCGCCGTAGACGGCGCCCTTCGCGAGGAGCTTGTCGTAGAGAGGTCCGGTCTTCAGTGGGCGCCCGGCCGGGAGTTCTTCTTCCGGGTAGTGGATCGCGTACTCGCGCTCGTAGATCTCGGTTCCGCGGGCGACCACGTACGTGGCCGAACTCGCGTAGTCGTCGAAGCGGCGAACGTCGAGTTCCCACATATTGTCGCTCGGCTGCCCGTCGATGATCCATTCCGCCCCGTACTTTCCCGCGCCTCCGCTGAAGACGATGCCGAAGATGCTGAAGCCCGCGAGGACGTGAAAATTCTTCAGGCCCGGGACGGCACCCATCAGACAGTGCCCATCCGGCGTGTAGCCGTCCGGCCCGTTGACGATCGTGCGGATCGGCGCATCCGCAAATGCGGGCACGCGCTCCGCGCAGCCCGCGAGCGACTCCTCGAGCCGCTCCATCGCGGGTTCGAGCAGGCTGCTGTGAAAGTTTTCGGGGATTCCGTCTACCGCCCACGCCACGGTATTGCGTTCGAAGGGGCCGACGAGCAGACCACCGCCCTCTTCGCGGATGTAGTACGAGCAATCCGGGTCTCGCAGCACCGGTAACTCGACTTCCAGATCCTGGACGACTTTCAGCGGTTCGGTGATCAGGTAGTGGTGCTCGAGGGGAATGATCGGAATTTCGAGTCCGACCATCCGCCCGATCTGCCTCGCCCATTGACCCGCGGCATTCACGACGATGTCCGCGCGAATGTCGCCCTTGTCGGTCTTGACGATCCAACTGTCGCCGGATCGCTCGATTGCCTTCACGCTCGTGTTGCGGTTGATCTCTGCGCCACGGGATGTGGCTCCCTTTGCGAGAGCATGCGTGACGCCTGTCGGATCGACGTAACCGTCTGTGGGGATATAGGCGATCGCCTTGGCGTCGTCGAAGTTGGCAAGTGGATGGAGTTCGCGCGCGCGGTCGGGAGCGATGATCTCGAATGGAAGGCCGAGTGTCTCCGCGATTCCCTTGCGGTTGTAAAATTCATCGACGCGATCCTGCGAGGTTCCGATCCGCAAGCTCCCGCATTCGTGGAAGTCTACTGCCTGCCCGGTCTCGGCCTCGAGCGAGTTGTAGAGCTTCAGGCTGTACTGGAGAACCTTCATCAGGTTCCAGCTCGAGATCATTTGTGTGCACAAGCCTGCTGCGTGCCACGTCGAGCCACTCGTGAGTTCGTTTTCCTCGACGAGTGTGACGTCGCTCCAACCGAGCTTGGTCAGGTGGTAGAGGACGCTGCAGCCGGCGACGCCACCGCCGATGACGACAACTTTCGATTCACTTCGCATTTTTGGGGAACCTCTTCTATCCGCCAGGGGGGAAAAGAGTGTACGGGGAATCTCGACGACTCCCAAGGGCTCTTCGCTGCGAGCGGGAGACGAAGAGTCGAATCCGAGGTTGGCGAAATCGAGCCTGCACAACCAGAGGCCGCGCCTCGTTCTCGTCCGCGCGCGTGGATGCGCCGGGGCCGGGCGTTCACCCGATACACCATTGCGCTGACCGCGGAGGGTTTCCGAGCAGCGCGATACGCGCCGCTGGCGGATCGCGAAGAGAGGAGCTACGGGTCCGCTTGATTTCGTGATTCGCAAAGATTCCCAGGGCGTTGACTACATCTTCTGTTCATATCCGTAACGCTGTGGGTGCGGCTGTCGGTGGGAAACTCAGCGGTCTCCAGGGAGCCGGGCCCGGTCGATGTCGGCCCCGCAGCGGCTGCCACCAGGTAGTTCAAGGATTCGAGCCGGAGAGCCATGGATCACCCCTATCTCTCGTGGATCGATTACGCGGTGCTGGGCGTCTACCTGCTGGGCATGCTCGGCGTCGGCTACTACATCATGCGCAAGGTCCCGAGCTTCGAGGAATTCCTCATCGCCGGGCGCTCGATGACGACTCCGATCCTCGTCTGCACGCTCGCTTCCACCTACTACGGGCTCGACGTTCTCTTCGGAACCTCCGAGATGTCCTTCAACAACGGGGTGGTCGCCTTCTTCGGCTACTCGCAGCTCTCGCTCGGCATCTATTTCTTTGCCGCGATTGCGCTCAGCGAGAAGCTGCGCGCTGCGAAATTCAGGTCGCTGCCCGAGATCCTCGAAAGACATTACGGGCTGAAAGCCGGGATCTTGGGCGGGCTCGTATCCCTCTTCTATTCGCTCCCGGCGCTGGCACTCTTCGGGCTCGGGCGGCTGTGCGAAGTGGTGTTCGGGTTCGACGCGCGGCTCGGCGCACTCGCCCTCGGAGGAGTCGCACTTCTCTACACCCTGTGGGGCGGCCTCTGGGCCGTCGCGATTACGGACACCATCCAATTCGTCCTGATGTGTGTGACCCTCGCAATCGCGATACCGCTTCTCATGGCGAATATCGGCGGCTTCGAAGCAGTGGCGTCGGCAGTCCCCGTCGGTCACTTTGCGATTTTTGGTGATATGCCGATCTGGCTGATGCTGGCCTATGCGGCCACCGGAATCAGCATTCTGGTCGACCCCGGCTTTTACCAGCGCGTCTTCGCCGCAAAAACCGCTCGCCAGGCGCGCAACGCGATGCTGTTGAGCCTGCTCATCTGGTTCGCCTATGACTGGCTGGTGGTTGCGGGGGGCATGCTCGCCGCCGCGGGAGTCGACGCCGGGATCCTGCCCGCGAAGCTTCATTCGAACGACGCACTGCTGACGGCGGTGGTGTACGCGCTTCCGGCGGGCCTCGCGGGTTTGTTTTTGGCGGGTGTCCTGGCTACCGCGATGTCGACCATCGACAGCTACTCGCTGGTCGCCGGCGCAAACCTCTCCTACGACCTCTATCGCCCCCTGGCGAGGCATCCGGTGACCGATCGCGAACTCGTTCGCATGACGAAACTGGGGATCGTTCTCTCGTGGACACTCGGCTATGCGCTCGCCTACGCGTTCGACAAATTGATGGCGCTATGGGTCTTCCAGGCGACCGCACTGACGTCTACGGTCCTGGTTCCGATCTTCGCCTGTCTCTTCTGGAAAGGGAAGAAGACGCCGACGGCGTGCCTGTTGAGCATCGTGTTGGGTCTGGGCAGCGTGATCGCGTTCTACTTCGCGATCAAGCACTTCGGCGAACCGAATGAGATATACGGCACCTATATTTGGTCGTTTTCACTCTGGGGTTCGGGATACGAAATCTGGCAGGAGTACTCGCTCTTCTTCACGCTCCCGATGAGCGCCATCGGGTTTTTGATCGGAAACTGTTTCGGGAGCAATTACGTGCCATCCGAGCGAGGGGTCACTTGGCGATGAACGGATGGGATCTCTTTACCTGGTTCAATAGCGTGCTGCTGGCTGGAGCCGCCGTCGCCATCTTCTTTTTCTTTCTCAAAGATGCCGGCGGCATCCTTTTGGGCCAGGGGCGGGAGCGCGATCGCGGGCAAGCCGACGCGCAACCGGATGTAGATCCACCGATTCTAGACCGTAGCGATTCAGATCGATCTTAGACGTGGACCTGGATCGATCCTAGACGTTGGGCGAGATCAGCCGGCGACTGCCGCGTCCGTCGAGGGCGGCCGGACCAGCGAGGCTCGCGCTCTGGCGCCGAGCCAGCACGCGCATGCCCGCCCAGTAGATCAACGCGGGCACGATGCATGACGCCACGGACGCCGGTATGTACGCCGATAGCGGGTGGGTCTCGCCGGTAAGGGGGTTGTACAAGACGATGTAGAGGATCTGCCCGATCAGCAGGGATCCGAGCGCCAACCAATTGTAGCCGCTATGAAAATAGTACTCGCCGCTTGGGTCGTCCTCGAAGAGGGCGCGTAGATTCAGCTTCTGCTTGCGCAGGAAGAAGTAGTCCGCGAAGAGAATGCCCGAAATCGGCGCATACATGGTGCCGTTGTAGGCGAGGAAGGCGTCACCCAGGCTGAAGAGCTCGCTGGGCCAGAACACGAACGGAACGCATGGGATGATCAGCAGCAGCATGAGCTGCCACCACGGCGTCGCGCGAAACATCTTGATGTGCCGCATCGCGAGGCCGCTCGCAAAGATCGAAACCGCCGTGGACGTGACGTTCGCAAGCGCGACGAAGATCAGCGCGAAGATGCCCATGACGACTCCGCCGAGCGGAACCATCCACTCGGTGGGGTCGTTGGACTGCACGACCAGCGCCGAAAAAAGACCGATGCAGCACGCAACGCTGCCGGCAAACCCGAGCTGGATGATCTCGGGGTAGATCGCGTTGCGCTGGCTGCGGGTATTGCGCGCCAGAAATCCCACCCCACCCCACCACGAGATACCCGAGGCGATGCCAAGCTCGACGGCGATCACGTAGTTGGTGAGCGGCTCGGGTCCGGGGTTCAGCGGCGGAGCCGCGGCGATCACATCCCAGCCGTAGTCGTGTATCAATATGTAGAGCATGAACACGACGAGGATTCCGACGCCCGGCGCGATGATCGAATTCGACAGGCTCAACAGGTGCACGCCGCGCGTGACGACCAAGTAGGAGAGGCCGAGGCCGAGCGCGACCCCGGCTCCGACGATCCAATTGCCCGGTTGGTAGCCGAGGGCTTCGAGGATGTTCCGGATGCCATTTCCGAACATCACGAGCAGCAGCCCCGCCCAACCGAGCATGTTGATCAGGTAGAAGAGCAGCGGAATCCTGATGCCGCGCAGGCCGAAGGCCGGCTTGCAGCAGTCCATCTGCTCGATTCCGTAGCGCTGACAGCCGAGGCCGAGCGCCATGGTGGTGATGAAGATACCGATCAGGTTTCCCGCGATCAGGCACACGATGCCCTGAACGGCTCCGACGAGTTCGGCCACGAAGCCACCCGTCAAGAAACACCAGGTCGCGATCGCGTAGGCAAAGCAAGTGGTATGCGCACTCGCCGTTCCGTACTCCCGCTCTTTGATCAAGAGAGGCAGGCGCCCGAAGGTGCTGTCCTCCTGCTCTGGCGAATGAAGGCGGTTCGCTTCGGAGTCGAAGCCCTCGGCGCTCATCGGTGATTTCGCGGTCCTTTCATCCGGCAAACCACCACAGCGCGATCGCCGGTAGGACAACCGAGCCCGTGATGCAGAAAAACCAGTCCAGGGCTGTGAAAGCGCCGAGTTCCGATTCGTCGAGCGCTTCGAGTTCTTCAATTCTGCGCTCGAGGTCCTCGGCGATTCGCTCGCGGTCTGCTTGCTCGGCGCTCGTGCGGAGATCGGTTCGGGGCGGGTTGGACATGTCGCTCCGGGGAAAGGGAGTCGTTCGAAAACGGCGCCCATCCATAGATAAACGGCGCCCATCCTAGAGGGTTGGGGGCTGATGCTCAAGTCTCGGATGGCCGCGTACGCAAATTCAACCCAGATGATCTCCACGGGGCTCGGCGTCGACGGCCCGTTCGCGTTTCGACCCGCGCGGCCCTTTGCGGCGGGGAGCAGGGTCGGCGAGGCATGCCCACCTGCGCGTTCGCGCTCCCAAATCGGCGGATTGCGCGAGATCCGCGGTGCGCGTGCCGTGGATCATACGGCTGCTCCGCAATCCGCCGCCGGAGGCGGGCCGTTGCGCAACTTGGCAGGTAAACTGCCGTGAAAACGACTATCTGCCCGGAGTGATCGCCTGGGCGCGACTGTCTGCAAGACCCAAATCGCCCCGTTTAGCACCACGGTTGAAATTGAGAGAAACTTCGGGTTGCAATCTCATCTTAAGCCGGAATAATGTGCTGCTTCCCACCCGGCGTTTTGGTCGACTTCGGAGGGTTAACGGGTCTGGCAAAAAATCTCGGAGAAATCAGATCGATGTGAGTGTTGCACGAGGGCCCCGCTGCGTGGAAAATGGGGCCCTTCTTTTGAGGAGAACTGCTTGATGGTCCGCAAAATTCGAAACGAGGTTGGCGGCTTCGCGGTTGCCCTGGCGGCTGCATTCGCCGCCATGGGTTTGGGCACCGCGGTCGCGGTCGATCTCGATCAGCTGGTCGCCCAGCGCATGGAAGTCAACGACGAAGGCGCCAAGAGCCAGGTGCGGATCGACAAGCTCAGTGATGATACCGACAGGCTCACCACCGAGTATCGAGTCGTTCTTCAGCGTATCGATGTACTGCGCGTCTACAACGAGCAGGTCAGCGACCTGATCTCCTCGCAGGACGCGGAAATGATCTCCCTGCGAAGGCAGATCGATGACGTCGAGTTGGTGGGTCGCGAAGTCACGCCGCTGATGCTCGGAATGCTCGATGCGATCGAGAATTTCATCGAACTCGACGTGCCCTTTCTGCCGGAAGAGCGCTCGGAGCGAATTGCCGACATCCACGATGTGATGACTCGCGCCGACGTCACCGACGCTGAGCGGTACCGACGCATCATGGAGGCCTACCAGATCGAAAACGAATTCGGGCGAACCATCGAGGCCTACCAGGGCGAATTGGATCTCAATGGATCGACTCGCCAGGTGGATTTCCTGCGTTTCGGCCGCGTGGCATTCCTCTATCAGACGCTCGACGGAAGCGAAACGGGCGTTTGGGATCAAAAGAAAAAGGTGTGGATGGATGCATCGGACTCTGCCAGCGCAGTCCGCTTGGGGATTCGCATGGCGCGTAAACAGACGGCACCGGACCTATTGAGACTTCCCTTGCCGACGGCAGAGGCGGCGCAATGAATCGGTTGAGGGCAACGCTGGTTTGTCTGGTGATTTTCGTGGGCGCTTACGGCGCCCTTGCACAACAACCCTCCGCCGAAGAGGCAGCGGCCGATGCGGCTGCGGCCAAGATGTCGGCGCCTCCTCCGCCCCCCAAGTCCATCTCGATGGATGCGCTCCTCGAGCGGGTGAAGCATGGCTGGAGCGGAGAGCGCAAGGAGAACCGCGTGCGCGAGGCGGCTTTTGCCAAGGCGAAAGCGGATCAGCAGCGCCTGCTCAACGAAGCAAGGGCGACGCGCGACGCGCTCGATCGGCGCAGTGAGGAACTCGAGAGTCGGTTCGAGGCCAATGAAATCGCGCTGACCAATCTCGAAGAAACGCTGGCGCAGCGACTCGGCGCCCTCGGCGAACTCTTTGGTGTCGTGCGTCAGGTCAGCGGCGACACGAGGAGCCTGTTGGAGGATTCGCTGGTCAGCGCCCAGATTCCCGGGCGAGTAGAATTTCTCATGGAACTCGGCAAGAACAAGAGCCTGCCGTCGATCGAATCGCTCGAAAAGTTGTGGTTCATCCTGCATCAGGAGATGACCGAACTCGGCAGGGTGGTCCGCTTCTCGGCGACCGTCATCAACATCGACGGCGATCAGAATCAGCGCGACGTCATCCGCGTGGGTGGCTTCAACGTGATTTCGGACGGGGTCTACCTGATCTACGAGGAGAGCAAGCTCCAGGAGCTGCCCAAGCAGCCCGCAGGCACCTATCTCGACACGGTTTCGCGATTTGAGTCCGCCACGGGAGACATGGCAAGGCTGGCGGTGGACCCCTCTCGTGGTTCCATTTTGAAAGTGCTGATTCAAACACCTGGCGCCTGGGAGCGAATCCAATTCGGCGGCAAGGTCGGCTACACGATCATCGCGCTCGGTCTGCTGGCCGGGACCTTGGCGATCGTCCGCTGGGTCATCGTGTTCGCGACCGGCCGTAAGGTCGCGAAGCAGAAGAAGAGCGACCAAGTGAGAGACGACAATCCCCTGGGGCGTGTTCTTGGGATCTATGAAGCGAACCGAACTTCCGATGTCGAGACTCTCGAACTCAAGCTTGATGAAGTCATCATGAGGGAATCCGCGAGCCTTGATAAGTTCCTGTGGGCGGTCAAGGTGGTCTCGGTCGTGGCGCCGTTGATGGGCCTGCTGGGCACCGTGACCGGTATGATCCGGACCTTCCAGGCAATCACGCTGTTTGGAACCGGTGACCCCAAGATGATGGCCAGCGGTATCTCCGAAGCCCTCGTCACGACCATGCTCGGTCTCTATGTCGCGATCCCCTTGGTGTTGCTCCACGCCCTCGTCGCTAACACCAGCAAAGGCGTGGTGGAGATTCTCGAAGAACAGGCTGCGGGTCTGATCGCTCGCCGAGCGGAACAGCGCGATGTTTCTTGATTTCGAGCCCATCGCGGCAGTGCGCGCATTTGTAGAGCGCGGGGGCGACGTCCTGCTCCTGATCGCCGCGGTGACATTTCTGATGTGGACCTTGATGCTCGAGCGCCTCTGGTACTTCAAGGTGCTACAGCCACGAGAGGCCAAGCGAGTGGAGACTGTCTGGCGGGCACGCAGCGATCACGAGTCGTGGTTCGCCGATCAGGCGCGACGACTCTTGGTGTCGGAAGTGCGGCTCGAACTTCACCACTCGGTTCGCGCGATCAAGACCCTGGTTGCTATATGTCCAATGCTCGGCCTGCTAGGGACCGTGACCGGTATGATCGAGGTCTTCGACGTGATGGCGATCTCGGGAAGTGCAAATGCCCGTGCCATGGCGTCCGGAGTGTCGAAGGCGACGATCCCGACGATGGCCGGCATGGTGGCCGCGCTATCGGGAATGATCCTGAGTGTCCAGATTGAACGTTTTGCCAATAACGAAACGGCACGCGTGGCGGATCACCTGACCCACGCGCACGACTAGAGGATTTCGAAAAATGCGTCGACAGCGTAGAGCAAGCGCAGAAGAAGCAGAGGTCGATCTCACGCCCATGCTGGACGTGGTATTCATCATGCTCATCTTCTTCATCGTAACAGCCTCGTTCGTGAAAGAATCGGGCATCGATGTCAATCGTCCGGATGCTGCTACGGCGGTCGTGAAGCCTCGCGGCAACATCCTCGTAGCGATCACACCGTCGGGTCAGATTTGGATCGATAAGCGCCAGGTTGATGTCCGGTCTCTCCGTGCGAATCTGGAACGCCTCCACGCCGAAAACCCGCAAGGTGCCGTCGTCATACAGGCGGATAAGGACTCGAAGCACGGTCTGCTGGTGGCGGTCATGGATGCCGCGAAGCTGGCTAAAATCGAGAACATTTCGATTGCCGCAGAAATCATCGACTGATGGCGCGCCACCTCACTGCGGCATTCCTTGCGATCGGCGTGACGTTCAGCCTGTTTTATCTGATGCAGGCGCTGATCCTGGGGCAAGACACGAGACTGGGTGAGTCGAGCGGGACCATGATCGATTTCGTTCGGCTCAAGAAGGATTCCGAACTCGAGACCAAGAAGCGGAAGATGCCCGACAAGAAGGAGCCCGAGGAGCCGCCGCCGCCGCCGGCTCTGGTCCCGGCCAAGTCGAACAGACCCAACCAGGATCTCGGGGAGATGGTCTTTGCGATCGATGTCGGTGTCGACGTGGGCGGAGCGAACATCGCAATCGCTGCGAGCGACTCGGACGTCATCCCGATCGTGCGCGTCCAACCCCAGTATCCGTTACGGGCCGCCGAGCGCGGAACCGAAGGATGGGTCGAAGTGGAGTTCACCATCAGCAAGCTTGGAACCGTCAAGGATGCGGTGGTGATGAATTCATATCCCAGCTCCGTCTTCGATCGCGTGGCTCTCAAGGCGATTCGAAGGTGGAAATACAATCCGAAGATCGAAGATGGTGAGCCGGTCGAGCGCCCTGGCGTAAAAGTCAGGCTTAGATTCGATTTGAGTAACCAATAGAATGGCTAGCAGAATGTTCTCGGGTCAAATCTCACGCATCCATCGAGTTTGTCTTTTTTTTCTGACGCTGGTCTTCGCGTTCAGCGTAGTTGGCAGCGCCGAAGCGGCCAGAAGGAAGAAGAAGGACAACAGGGACGCGGGCAAGAACTTCACCGTCAGCGAGCAGATGCATAAAAAACTGACTGCCGCTTATGATGCTCTGGGAGACGACGAGTACCCAAAGGCTGCCAAGATTCTCAAGGAGCTCGAAAAGAGGGCGAAACGCCTGAATCCCTACGAGCGAGCTCTCATCTATCAAATGCTCGGTCAATCGCAAGCGGGGCAAGAACAATACGAAGAGGCTCTCGTCTACTTGGAAAAGTGTCTTGTCGACGAAGCCTTGCCGCACGGCGCAATCGTGAGTATCCGTTTTATGATCGCTCAGCTCTATATGGCGACCGAGCAATTCGAAGAGGCGGTCCACACGCTGAGAAAGTGGCTCAAGGAAGTCGAGACGCCCAATGCGAACGCCTATTACCTTCTCGCGGCTGCCTACTACCAACTCGACCAGATCGATAAGGCGATCGTTCCCGCCGAAACCGCCATAAAGGTTGCAAAAAAGCCAAAGCCGCCCTGGCTGCAACTTCTGGTCGGTCTGTATTACGAGACCAAGCAATACCCGAAGGCCGTCAAGCCTCTCGAAATACTGATCATGATCGACCCCAAGAAGGCCTACTGGACGCAACTCTCCTCGCTCTACGCGCATCTGGAGCAGGAGGACAAATCGCTGGCGGTCATGCAGCTCGCCTATGCCCAAGCTTTCCTCACGAAGAATAACGACCTGCGCGCCCTCGCACAGCTCTATCTCTATCACTCCCTGCCGTATCGGGCGGGTTTGGTACTCGAGAAGGCCCGTGAAGACGGCTTCGTCGAAGAGAATGCCATGTACTGGGAGATGCTCGCGAACAGCTGGCTGCTCGCTCGCGAACTCGATCGCGCGTTGGAGCCGCTGGAGACGGGCGCAGAAATTTCAGAAAAAGGCAATCTCTACGCGAGATTGGGGCAGCTCTTTCTCGAGCGCGAGCAATGGGTGAAAGCCACCGAAGCCCTGAAAAACGCGGTCGAAAAAGGTGACCTCAGCGACGAAGCCACTACGCATCTACTGCTGGCCATCTCGTTCTACCACCAGAAGCAATACCAGAATGCGACCCAACATCTGAGGGTCGCGCGCTCGAGCGAAACAGAGACGATCAGCAACTCTGCAAAGCAGTGGATGTTGTTGGTCGATCGCGACGCCCAGGCCCTACGAGAAGAACAGGCCGAGAAGGCAGAGCAGGTATCCAAGGCCGATCAGCCCCCGGACGCTGGGGAAGCGCAGGAGCTCGCGGAAGACTAATCGTCAGCCGCCGAGCATGCGGTTCAGGTCGCGCTTCATCACTCCATTGACGATGATGGCACGCATGATCTCGGAAGTGCCCTCCCAGATGCGATCCACCCGCACGTCGCGGTACAGGCGCTCCGCCGCGTAGTCCGCGCAATAACCGCGCCCTCCGAAGATCTGCACGACTCGGTCGGCGACCCGCCCCACCATCTCGGAGGCGTAGAGCTTGCACATCGACGTCTTGGTGTGCAGTTCTTTGGGATCAGCCCGGCCGGTGTCTTCTTCCCAGGACGTCGCGTAGACCATCAGGCGCGCCGCGTAGAGCTCCGTCGCAGAATCAGCGAGCATCCAACCGATACCCTGGTGTTCGTGGAGCTTGCTGCCGAATGATTCGCGCTCCGCGCACCACACCTTGGCTTCTTCGAGCAACCGCTGTGCGGCGCCGAGGCAACGCGCGGCGATGTGCAAACGCTCCTCGCGGAACCAGGATTTGCTGATCTTGTTGGCTTCGCCGAGGCTGCCGAGGATTTGCTCTTCTCCCACCTTGCAATCTTCGAACGCCATCTCGGGGTGGCGGTCTTGCTGACGGTGCATGAAGCGCGGAGTACGCACAATGCGCATGCCCGGTGTTCCGTGATCGACGAAGAAAAGCGTTTCTTCGCCAGGACTCGTGACCGTGTGCACCAGGACCGCGAGCCCTTCGTGGCCACCGCTCACGAACCACTTCTTGCCGTTGATCACCCAGCGATCGCCCTTCTTTACCGCAGTGGTCTGAAGATTGGTGGTGTCGGAGCCAGCATCGGGCTCGGTCACCGCGTAGGCCACCGTCCAGTCTCCGCGCATCGCGGGCTTCAGATACTTCTTCCGCTGCGCTTCGTTGCCACGCATCAGGGCGTTGTACGGACCGCCCACGTGGGCCCATAGGCCGTTCGTCGCGCGGCCAGCTTGCTCCTGGGCGATCGTCTGCTCCATCACCGAAGAGCCCAGCCCGCCCATCTTTTTGGGCACGTTCATCGGCCAGAGTCCGTAGTCGAGCGCCTGCTGCTGGATTCGGGCGCGGATCTCATTGGGGAGCGCTTCCGTCGTATCGACAGTCATCTCGTGGGGGATCAGTTCCTGCTCGACGAAGTGGCGGGCTCGTTCCTGCAGTTCCTTGAGCTCGGGAGTCAGTTCGAATTCCAAAGTCTTTTCTCCTGGGTGGCAGTGGGTGCGGGCATCCTGGTTCGGTTCTGTGAAACAGGTACCCGAGCCGATGCGCTGAGGGATAGCGCTCGCGGCTGGGGCTGTATCGGCAACCTCTTGATAAACAGAGCGTTTCTCTAATTTCTCAATATTGAATGATTCACTAATCTTGGTGATCGATGCAATGGTTTTCTACGATCCTGCCATCCGACGGTGATAATCCTCGGGGCCTTTCGATCAAGAGGATCCCAGATGACGATCAAGATCAACCCCGCACGCTTGTGGAACGACATCATCGAGAGCGGAAAGATCGGGGCTACCGAGAAGGGTGGCTTGTGCCGCCTCGCATTGAGTGACGAGGATCGCCGTGTGCGCGAGTGGTTCGTCAACGCGTGCCGCGCCGAGGGGTGCGAGGTTCGCTTCGACAAATTGGGAAACATATTTGCCCGACGAGCAGGTCGCCGTAACGATCTACACCCGATCGCGATCGGGAGCCACCTGGATTCTCAACCAACCGGGGGTAAGTTCGACGGCATTCTGGGGGTTCTCGCTGGGCTCGAAGTGGTTCGTACACTCAACGAGCACGGCATCGAGACCGAGCACCCCATCGAAATCATCGATTGGACGAACGAAGAGGGAGCGCGGTTCGCGCCAGCCATGCAAGGCTCGGGGGCCTTTGCGCGCGTACTCGATCAAGAGACGATTCTCTCCTGTCAGGATCGAGAGGGTCGGGTATTTGGCGAAGAACTCGAGAGGATCGGATTTCGAGGTGAGGATGTCTGTGGCGACCATCCACTCGACTCGTACTTCGAGCTTCACATTGAGCAGGGCCCCATTCTCGAGGCGGAAAAGAAAGTGATCGGAGTCGTTGGGGGCGTGCAGGGAATGCGATGGTACGACATCACGCTGAAAGGTCGCGCGAGTCACGCAGGTACGACGCCGATGAAGATGCGCCGTGACGCGGTTGTGGCGGCCGCCGAAATCATCGTCGCCGTGAATCATCTCGCTGGAGAGATCGGCGAAGGTGCTCTGACCACGGTGGGTGTGATCGATGCGTATCCAAATTCGCGAAACGTCGTTCCGAGCCGGGTGTTCATGACTGTCGATCTACGGCACACCGAAGTCGAAGTGCTCGATCGGATGGAAGAGAGGTTAAAGGGAGTTGTCGCTGCAATCTGTTCGCAGCACCAGGTTTCAGAAACGCTCGATTGCCTATGGGATTCTCCACCTGTTCGATTTGACGTAGAATGCGTCGATGCCGTCCGAGAGGCTGCGAAAAAGGACGATCATCCACTGCGAGAAATTACGTCCGGCGCGGGCCACGATGCCGTCTATGTTTCGCGGGTCGCTCCGGCGGCGATGGTCTTCATTCCCTGCAAGGACGGGATCAGCCATAATGAAATCGAAAGTGCGACACCCGAACACGTGGGCGCTGGTGCTTCCGTTTTGTTGGAAGCGATTCTCATACGCGATCGCCATCGGAATTGAACATGCTCGGAGCAGCCCTTTCGAAGCCTCTATCGAGTTTGCGATGATCAATGAATTCATTCAGTATAGACAGCCAAGAAGCGCATCAACCCAAAATGAAAGAAGGAATTTATGCCTCACCGATCGCTGAAAAAATCCAACGAGTATTTCAAGCGCGCTCTGAAGAGCCTGCCGCTAGGTGTTTCTTCCAACTTCCGCTACTGGGGAGAAGAAAGAACGCTCTATATCAAGAGGGCCAAGGGGCCGCGATTGTGGGACATCGATGACAACGAGTACATCGACTATCGGATGGGTTATGGGCCGGCCATCCTCGGCTACGCAGACGACCGCGTCGATGCTGCTGCCCGCGAGGGCATGGAAGTCGGCGGCGTATTTGCGTTGGCGACGGAGCTCGAGGCTGTCGTTGCGGAGCGCATCCAGAAGATGGTGCCCGCGGCGGAACTCGTTCGCTATTCAAACTCGGGTACGGAGGCGGTCATGGCCGCGCTGCGGCTGGCGCGCGGCTATACCGGTAAAGACTCCTACATCCTGGTCGAAGGGGGCTATCACGGCCTACACGATGCGACCCTCTGGCAGGCTGCGGTCGACAAGATGCGTCCGGGCGACACGGCCCCCCCTCTCGAACCGTACGGCGAGGGCATCCCGAAGATCCTCAAGCAACTGATCCACTGCGTTCCGTTGAACGACGCCAATTTCCTGGAAGATGTACTCAAGAAGAATGGCGATCAGATCGGCGCGTTCCTGATCGAGCCGATCATGGGTAACTGCTGTGGAATTACTGCCCAGGCCGACTATGTCAAGGCGGCTCGGGAACTGTGCGACCGTCACGGTGTCATGATGATCATCGACGAGGTGAAGACGGGCTTCCGGGTCGCTCGCGGTGGTGTCCAGGAGTTGATGGGCGTGAAGGCGGATCTGTGCACGTTCGCGAAAGCGCTCGCCAATGGCTATCCGATCTCAGTCATTGCGGGCCGAGAGGAAATCATGCGCAAGATCGGCAACGGTGTCGTGCACGGCGGCACCTACACCGCTCACTCGGTTTCGATTGCGGCTGCGAACAAGACGCTGGAGATCCTCGACGAGACAGACGCACTCAAGACGATTGAGACCTACGGGAAGAAGCTGCAGGCGGGGATTTCGAAGATCCTCGACGCGCGCGGAATCGCGTACAATTTCGTCGGGCATGCGTCGATGGGTGGCCTGTTTTTCGCCGAGGAGGCACCCACAAACTACCGAGACTGGGTAAATCACGACAGCACGCTCTACGAGGCGCTGGCGCTGCATCTGCACGATCTGGGTATTCTCTGTGAGCAGGATTCTCGCGAGCCCTGGTTCATCGCAGAATCTCACGACGATGCGTGCCTGAAGGAGACGGTCGAAAAATTCGAGATCGCACTCGACGCGGCCCTGAAGCAACTCGGCCGGAGCTAGTGGTGTGCTAGACGAGCGCCCGTAATATCGCGGCCGTGGTTTCTAGGGTCGCGGGCGATAGAACACCGCGCTTGGTGGTCTCTACCACCGGCCGGTTACCCTTGGAGCGCGGCGCGTCTCCAAACCGCAATCGCGGTATTTCTCTCGCTTTTTAGAAAGCGTCTGTAAGGAGCAGGAGACAAGAGGGTAGCGTGCGACATGGGGTTTGAGCACGCTGCCCTCTTGTCTCCTGCTCCTGAAGATCCTTTCGCGGATTGAGTCACTGAGCACGGAGGTCGCTCGTTCCCGACTCCAAAGGCAGCTGTTGAAAGAAGAGGTTTCTGAGCACGATGCTCTCTCGTCTCCTGCTCCCTAAGACCATCGTGTGCCGCGGCCCATGCCGCCGACGGGTTTCCCTTGCGCTCGGTGAGGCTGGTCTTGTTGCTAGTGCGTTTCTTTGGGGATGATCAGCGCGTCTACTACGACGGCTTGATCCGGTAGGGCGACCAGCGGGTTGATGTCGATCTCGGAGATGAACTCGCCGAGGTCTTCGGCAAGGGCGGAGAGGCCCATCACGGCGTTGACGATGGCGTCGATGTCGGCAGGCGGTTTGCCGCGTGCGCCCTTCAACAGTACGGCTCCACGCAGGCGCATCAAGGCCTTGCGAACAGCGTCTGGTGTGGTTGGGGTCGTCAACATCGAAACGTCGGCGAGCACTTCGACGAAGATTCCGCCTGTTCCGAGGGTGATCATCGGGCCGAATTGGGGGTCGTTGACGATGCCGAGGATCAACTCGGTTCCCTGCGGGATCATCTGCTGGACGAGAACCGTTGCACCCAATCGCTTTTCGAAGTCCGAGTAGGCTTCAGAGATCTCTTCACGATTCGCGATCCCGAGGCGAACGCCGCCTCGCTCCGTCTTGTGGAGATCAGCGCAGGTCTTGAGCGCGACGGGATAACCGATCGCGTCGCCCGCGCTCAATGTCTCCGTGAGCGTCTGGGTCTGGATCTCCCGCGTCGTGGTGAGCCCGTAGGCGGCCAGGAGCTGCTTGCTGTCGTGCTCGCCAAGTGCGCCAGAAGCGTTGCGGAGGCGCTCGCGCAGCTCCGAAGGGTTTTTTGGGCGTGAAACTTGGCAGGGTTGTGCGTTTGCATGGGCCGCCCGGTCGCGCTGGTAGGCGCTGTACTCGACGACATGATGCGTGGCTCTCAGCCCGGTTTCGGTGCCCATCAAAACCGGAACGCCCATCTCTCTCAATTCGCCGGCCTGTTTGGCACTCGTCGCAGCGCTCAGGTGTCCAAGAACCGCTAGCGGATTGCGCAGTTCGCTCAGCAGCGGGCGGAGGATGGTCGCGTACCAAGAGTCGTGGTCATCCATCGGGGGCAGGTCGACCGCCAGCAGTGTGATTCCCGTCGAGGGGTCGGCGTCGAGTGCCTGGATGCTCTTTGCGTAGATGTCGTCGGCGCCGTTTCCAGTTCCCCACGCATCGAGGGGATTGATGGGATCGAGGCCTGGCTCGAGAACCTCACTGAGCTTCATCTGGGTTTTTTCGGAAATCGGCGTGAATTCCACGCCTTCGGCTTCGCCCAGGTCGACCAACAGCGCGCGCTGCCCACCTGAATCGAGTATGGCCGACACGAAATGGGATTTCGTTCGCATGCCCGTGGCGAACAACTCGAGCGTGTCCAACATTTCATCGGCGGATCGGGCGCGGCGCACCCCGTAATGCTCGAAGAGTGCATCGTAGGCGCCATCTTCGCCGGCCAGTGCGCCGCTGTGCGCCTTGGCGAGTTGCGCGCCTCGCTCGCTTCGACCTGTCTTCAATGCGACGACCGGGATGTCTCGATCCGCTGCTTCCATGAGCGCGGCCTTGAAGGTTTCCGGGTCGCGAACGGTTTCCAGAAAGAGGCCAATTACCCGCGTCGATTCATTCTCGAGCGCGAACTGCATGTAGTCCGACAAAGTCGTCGAGACCTCGCTGCCTGTCGAGATGATGTAGTTGAATTTCACGCCGTGTTGATTCTGGAGAAAAGCCTCCCAAACGGAGCCGCTGTGGGAGATCATCGTCACATCCCCCATCGGTGTTTTCGGGCTCACTCGATATCCCGATACCGCCAACCGATGGCAGGGAGCCACGAAGCCCATCGCATTCGGGCCGCACAGGACGATATCGTTTTCCTTCGCGATCGTTCCGAGTTGGTCCTTCAACGAGCGCTCGCCTTCGAGGGGCTCCGAGTAGGCGCTTGCGAAGATGACTGCAGCGGGAATCCCGCACCCCGCGACATCCTCGAGCGAAGCGACCAGTCTGCTATTGGGGACTGCGAGGATGGCGAGGTCTGGCCGTTCGGGCAGGTCGTGCAGTGACGCATAACAGGGGCGATCGTAGAGCGCGTTGTAGCGCGGATTGACGCCGTAGATTGTACCCTCGTATCCGAACTGGCTTACGTTCTGCGCCAGTATGCCACCAAAACGACCCGGCTGGCTGATTCCAACGATCGCGACGGATTCCGGATGAAGTAGAGGCGTAAGATTCTGGCGGTGGCTCTTCGGTGTGGTAGTGCTCATGTCGGTACCTGTGCTCATGGTTGACCGGTCTCGCGCTGTTGCTCGATCGCCCGTGCTGCCGGGCTCCATTGGTAACTCAAAACAACGTTGACGAGCCACTAGGCCACTGTATTTTCTGGCGGTCTTCTGCCTTCCAGGTCGCGTCATACGAGTCGCGCAGCATTTTGCAGGTCCGTTGGTGGAGATCGAGGGTGGATCGCC
>JACZVU010000035.1 GCA_022572485.1 Myxococcales bacterium
GGTGACGAGGGGGTGTCGGGCTCAAACCCCATGTCGCTCGACACCCCTTCGTCACCCCACCCAAGAGATGCTCCCATCCGATAGGACCCTTGCGTGCGGTGGTCTTCTTCCACGCGTTGCGCAAGTCGTTCAGATCGGACGGTCGCGCGTGAGAACCCAGGAGCGCAACCCCAGAATGGGGTTGCGCGACGCCGCAAGGCATGCTGCCGGCATGCCCAGCTAGCCGCGCAGCTCCAGGAGTGCCTCGCGCAGCATATCGAGGCCCTCGTTGACGAGTTCGTCGCTCGCCGTGAGCGGAGGCAGGAAGCGAACCACGTTGCCGCGTACGCCGCAGGAGAGGAGCACCAAACCTTTGCTGGCCGCCTTCTGCACCAGCGCCTTGGTGAGGTCGGCGTCGGGTTCGCGCGTGTTGCGGTCGGACACGAGTTCCATGGCTGCCATCGCGCCCGAGGTAGCGGAACTCGCCGATGCAGGACCCCGCCGGCTCTTCCGACAGCGCCCGGATCCGCTTGGCGATGAGGTCACCCAACCGCAATGCGCGATTGGCGAGTTTTTCCTCCTCCATCACGTTGATCGAGGCGAGTGCCGCCGCACAGGAGATCGGTGAGCCCGCATAGGTACCGCCCAGTCCGCCGGGTTTCGGGCCGTCCATGATCTCGGCCTTTCCGGTTACCGCGGAGAGCGGGAATCCTCCCGCGAGGCTCTTTGCCATCGTGATCAGGTCGGGTTCGATGCCCGCGTATTCGACGGCGAACGTGCGGCCCGTGCGCGCGAAGCCTGTCTGGATTTCGTCGAGGATCAACGCGATTCCGTGCTGGTCACAGATGCCCCGGAGCGCCTGCAGAAACTCGGGCGGCGCTGGGTAGAATCCGCCTTCGCCGAGCACGGGCTCGACGATCATCGCGGCCACGCGCGCGGGGTCGACGTCGCCTGCGAAGAGTCGATCGATTGCGGCAAGAGCGGCATCGACGCTCATGCCGTGGTAGTCGATCGGATAGGGGGCGTGAAAAATCTCCGCCGGGAAAGGACCAAAGCCGGTCTTGTAAGGGGTGATCTTGCCGGTGAGTCCGAGCGCAAAGAGCGTGCGCCCGTGGAAGGCGCCGCTGAACGCGATCACCGCGGAGCGGCCCGTGTGGGCGCGCGCGATCTTCACGGCGTTTTCCACTGCCTCGGCCCCCGTTGAGAGCAGCAGTGTCTTCTTGGGGGTATCCCCGGGAACCAGCGCGTTGAGGCGCTCGGCAAGCTCGATGTAGCGCTCATAGGGCGTCACCTGGAAACAGACGTGGCTCATCTTCTCGAGTTCGGCGGATACCGCCGCCTTCACCTTGGGGTGAAGGTGCCCCGTGTTGACGACCGCGATGCCGCTCGCGAAATCGATGAAGCGGTTGCCCTCCACGTCCCAGAGTTCCGCGTTTTGTGCACGCTCGCAGAAGATCGGATGCAGGATCCCGAGGCCTGCGGGGATGGCGTCTTGGCGGCGTTTCAACAGATCCGAGTTGCTCGGCATGATGGCTCTCCGTGTCGGCCGGTGTTGCTTCCGGCCTGCTTGGGGGCGCTAGCGGGTCACTCCACCGATGCAGAGGTATTTGATTTCGAGGTACTCCTCGATGCCGTACTTCGATCCTTCGCGTCCGATGCCCGATTCCTTGACGCCACCGAAGGGTGCCACCTCGGTTGAGATGATTCCCTCGTTGATCCCGACGATGCCGTATTCCAGGGCTTCCGAGACCCGCCACACCCGGCCCACGTCGCGCGTGTAGAAGTACGCAGCGAGGCCATACGGGGTGTCGTTCGCCATTGCGATGGCCTCCGCCTCAGTGCTGAATCGGTAGATGGGAGCCACGGGGCCGAAGATCTCTTCACTCGCGCAAGCCATTTCGGCCGTCGCGTTGGTCAGAATCGTTGGCTCGTAGAAAAATCCACCAAGAGCGTGTCGCTTTCCACCGAGGACCACCGTTGCTCCCTTTTCGACCGCGTCCGCAACCAGTTCCTCAACCTTTACAATGGCCGCTTCATTGATCAGCGGTCCGATCGTGACGCCGTCGTCCAGCCCAGGGCCGACCTTCATCGCACTCACGGCTTCATACAACCTGCGCATGAACTCGTCATGGACTACGTCCTGAACGAGGATGCGGTTGGCGCAAACGCAGGTCTGTCCCGCGTTGCGGTACTTCGACGCGATCGCGCCCGCGACCGCGGCGTCGAGGTCCGCGTCGTCGAAAACGATGAAAGGCGCGTTTCCGCCAAGTTCGAGGGAGACTTTCTTCACGGATTGGGCGCACTGCTGCATGAGCAATTTGCCGATTTCCGTCGAGCCCGTGAACGACACCTTGCGGACGGTCGGATTGCCCGTGAGCTCTGCACCGACAGCGCTGGCGCGCGCCGCGGGGACGACGTTCACGACACCGACGGGAAACCCGGCGCGATCGGCGAGTTCCGCGAGTGCGAGTGCGGACAACGGTGTGCTCGAGGCCGGTTTTACGACGACCGTGCAGCCCGCCGCGAGCGCGGGCCCAACCTTACGGGTGATCATCGCGCTCGGGAAGTTCCATGGCGTGATTGCGGCCACCACGCCGATCGGCTGTTTGAGGGTCACGATGCGCTTGTCGGGTCCGTGTGAGGGAATCACATCGCCATAGATGCGCTTGCCCTCTTCGGCAAACCACTGAATGAAAGAGGCGGCGTAGAGGATCTCACCGCGTGCTTCGGTGAGGGGTTTCCCCTGCTCGAGGGTCATGATCGTCGCCAGGTCGTCCTGATTCTCGAGCATGAGATCGTACCAACGCATCAGGAGCGCGGCGCGTTCCTTGGCGGTCTTGGTCCGCCAATCTGGCCAGGCGGAGTCGGCGGCGTCGATCGCCTCGCGAACCTGAGCCACCTCGAGATCCGCGACCGAGCCCACCACCGTTCCGTCGGCGGGATTCGTCACCTCGAAGGTCTTGCCGGAACTCGAGGCGACCCAGCTGCCACCGATGTAGGCCTCACTCCGAAGCAGGCGAGAATCGCGGATCAGGCTCATGGGGGGCCTCCTTGGGGTGAAGTGGGCGTTCGCTATCGGGCCAGAATCTAATCGCGCTCGTTTGTCGGCGTCAAGTTTATGGGAGATCGAATTTATGGGAGATCGAATTTTGCGCAGGCGTCCTCCATCGGGCTGGTAGAGCAGCGAGCCCGATTCAGCGCCTCCTTCAGGTGGCGCTTTCCGAGTCCAGAAGAGTTCGAACTTTCCACAGAGGCGCGATCGGCTTCTGGTTGCCCGAGCTCCCTCGGTCGGTGCGCGCGGGAATCTCAATATTCGGTCCCGGAGGGACGATACTCAGCGGGTACCAATAAGGGGGGGGGCATTCCGCGATGGGTATGCGGCCGGATGCAAGGGAACAGGCCATTGAGTCTCTGCGCCGGCGCAACGCGGATCTCGAAGTTCTCTACGAGAGCATCAAGGACCTGACTTCGACGCTCTCCGTCGAGCGGGTTCTGCAACGTCTGCTCGACCGCACCCTCCAGCATCTCGAAGCCGAGATCGGGTCGATTCTCCTGGTGGGAGACGACGATCGGCTGCGCGTCATGGTGGCTCAAGGGCTTCCTCAGGACGTCATTGAGCGCACGGAGATGAGAATCGGTGAGGGCATCTCGGGTCACGTGGCGCTGCACGGGCAACCGCTGATCGTTGAAGATGTAGAGGTACATCCGATATTCCGCCGCCGTAACCGCGAGCGCTACTACACGTCGACACTGATTTCGGTTCCACTGGTTCGCAGCGGCGCCCTGCTCGGCGTGATCAACATCAACAACAAGATCAACCGGAAGCCCTTCGAGCCACACGATCTTCGCCTGCTCGAAGCGATTGCCGCGCACGCCTCGGTTGCACTGGGCAACGCCCGAAAATACGAAGACACGCTGCGCCTCTCGCAGATCGATGGGCTCACCGGGCTTGCGAATCACGGCCACTTCTACAAGATGCTTGATCTCGAGATCGAACGGGCCAGGCGATATGAGCGCAGCCTTTCGCTGGCGATGATCGACATTGATAACTTCAAGCAATACAACGATCGCAACGGGCACCGCGCCGGCGATCAAGCCCTGGTCGCCGTGGCGAGGATCATTGGCGATCGCTCGCGCACACACGACATCGTGGCGCGCTACGGTGGCGAGGAGTTTGCGATCATTTTGCCGGAAACCACGCTCGATGGTGCGCACGCCCTCGGCGAGAAATTGCGAACCGCCGTCGAGGGGATTTCGCTTGACGGCGAAGAGCCCCTCACGATCAGCGTCGGAGTGACTTCATTCGGAATAAACATCACCACGGCCAGCCAGCTGGTGGACGTCGCAGACGCGGAGCTCTACCGCGCCAAGTCTCTGGGCCGCAACCGCACCTGCTCGCCCGGCTCTTCCTGAGCCGCCCGCCCGCTACCGAACGCGAAGTCTCGGTGGCCCTGTATTTCACTTCGGAAGATCGCCGAGCCCGGCTAGACTGACCCCAGATGCAAACGAGGGTTGGAGCCCCGATGGCCCGTGTTTCAAAGAGGGCCTCGCAGCTGGAAGTCGCGTGCGGTTGCGCTATTGCCCCACCGCCGGGTAGCGGCCGTGGCGGGGCCACCCGCTGCGGATGGCCACCCGATCCTGTAGCTCGAGGTCTTTGGGATGGCCGGGAATGACGCTTCGTCGTTGCAGTTGAAGGCGCCCTCGGCGCTCGATGCCGAAGTGTGCCCTCCTGGCTCCAAGAGCCTCACGAATCGGGCTCTCTTGCTCGCGGCGCTCGCGCGGGGCAGGACGCGGCTTTCGGGCCTGTTGATCGCCGACGATACCCAAAGCATGCGGACGTGTCTGGAGCGGCTCGGAGTCTCGATTCTCGAGAGGGGTCCGACGACGTTCGAGATAGAGGGTTGCGGGGGCAGGTTTGCGCCGCCGAGCGGCGATGGACCGCTGTTCGCGGGGTCCGCTGGAACGGTTGCGCGCTTTCTCAGCGCGGTGCTCGCAGCGCAACCCGGAAGGGCGCGAGAAGCGATCGAACTCGACGCCTCCCCCCAGATGCGAGCGCGTCCGATGGGCCAACTGCTCGATGCATTGCGCGAGCAGGGTGCGGATATTCGATGCCTCGGGGCAGCAGGGCATCTGCCGATCGCGATTGGCCCCAACTCGTCACTTCGCGGTGGTGAAGTGACGTTTTCGCGCCTTGCTTCATCCCAAATCGTTTCTGCGATGCTATTGGCCGCTGGCCTTTCAGAAAAACCGATGCGCGTGATCCTTTGTGAGGGAATCCCCGCGCGCCCCTACGTCGATATGACGATCCGCTTGCTGGTGCATTTCGGTGGCTTTGCGCGCTGGCAGAGCAGTGACGTGATCGCCGTTGAGCCGCGTGAATTGAGGGCGCGGGATTATGCGGTCGAGCCCGACGCCTCGTCTGCGAGTTACTTTCTCGGACTGGCCGCGATCCACGGTGGAGAAGTGGTGATTCGAGGTCTTGGATCCCATAGCCTTCAGGGAGATGCCGCGTTCTGCCGCGTACTCGAACGGATGGGCGCGGATGTCGAACAGACCGAGACGATTACGCGCGTTCGCGGCAGCGGCCGACTGCGCGGCGTCGAAGTCGACATGGGAGAGATGCCGGACATGGTGCTCACGCTGGCTGTTGCGGCGCTCTTCGCCGAAGGAAGTACGGCGATCCGCGGAGTCGAGGTGTTGAGGCACCACGAAACCGATCGGCTCACAGCTGCGGCGCGTGAACTCCGCAAGCTGGGTGCGACGGTCGAAGAACGCGTGGATGGGCTCTTGATCAAACCCCCGAACACGGGATTGAAACTCGGAGTTTTGATTGATACCTACGACGACCACCGCATGGCGATGGCCTTTTCGATGCTCGGAGACGTTGCAATCCGCGATCCGGACTGTGTGGCGAAGACATTCCCGGGTTATTTCGGGGAACTCGAGCGACTCGGGATGATTGCGACTGCGCCGGATCGAGCCGGCCCTTGAGTCGGCGCCGCTATCGCGAGAGGACGTGAGCATGTCGTTTCAATGGCAACCCGGACAGTTGCTCTTTGCAGGTTTCGAGGGACTCGAGCTGCCCGAAGACCTCGCGCGCTGGATCGCCGCTGGCCGCATCGGCGGGGTAGTCTTGTTCGCGCGCAATATCGGCGATCCCGAACAGCTCAGAAAGCTGAATGCGGCGCTTCACGCTTGCGCGCCCGAAGACGCACCACTGTTGATTGCGATCGATCAGGAGGGCGGCCGGGTTCAGCGACTCCTCGATCCCTGGACGCAGTGGCCCTCGATGCAAAGACTCGGCGAGGTCGATGATCTGGAGATGACGGCTGCGGTCGCGCGGGCACTCGCGATCGAGTTGTCGGATCTTGGGATTGGCCTCGATTTTGCGCCGTGCGTCGATGTCAACACGAACCCCGCGAACCCGATCATCGGAGATCGCAGCTTCGGCAGCGAGCCGACGCGTGTGTCAACCCACGCCGCTCATTTCATTCGTGCCATGCAGAGCACAGGTGTTGCTTCTTGCGCGAAGCACTTTCCCGGCCACGGTGATACGGCCTGTGACAGCCACTTCGAGTTGCCGCGCCTCGATCACGACCTCGCGCGTCTGCACGCGGTGGAGCTGCCTCCGTTCACCGCCGCGATAGAAGCCGGGGTCGCGAGCATCATGACGGCCCACGTATTGTTCCCGGCCCTAGACGCGAAGAGGCCCGCCACCCTGTCGCCCGACGTGATGGCGATCTTGCGTGAAGAGCTCACGTACGATGGCGTCGTCTTTTCCGATGATCTGGAGATGAAGGCCGTCGCCGATCACCACAGCCCGAAAGCGATGGTCGAGGGCTGCCTGGAGGCCGATGTGGACTCGCTGCTGGTCTGCAGCGGCTCCGGATTTCGCGAAGAAGTGCTTCGCCAGCTGGAGCGCGCGCCCGACGCGAGACTCGAAAACCCATTGCGGCGCATGATCGATCTCAAGCAGCGCTTTGCGGGTTTGCGTGAATCATTAGAGAGCGCCGATGAAAAACCGCTCACGCCTCCCTACGCCGAACACCGGACCCTCGCCGGCCGCTTCGCGTAGCGGGCTGCCGATGCGATTGGAACCGATCGAACAACTCGACGACCCGCGGATCTCGGTCTATCGAAACATCAAGGACTCGGCGTTGCGCGACTCTCGCGGCCTGTTCGTGGTCGAGAGTCGCCTGTGCGTGCACCGTTTGATCGTGTCTTCGCGTTTTTCCGTCTGCTCCGTTCTGGTGACCGAGACAGCACTCGAGGCACTCGGAGAGACTCTTTCGCACCTTGGCGAAGATACACCCGTTTACGTTTCTCATTCGACTCTTCTCAAGGAGCTGATTGGATACAATCTTCACCGCGGGTGCATCGCGCTTGCGCGACGCAGTTCAGCGGGCTCACTGCATGAAATTTTGGATTCGCACCCCCGGTTGCTGATCGGGTTGGAGCAGGTTGCGAACCCCGAAAACGTCGGAAACATCTTTCGCAACGCGATGGCATTTGGCGCCGATGCCGTGTTGCTCTCGCGCGATTGCGCCGATCCGCTCTACCGGAAGGCTGTGCGCGTTTCGATGGGAGGAACGCTGCTGATCCCGTTCGTCTATCTAAATGGTTGGCCCGAAGCGATCGAGCGGCTTCAGGCAGCGGGCTTTGCGACGTTGGCTCTTTCGACGGAGGCTGGGGCGATCGATCTCGCCACGCTGGAGCTTGAGGCTGTGCTGAGCCAGCGGATCGCCCTCATTCTCGGAGCGGAGTCCGACGGCCTCGATGAGGCAACCCTCACGGCTGTCGATCAGAGGGTGCGAATCCCGATGGCTTCCGGCGTGGATTCTCTGAACGTCGCAACGGCCGCTGGTATCGCACTGCATCACTGTTTTCGATTGCTTTCGATCGATTGAACGTCGATCCGTCGAGTGCTTCCGCGGCCAAGCTGGTTTCCGAGCGGCCGATACCCGCTAACGAGCCGACGTGGAACCCCCTCGAGGCCGCGCCGTCCGACTCGGGCGCTTCCAGCAGGAGCGGTGGAAACTTCCACAATCGGCCCCGGCGATTCGTTCAACGTGCCTTTCTCGTTTCGGGTTGACCGCTGAGCCTAGGAAATGCCCACAAAGCCTGCCCAGCACATGAGATGGGAGGAAAATCGCAAATCGCGGCTGTCTCCGCGAGCTTCCCCTGAAGACCTGCTCTTGAATCGGCTGAGCATTCCGGACTAGTGTCGGCGCCGGGGTCTGGGAGGCGGTGATCTCGGGATGACGACTTGGAAGACGAAAATCCGTTCGCTGACGGATGCGGCCGGATTGATTGGGGTGCGGGACACGCTGGGTCTGCCGCTGGGTCCGGGTCAGCCGGCGGCCTTCGCCCACGCGCTTGGGGAACGAGATGATTTCGAAGAACTCATCGTATTCAGTGGGCTACTGACGGACCTCTTCCGTCTCTTCACCCGACGCGGCGTTCAGTTGCGCAGTGGATTCTTCGGACCCATCGAGCGAGGGCTCCGCGCGGCCGGCCACGACGTGCGTTTCGTGCCCGCCGATTTCCGTCGATTTCGCAAAATCGCGACGACTCTGCACTCGCGAGTCATGGCCACTGCAGCGACACCGCCGGATGAGAGGGGGCAGATGAGCCTCTCGCTCCATGCGGGAGCCTCCGTTGACGAGTTGCACCGCGCGGGCCGTGACCCGGAGCGGCTGCTGATCGTGGAAGTGAATCCCGCGCTGCCGCGGACATTGGGAATCCCGCCCGAATTCCCGCACACACTCTCCATCGAGGAAGCGGATGTGATCGTCGAGAGTGGCCGGGCTCCTTTCGTTCTCGCTGATTCCCCCAGCACTCCCCTCGATCGGGCGATCGCTGAGTATGCGCTGCCGTATATCGAAAGCGGTGCGACGATTCAGACCGGAATCGGCGGTATGTCCGGTGAGCTCGCCAATCTCCTGGTCGAGCGCTCCGGCAGCGACTACGGGATACACACCGAGATGTTCACGACCGGACTCATGCGTCTACACGAAGCGGGCAAGGTCACGAACCGGAAAGGAATCCACGACGGTTTGTCGATCGCCACCTTTGCCGCAGGCACGCGGGAACTCTACGACTGGTTGGATGGCCGAGAAGAAGTGCGCTTCCTGCCCGTGGATCAGGTGAATTCCCCCTCGATCATCTCGCAGAATCGAAAATTCATTTCGATCAACGGCGCGCTGATGCTGGACCTCTTCGGTCAGGTTGTCGCCGATCGTGTTGGTGGACATCAGTATTCTGGCATCGGTGGGCACCTGGATTTTGTGTCAGGGGCCGCATTTTCGGATGGCGGCCATTCGTTGATCTGTCTGCCCTCGACGGTGGACATCCAAGGGCAGCGCATGTCGCGGATTTCGGCGACGCTCAAGCCCGGTGCATGCGTCACGACGCCGCGGCACGAGGTCGATGTGGTGGTGACGGAGTTCGGGGCCGCCGAACTCGCTCTGCGCAGTGTCGAGGATCGAGCGGAAGCGCTCATCGCGATCGCGCACCCTGATTTTCGTGACGAGCTCCAGGAGGCCTGGGAGCAAATTGGCGATTAGGCGGTAGCGGCGATGGGCGGCTCCCGAATTTCTCCACAGTACGCCGCGCTCACTCGTCGTCGATTGGGGTGGGCTCTTCCAGGTCATCCGCTTCAAGCAGCTGTGGGCGGCGCGTTCCGTAGCACGCGGCATGGCGCACGGCGATCAGGCCTTCTCGCAGGCTCCCGAGTGGTGTCACGCCGTTTTCACACAGTCGATCGGTGATCTTCTCGGGGACCATTTTCCCGAAGTTGCTGATCATGACAGATGCTCTGCCGATGCTGCCGTGTGCCTCGATGAACGAATTGCAGATGCTCTCCCAGCCGGAGAGGTCGCTGTACTGGGGCGCCGGGAAGTCGTGAATCAGGGCGACCGCGTCGTACTGCTCGCCTCTCAGCATGTCTTCGAAGCAGCGAACCTCGACGTTCTGGCTTGCCCCATATCTGCGTGTTGAAGTCGAAGGGGTTTGTCAGATTGACGAAGTCGGCGATGTATTCCTGGAAGTTCGCTTGCTGCTCGGTCGAGAGCGGCGGAAGTTCGACGCCGAGTTCCGATGCGAGATCCGCGACCATCACGGAATCCGCGCCCGAACAGGTCAGCACGCCCAGCTTGGTGCCCGCCAATGGCCCCGAGATGCAGAACATCTTGAGGGTCTCGATCAGCTCCGGGATGGTGCGAACGCGCACGACGCCCAATCGGTCGAATATCGCCTGGTAGAACCCATCCGACCCGGCCGGGGAGCCCGTGTGGTTCAAGGTCATTTGGCTACCGATCTCGGAGACACCGCTCTTGAGCGCGATGATCGGCTTGCTGGCGCGAAGCGCGCGGACCGCGGCGTGCCAGAACTTCGGAATATCGCGCAGCCCCTCGACGTAGAGTCCGATGGCGGGGACGCGCGGGTCGTCGATGAACACATCGATGAAGTCGCTCGCCTCGAGCACCGCCTGGTTGCCGTTGGAGATCAAGTAGGAGAGCGGCAACGCGCTGTCGGCCATGGTGAGAATCAGGCTCAGGTTTCCGCTTTGACTGATGATCGCCGCTCCCCGATCGACGGGTCTGCCGCCGTGGAAGTCAGCCCAGAGCGCTGCACGGTCGAGGTAGTTCAGGATGCCGTAACAATTCGGTCCGACCACCGCCATCTCGCCAGCGGCCTCTCGCAACCGGTCCTGCAGATCGGGCCTGCCCGATTCTGTGAAGCCCGCCGCAAAGCAGACCGCACCCGCACAACCCGACTTGCGAAGCTCTGCGAGCAGCTCGACGGTCAGCTCTGCGCGAACCGCGAGGTATGCGGCATCCGGCGTTCCCGGGAGCTTCGCGAAAGAAGAACAGGTCACGACGCCCGCGATTTCGGGGTACTTGGGGTTTACGCCCAGATTTCGCCGTCATACCCGATCGCACGAGTCGCTTCGATCGGAACGGACAGGTCGTGCCCGCCCACGAAGACGATGCTCCTGGGATTCAGCAAGCGTTCGATGTTTTCGCGCCGGATCTCTTGCGCGGCAAGCTCGCTCTGATTAGCGGAGGGGGTACCGGAATTGGCTTTGCGGTGGCGCGCGAACTTGGAAGCCTCAGCGCCCGCGTCATCATCGCTGCACGTGACCTCGAAAGGCTCGAGGAGGCAGCCATCGCGTTGAGGTCCGAGGGAATCGAAGCCCACGCGCACGCTGTCAACATCCGCGATGAGATCCAGGTCGAGGCGCTCTTCGAAACCATCGTCGAGCAGCACGGACTGCCCGATATCCTCGTCAACAACTCCGGTGGGCAGTTCGAAGCTCCCGCGGTGAAGATTTCAGCGAATGGCTTTCGTTCGGTCGTGGACCTGAATCTAAACGGTACCTGGCACATGAGTTCGGCGTTCGGGCGCAGATTGCTCGATGCCGGTAAACCCGGAGACATCGTGAACATCGCGATTGTGGTGAACAATGGATCGCCCAGATACGTGCACGGTGCTGCTGCACGGGCGGGCGTGATCAATTTGACCAAGACGCTGGCCCGCGAATGGGGGAGCGCTGGCATTCGCGTAAACGCGATCGCAGGCGGGACGATCGATACACCCGCGCTTGAGCAATACGACCGAGCGGCCCTGGATGCCGGGATCGAAAAGTTGCCGATTGCGCGTGCGGGGACCGCACGAGAGATGGCGCTAGCAGTCGTTCATCTCGTTTCCCCGGCGGGCGCGTACACCACGGGCTCTACGTTGGACGTGGATGGGGGCGAGCATATGGGCGGAACGTGGTGATCGCCGGGAGGCGAAGTCGATGATAGATGGCGTTCGGACCGAGCGGCGAGGCGCGGTGATGACCGTGATTCTCGATCGGCCCACAGCGAATGCGATCGACGGCGCGACGAGTCGCGCGCTCGGAGCGGCCTTCATCGAGTATCGCGATGATCCGGAGCTTCGCGCGGCGATCGTCACGGCGGCCGGGGAGCGGTTCTTCTCGGCGGGTTGGGATCTGAACAGCGCCGAGGCAGAGTCTGTTGAAGTCGACAACGGACCGGGCGGCTTCGCGGGACTCACCGAGCTGTTCGACCTGCAAAAGCCCGTGATCGCAGCGGTCAACGGGATGGCTGTGGGCGGCGGATTCGAACTCGCGCTTTCGTGTGACTTGATCGTGGCCTCGGAGCACGCCGAATTTTTCCTGCCCGAGATCAACATCGGTATCGCACCCGATGCGGGCGGCGCGATTCGGCTGCCGCGCAGGATTCCGTATCACGTAGCGATGGAGATGATGCTCAGCGGGCGCCGCATCTCCGCCGCCGAAGCGCAACGCTGGGGGCTCGTCAATCGGGTCGTCGCCAAAGAAAATCTGATCGCTGAGGCAAACACGCTCGCCGACGAAATTGCCACCAAGGCGCCACTCGCGGTTGCGGCGATCAAGGAGATTGTCACGTCGACCGCCGCGTTGAGCGAACGCGCGGCCTTTGAGTTGCTTCGCAGCGGCAAGCTCGAGCGCTACGAACAGATGCTGCGGTCGGACGATTTCGTTGAAGGCGCCAGGGCTTTTAACGAAAAGCGACCTCCCGTCTGGCAGGGTCGATAGTTCGCGGACCCGAGCGCGCTGCGAGCACACCCGGCAAAACACTTTCAGGTTACGGTTTCGCCGTACCGTCAGCGCTTGCCGATCGCCCCGTTTCGTTTTGCCTGCCAAAAGGCCTGCGGGCCGGGGCTGCCGCTGACGCCACCTCCAGCGTGCGTGGCGCTCGACGCGTTGTAGAGTTCGCGAATCGGTGTCCGATCATCCGCGTATCCGGGCGCGGGGCGCATGTGGAAGAGCTGATCTTGTGTGAACATCGAAAAGAAGTGGATCCCTCCTTGGGCGCCCGCTGATCGGATCGACCTATCGCTTCCACCAGAAACGGTGGAAGCTCCCGCAATCAAGTGTCCCGAATTTCTCTCCGGCCAACTTCGTGCCAGCCGGTACGTCAACGGACGCGTCACCATCGAAGCGGTGATCGACGATTCCATCGAAGTCGATGTCCTCGTCTTGCCTCGAAGCGCCGCCCGGCCCCACTGAGATCGTGACATCGGGTCTACGATCGTTGTTCGTGTCGATATCCGTCCGTACGCGGTCGCCGCCCTCGTACACCTCTCGGGTGTCCGCCAGGCCGTTTCCCGTCGTATCGATCAAAGCCTCGACCACCACGCCACCGACGACGATCGCGCGCACATTGAGCTTCTTGCCTTCGGCATCCAGTAGGCATTGTGCAGTCACTTCGCCGGCCGCGTTTAGGAACAACTTCTTTTCCGGGTTGCGACCGCCTTCGCCCACAGTCTCCAAAACGGTCAAGACTCCGTTGGAATCGAAATGGTTCAAGAGCTGAGGCCAACCCTTACCCAACGTGTCCTGTCCCTGTCGTACCAGAACTTCCTTCTCGTAGTAGTTCCAGATGTCGGTTTTGCAATCCCCGGTGCTATCCCGATACTCGGCCCGAACCTTTCCAGCGGAATCGAACCACTGCTTCAGGTCGATGCAGCCCCCCGCATCGGTGTCTTGCTCGAGGCGCTCGATCTTGCCGTTCTTGAAATAGAGGCTCCGGTCTGGTTTTCCGTCTCCGTTTTGGTCTTCTTCCTTCTTGACGATGTTCCCATTGGCGTCGCTCGTGAGCCAGGTATCCATCTTGCCATTGAAGTTGGTATCCACCTCCTGGACCCGCTCGCCCTTTGCACCCACTCGGTTGCGCAGATCCACGACGCCGTTGAAGTCGTTGTCCTCTTCCTGGCGTGCAATCACGTCGCCGTCAAAGTAGATGAAGAGGTCTGGTTTCCCGTCGCCGTTGCGGTCCTTCTCGGCCCGTACCTTCTTGCCCGCTTCGTAGAAGGTGACGGTTTCGAATCTCCCGTCGTGGTTGGCGTCCTCTTCGACGCGCTCCGGGCGCTCCTGCTCGTCAAAGTGAGTGATTAGGTCGAATTGCTTGTTGGCGTTTCGATCTTCGCGCTGGATGGTTTTTCGACCATTCTCGTACTCGATCACCAACTCCGGGACGCCATCGCCATCGAGATCGACTTCCGTGCGGTGGGGCTTGCCATCTCTGTGGATCGTGACCAACTCGAATCGGCCGTCAAAATCCTGATCGACTTCATCGCGAATGAGAACGCCCTCTTGGTAGATGTTCTTGTGGTCCGGGCGGCCATCGGCGTTCGTATCGATCTCGTCTCTCGCCGGGCGGTTCTCGTCATCAAAGTAGACGACGACATCCGGTTTGCCATCTCCGCTGGTGTCGCGGCGTTGGATCTTTTCTCGGCCGTTTTCGAAGATTATCGTCAAATCGAAGCGCCCATCGCCCTGGGTGTCGCGCTGTTGACGGACTCGAATGTTCTCTTCGAAGTGGGTGACGACGTCGTATTTTCCATCGTTTCGGGTGTCTCGCTCCTCTCGGATTTTGATTCCATCGCGATACGTGATTGCGGTGTCGAAACTTCCGTTCCCTGTGGTATCGCGCTCCTCGCGTTGCGTGTTGCCGAGCGCATCGAGTGTTCCGCGGAAATCGATCCGGCCGTCGAAGTCGGTGTCCTCCTCGAAGCTCGATGGCTTGCCGTCCGTGAACGAGAATTTTCGGTCGACCTTCCCGTCGCGATTCCGGTCTTCCTCGAGCGTAATGGGGGCGCCGTCGCGATCGTTGGTGCGCCAACTGTCAATCTTCTGATCTCCATCGGTGTCGCGACGTACTGAAATCTCTTTGCGACTTTCGGGATCGAGTTCGATCCAGGAGTCGATAGCGCCATTGTAATCCGTGTCTTGCTCCTGCCGAATCAGCGCACCGTTCGACGCATAGAAATTCCAGAGATCGGAGCGGCCATCGCCATTTTCATCCAATTCGGCGCGGACTAGTTTTTCATCTTCGAAGAATTCGACTCGCTCGATCTGGCCCTTCTCTTTCACGAAGCGGCGGGCTCGCTTTCCAAACTCGTATTCGATGGTGATTTCGAAGTGACCGTCGTGGTCCTCATCGAGCTCCTCGATTTCCACTTCACCCTCCTCGTTGAACGTGTAGCGGGCGTCGGGTTTTCCATCGGCGTTGCGGTCCTCGAATTGTCTGATTTTTTCCCCATCACGGAATTCGATCACCGTATCCTTGCGGCCGTCTCCCGTGGTGTCGGCATCTCGGCGGATCGGGATTTCGCCATCCATGATGGTGATGACGTCGGCGTCGCCATTCCCGTTGGTGTCTTCTTCTTCCCGCACGCGCTTTCCGTTCGTGTAGAAGCGAAAGAGGTTGATTTTACCGTCTCCGTTGCTGTCGATTTCCTCGCGTTCTATCTTTCCCGTGGCATCGAGGTGGACCACGCGCTCCGGCTTCCCGTCGCCGTCCTGGTCCTGAATCTGGGTGCGTTCGATACCGTTTCGATAGTGGGCGACGCGATCGAAATGCCCATCGCCGGTGGTATCGGCCTGTTTCTTGGTGATGACGCCCGCTTCGAAGAAGCTGAGGACGTCCTTCTCGCCATCGCCGGTCGTGTCTTCTTCGAGTCGCACCTTGACATCGCTCTCGTAGTAAATCGCAGTGTCGTATCTTCCACCTCCGGTAGTGTCCTGCTCTTCTACGCTTTTGCTGCCATCGGGGTTGAAGCGCGCGCGGACGTCCGGGCGTCCACTGTGATCCTTGTCTGCCTCGATGGAGACGACGACGCCATCCTTGTAGGTGGTGATGCGATCGGGCTTGCCGTCGAAGTTGGTGTCCTCTTCGAGGCGTTCGGGCTGTCCATCCTTGTAGGTGAGGGTGGTGTCGGCCTTGCCGTCGGCGTTCTTGTCGTCGAGCTGGATGCTCGCCTTGCCGTCTTTGTATTGGATCCAGCGATCGGGTTTTCCGTCTCCGTGGGTGTCTTGTTCCTGGCGGCTGGGTTCGCCGTTGTGTTCGTAGAAGATCCAGACATCGATGGCACCGTTGAGGTCGGTGTCCTTTTCGGCGCGTTCGGGTTTGCCGCTGACGTAGTAGACGAACTCGTCGAATTTGCAGTCTTTGTTGTGGTCGACGTGCTTCTCGTGGATATCTTCGTTTTCGTCGTAGAGGAGCTCGATGGAAGGGCAGGCCGCGTGGGCGCTGGTGAGCGGCACGAGAACCGCGCCCAACAGCGCGAGGAAGGGTGCGAGAGCCATCGCGACAGCGGCCACTCGGCAGCCCCGCCAGTTTGATTCGGTCCGATTAGCCTGCAACGGATAAGCTGGAAAAGGTCGCGTTGATGTTCTTGTTGGCAAGACACCGCACGCGATCGGGCATCGGGGGGAAGGGGGAGGACGCTCGCATGGCGTCGATGGCGCTTGCGCCGATCGCGTTGTCGCCGCTGACGAGCTGGATGCTCGAGGCGGATCCCGCAACATCGATCGCAAAGCGCAATGTCACGCGAACGTCTTTGATTCCGTAGGGAAGGCTCCAGCGTGAGTAGATCCGCTGTTGCAGATCCTGTACGTACGCCTGGACTTCCGCTCGTTTCAGGCAATCCGTGGCGGCGCCATCGGGCGAAAGCCCGGTTCCGGTTCCGCCGGAGCCGCTCAGGTTTCCCTCGCCGACCGCCGTGTCTACGCTGACGAGAACCGCGCCCGCGGGTGAGCCGATCACGTCGCGAGAGGTGAGTACGCCATCGCGAACCGACGAACCCTGGTGGATCGCGAGCGAGCCGGTCCCGAACGTGTTCCCGTCGGTGCCGGCCACTTTGCGCGGGCCCACCGATGGACCGACCGGGCCAAGCGCTTCGATCGGGCCGCGTACCGCCGGACCCGCCGCCTGATGGGCTTTGACCTTCGAGGCCTGATGGCCGCCGACCGCGCCAATGGCCGAAACGCGATCGATGTCGATCGCGGAGCGTTTCAGCTGTGTCGGTGCCGCAGCGATGTTGAGCGAATCCATCCGAAGCATCTCTGCGTTGATGGCAGGCGCGGCGTTGGCGATCACGCGTTTGTTGATGATCTGGGGTTGCATGGTCTGCATCGCCGGCGCGAAGTCGAGCTTGCGCCGCTCGGCGAGAGCCCTGCGCGCGGGCGCGGGCGGCTTGGGCGCCTCCTCGCGGAGGAGCCGGACGTGGATGATCTCCTCTACGACCTCGGGATTGAGAGACGCGAAGAGAAACAGTAGACCGATTGCACCGAGGTGGAGCGCCGCTGCGATGCCACCCGTCGCGAGCTTGCTCTTGCCCTCGTCCGGATCGCGAAAATCCATCGGAAAATCGGGCGCCACTCCGCCCGCGGTGGCAGCCTGCAAGAAGGCCGTACCCACCCGGCGCTTGGTGCGCTTGCGTTCGCTGCGCGGTCGGAGAATCGATTGTTGTGTCATCGCGGGCGTGTTTGCTCCGAAGTTTCCGATCGAACCATCCCTTCGAGGTCTCGCTGACCCAGTCGCACGAGCGCGCGACTCCGCCGAGCCCCACCCGCTGCCATCTGTTGCCAGCCCTTGCGCGTTATTTAGGGTCTACGCCCCAACCGTTCCGACCCCGAAAGCGCCGCCCGGGTTTCCCATGCGATGATAGCGATGCCCATGGGACGCACACGCCTACTGGTTTCTTCGGCCAAACGGCGCTTAAATGAGGCCGGAAAATTTCCCCTTCAAGTTATAGGGGACAAAGCGTCGAAAGACCGATTGCGATGCTCCGGCGCGGATGCGTTGCTGTTGCGCGTCTCCCCCCGTTGTCGATGCATCGGATCGGCGCTGGTGGCGCGCGTTCGATCGTGTAACTTGGCGAATCAAAAGAAGGAATCGCGCCGAGGCGGATGCCGGCGGAATGCTTCGTTTGGGGATTCCAGGGCGATTCAAGCGAAGGGGGCGCTGATGGACGCGCAGACACTGCTTCAGCTGCTGCAGGATGGTGGTCTTACCGTCTATCCGTTGGCGGCTGCTTCGGTGATCACACTCACGATTCTTTTCGAGCGCGTCTGGCGCTATCGGGGCCTCGACAGCCGGACCCGCGCGATTACCCGCGAGACCATCGAGTCGCTCGTGAGGCGGGATGTCGACGGCGCTCGCTCGGCCTGCGAGAAGTCCGGGGTGCCGATTTCGAAGATCTTCCTCGAGGCGATGCGCTGGCAGAACATCGCGATCGAAGATCTGGATCGGGTATTGCTGACGGCGCGTCAGGAGGCCGTGACGGATCTCAAGCGCGGACTCTGGGTGATTGGAACGATCGGCTCGCTCGCCCCTTACGTGGGTCTGTTTGGAACGGTAATCGGAATCATCCGCGCGTTTCAGAGCATGGCGGTCGAAGGTGTCGGCGGTTTCGAGGTCGTGGCCGCTGGTATTTCGGAAGCGCTGGTGGCCACTGCCGCAGGGCTCTTCGTCGCAATCGTTGCGCTGATCTTCTTCAACTATCTTCAGACTCGCGCCAACGCGCTGGGTACCACCTACGCGCGATCTTGCGAGCGTTTCCTACAGGCCCTGATCTTCGTCGAGACAGCAGCGAGCGACGGGCCCAATCAAGCGGAGGTACAGGATGGCGACTTCGTACCAGCCTGACCATGAAGATTCAGATGGCGGCATCGTCGCCGAGATCAACATCACGCCCTTGACGGACGTGTTCTTGGTGCTGTTGGTCATCTTCATGGTCACGACGTCGGTGATCCAGAATCAAGGCAAGAACATCGATCTTCCCGGTGCGGATGTCCGCGACGAGACGCCCCAGGGTGTGACCGTATCCGTGGGCGCAGATGGCGAAATGATGATCAACGACGAGGTCGTGACGGAAGATCGGCTCTTCGAAGTGCTCAAGGCGGCGCTGATCGATGCCCGCGAGAAGGTCGTCGTGTTGCGCGGCGACCGGGCTGTGTTGCTCGGCCAGGCCGTCAACATCCTCGACGTCGCTCAGCAAGCTGGCGCCCGCGGCATTGCGTTGGCGACGAAACCGAGACCGAGAGATTCCTAGCCCGCGCAGACCGGGGCGGGTTGTTCGCTGCGCGCTGCTGGCGGGGGCCCAGGGGCTTGGTTGGTTGTGCGGACGAGCTTCTGATTTGAACTCGATGGTGGGTA
>JACZVU010000036.1 GCA_022572485.1 Myxococcales bacterium
GTTCGCCCGGGACAAAAAGGGCTCAGCAGGTCGTGGGGAATCTTGTACGCCCAGCCTTCGGGCGCAGCGATGACCTCGGGCGCAGCGGTGGTTTCGGGCGCAGCAGGGGCCTCGCCCGCTGCGGTCGCGGTCGAGACACCGAGCAGAAGAGTCGCGAAGATCCCCGCAAAACCGAGCATTCGCAAGCGCACTTTCACCACGATTCACCCTCCGGCCCCGGCAGCTGGTAGGCGTCGACCCGAGCGGCGAGCTGCACCAGGGCACGACCTGCGACGGACTCTATCCCCTCAGCTTCGAGAAACGGGCGGCCTCGGTCGGCGGCTGCCGCGAGACCCGCGTCGAACGGGATCCGCGCCAGCACCTCCACGCCGAGACCCTCCACGACCCCGGTGTCGACAGTCTCGCGAAACAGCGGCCCTTCCGCTCCGCATTTCGTACAAATCGACGTGCCGAAGTTTTCCACCAGCCCAATCAGTGGGAAACCGGCTTCGCGAGCGCGGCGCAGAGAGCGCTCGACCGCCAGCAGGGCCACCTGCGTGGGGATCGCGACCACGAGCGCGGCGGCGATGCGCGGAAGCCATTGACCGAGCGCGGGCAGTCGATCCGCACCGGGCGCGAGGTCGACCACCAGAAAATCGAGCTGCCCCCAAGCGGTGCGACCGAGCAGATCCCCTAACGCGGCCTGCTCGAGCGCGCTTCGAACGCTCGCCGCTTCGCCCCGTGGGCCGTCCCAGTCCAGGGCCTGATTGCCTTGAAGAAAGAAATCCATGCTTTGAACGAGAAGCCCCTTCGGGCCAGTCGCGGCCCGAAGCAGGCCATCGCCCGTGACCCGCACAGGATGGCCGCGCAGGCCGAGCATCTTCGACACCGATGGGCCGTTCAGATCCGCATCCAGCAAACCCACGCGACGGCCGAGCTGCGCGAGGCCATAGGCGAGGTTGACAGCCACGGCGCTCTTGCCGACGCCACCCTTGCCGCTCATCACCACCACGATGCGGTCGACTTCGGCGAGCCGTTCGGCGACGCGCGCGCGAACCACCTCGACATCTTCGACGAGTTGGGAAGCATCGAATCCAGACACGGTCGCGAAGACCTCCGCGGGCGAGCGTGAGGCGCTCGCAAAGCAGCGATCGTCGAGTGTAGCTCACGGGCGCTGCTGGGTTCTTCGGCCCGGGCATCGACCTTCGATCGAATCCCCTACAATCCGGGCCGACCATGACGGAGCGCAGGGAAGTCAGCGCTGGGGGGGTTCTCTATCGCCGAGTCGGGGGGGGGATCGAGGTCGCGCTCGCCGAGCAATGCGATCGCATCACGCATCGGACGACCACCCGGCTCCCGAAGGGCAAGATCGACCCTGGCGAAAGCGCCGAAGAGGCTGCGGTGCGCGAAGTGGCCGAGGAAATCGGCTTCCGGGCGCGCGTGATCGGCGCGCTCGGTACCGTCGAGTACGACTACACGGAAGATTCCGAGCGGGTTTGCAAAGAAGTGCACTACTTCCTGATGGAGTGGGTTCCCGGAGAACCGCTCGAGCTCGATGGCGAGATGGATCGGACCTATTGGTGCGCGATCGGCAAGGCGGAAAAGAAGCTCACGTTCGAAACCGAGCAGCGCGCGATCGCTTGGGCGCGCGCACGGCTCGAAGCCGAGGAACGCGGCACACGCCGCGGGGGGTGATCGGGTGTCGCAGATCTACAGCCACTCGCGTCTCGCGACCTTCGAGGATTGCCCGAAGCGCTTCGAATACCGCTACGTGCTCAAAATTCCGACGGACACCGAGGGCATCGAGGCTTTCGTGGGAAAGCGCGTCCACGAAACCCTCGAACGCCTCTACAAAGCCGTCCAGCGGGAGCAGGTGCCCTCGCTCGAAAAGGTCATCTACCGCTATCACCAACTCTTCGAAGAAGGCTACGACGCAGATCGCGTGCGGATCGTCCGCGAAGGAACTTCGGTCGAGTTCTACCGACAGTCCGGCGAGCACTGCCTCACCGCCTACTACCGTCGCCACTATCCGTTCGATGGCGACGAGACCCTCGGGATCGAAGAGCGGGTGATCTTCGCGCTCGACGAGAAGCGCGAATACCGCTTTCAGGGGATCGTCGACCGACTCGTTCGCGCGCGAGACGGCACCATCGAGATCCACGACTACAAGACGAGCCGGCGCGCTTCAACCCAGAAGCAAGTCGACGCAGATCGCCAACTCGCCCTCTACCAAATCGGATTCACGGAGCGATTCCCCGATCAGCCGATCCGGCTGGTCTGGCACTATCTTCAGCAGGACCGGAAGCTCACCTCGACCCGCACGCCCGAACAGCTGCGCACCCTGCGCGAAGACACCATGAGCGTGGTCGACCGCATCAACACGGAATTCGACTTCAAACCGAAGCGCAGCGCGCTGTGCGATTGGTGCGAGTACAACGACCGCTGTCCGATCTACCCGAAAGAACGCCTTCCCAAGGGCAATTCGGCCGCACCGCCAGTCGCAGCCGGGAAAGCGGGGCAACTGCTACTCTTTGACAAGAAGCCACAAGCCGATCCCGGCTAGCGAGTCCCGCAGAATACCGTGACACCGGTTCCCGACGAGGATCGGTGTAACCCGATTCCGCGATCCTCTCTAGCTGGGGAAGCCTTCAACTTCCCTTGCGGCGTCACGCAACACCGGCTCGGGGTCGCGCTCCTAGCGCTGCACCCAGCTCTTCATCCGCATGCAAACCTCCACCTCGAATCGCGGCTCCGCCACCGTGCCGCCGCCCCATCCGTAAGCCTTCGGTCTTCGCCAACCAGGCATTCCCACTGCGTCGCCGCTGACGCTCAGCTGCCGAGTGGAAGCTTGCGGAGCCGGCCGCTAGCCTCGATGGCATGGCGTTGAAAGTCGAGCGGATCCCCACACTCGGAGACAACTACACCTACCTCCTCATCTGTGACGAAACCAATGAGGCTGCGGTGGTCGATGCGCCGGAGGCTGAGCCCGTGATCCGGCGGGTGGATGCACTCGGCGTGCGGGTGACCCAGATTCTCTCCACCCACCATCACTGGGATCACTCGGCCGCCAACCCGGATCTCGCGAAACACTGGGGCGTCCCGGTATTCGGCCACAGCGGGGATGCAGATCGCCTGCCGGGGCTCACCGATCGCCTCGAAGCAGGCGATACGGTCTCCGTCGGTAATCAGTCGGCGCGCGTCCTCTTCATCCCCGCGCATACCAAGCACCACATCGCCTACCTGTTCGACGACGCGGAGGCCCTCTTCTGCGGCGACACGCTCTTCGTGGCGGGCTGCGGGCGGCTTTTCGAAGGCACACCCGAGATGATGTTCACCGCCCTCGTCGAAACGCTCGGCGTGCTGCCAGACGCGACCCGTGTCTTCTGCGGCCACGAGTACACCGAGAGCAACTTGGTCTTCGCCGCCCACGTCGAGCCCAACAACCGAGACATTCGGGCAAAACTCGAGCAGGTACGCGCGATTCGCGCCAACAAAGCCGCGGACTGGCACGATGCCACACCCGAAGAAATGACGATTCCCTCGACGATCGGTGAGGAGCGCCTGACGAACCCCTTCTTGCGAGCTGTGGATGCTGGCGAACTCGGCCGGATACGCGCCGAAAAGGATGGCTTCTAGACGTGTCCGAATCGCCGAGCACGCTTCCAGGCGGCGCGGCAGTGTCGACATACCGCCATCGGGTGGCGTTTTTCGAAACCGATGCAATGGGCATCGTCCACCCGGCGGAACCGTCAACCCCGCCCGCGCAACCGGCGCGGAATCTTCTCCAACAGAATCGACGCCGACCAGCGCGCGGCGCGCTGAATCGCGTCGAGGACATCACCCTGCCCCGACCAGTGAGAGCGCACGATGTCCGGGTGGACCTGGTTGAGAATTTTCGACAGGGCAGCGGATACGACCAGTAGATCATCCACGAGACCGATCGGGCCGACGAGGAGGCTCGGAATCAGGTCGATCGGAGAGAGCGCGTAACCAACGCCGAGCAGAGCGATCACCTTGCAGGAGATCGGAACCCGTGAATCGCGCAGGAGCCGCAGCAACAAGACGGTGAGATCAGGGAGCAGCAAGATCACATCACGGATTCCCAAAGCGGACCCTGGGCGCACCTTCACGACCCGCGCGCGCAGCCGATCGTAGAGCCGACGCTCGCGCGGATTCAGCTCGATGATGACAGATTCGTCTGCGGGTTCGATTCTTCCGTTCAACTGAAAATTCCCTCTCGTTCGCGACGGCCCCGCGCGAGCATCCCCGTGATCGTCGCCTTCACTTCCTCCACCTTGGCGTCGATGACCGCGTCCTCATCGGAGGCCTCCCCTTCGAAGTGCTGCGGTTCGCCAAAGTAGATGCGGTATTTGACCGGCAAGGGGAGCAACCCCAGCGGGCCGAGCCAGGGAAAGGTCAGCGTGATCGGCAGTGCAGGCGTACCGAACATGCGGGCGAGGCCCTCCAGGTTCGCGAAGCTCGGCTGCTGCTCTTCGGATCCAACGATGGCTACAGGTACGATGGGCGTGTCCGTTTCGAGCGCCAAGCGCATGAAACCCGTCCCGAAGCGCTGCAGCCGATAGCGCTGCGAGAAGAGCTTGTTCATACCGCGAACGCCCTCGGGAAATGCGACGACGCATTCGCCGTTTTCCAGCATATGGATGCAATTTCGTGGCGTTCCGACCAGGGTCCCAGTGCGCGCGGCGAGAATACTCACCCACGGCAGCTGCGGAATCCAATACTCGCCCATCGAACGCGCGATCCGGGGGGGTCGTGCCTCCATCAGCAACGCCAGCGCCAACATCGCCGCATCGAAGGGAAGCTGGCCCGCGTGGTTGGCGATCACGAGTACGCGCCCTTCGGGTAGGCGGTCGATGTCTGATACCTCGACGCGAAAGTAGTAGCGGTAGAGCAGCGCGAAGGGCAACAACACGCGGCGCATCCAAAGCGGGCTCATCCCGTACGCGTCGTAGCCGTACTCGTTGAGTTTATTGGGGACTTGGCTGAGGTGGTCGTCGATGACCATCTGGAGGTTGCGGGCTCTCAGCGGCAGCATCGCTCCCGCAAAGTCGACCAACGCATCGAGTGCACTGGAGCGCGTCATCGCTCAGCTCCGCACGCTCTGCAGGGTCTCTTTGAGCCCGAACAGCGGCTGAAAACCCGTCGCATCCGCGAACCGCTCGCCGGAAAGCGTGATCGGATATTTGAGGAAGTCGATCGCGCCCGATGGATAGGCGCTCAGACCCATCCGGAACAGGCGTCGCAACAGCGGCCGCAAGATCGATTCGGGGATCGACCAGGCGTCGCCACCCGCCTCGCGGATCGCAGTGCGCAGGGGAACTTCACCTGGGCCCGTGACGTTGAACACGCCTTGAAGGCGATGCTCGACGGCCCGCTCAATGGCTGCGCTCAGGTCTTCTTCGTGAATGAATTGCATGATCGGATCGAAACCCATCACGGTGGGAACGCGCCGCTCGCGTAGGTAGCGGCTGATCATCGAATGCGCGTAATACCCGAGCACATTCACAGGCCGGAGGACACAGGTCCGGATCTGCGGGTACCTCCAGAGGAACGCCGTGACCAGGGTATCGATCTCGACGCGGTCGCGGATTTCCGGATAGGAACGGCTCGCGGAAAGTGGAGAATCCTCGTCCATGTAGTAGGGGTTCTCGGGGGAGGCACCGTACACGTAGCCGCTCGAGAGCACGACCAGACTTTCCACGCCGTTGTGAATGCAGTGATCGAGCAACTGCTTCGTGCCCATCACATTGACGTCGTGCCGCTCGCGCTCATCGATGCGAAAATCCTGAATGAAACCCATGTGAACCACGCAGGCAGGTTTTTCCGTGCGGATCACGCCTGCGAATTTCTTCTTTCGCAGATCGACCCAATAGGGGCGAACCCCCCTCGGGTGCCCCTCCCATCGAGCCCGATCGACGCCACAAACCTCGAAACGCTCGCTGAGGCGACGGGCCAAGAGCCGCCCCTGGCCTCCCGCAATTCCGGTGATCAACACCTTTTTCATTTGTACTCCAAGGGCTTGCGGCTTCGGTGCGGCATTATTGAGGTGTGTCAGCCCCTCCCCGAAACGGCCGGATTGGGATAGAGTAGCGCCCCCGGAGGGGTCCCTTGGTCGAACCGTCAGCCCGCTTCGAAGAAATCAAAATACCTCTCCACGAATCTGCCCGCGGCGTGACGGAAGTCTCGGCGATCCTGGGTGTCCCGCAGTGGTGGCCCACCGGTCAGCGCATCGGTGTTGCCCTCGCTCACGGCGTCGGACGCGACCTATCCGATCCCGTGCTCGAGTTCTTGCAGCGCGAGCTCACCGAGCGCCGCTGCCTTACCTTGCGCTTCAATTTCCCGTTCGGAGAGGCCGGCAAGAAGCGGCCCGATCCCCCCGAGGTGTTGCAGCGGACCTTCCGCGCCGCGATCGCCACACTGGCCCGGGATCCGAACGCCGCACCCGCTCACCTGTTCCTGGGCGGAAAGGGGCTCGGAGGCGCCGCTGCCGCGAGCCTCGCGGGTGACCGGGCGCGGGTTGACGGAGCGTTTTTCATGGGCTTCCCCCTGCACCCCATCGGCAAGCCGGAACTCGTTTCACCCGAAGAACTCTTCCGCGTCATTTCACCGATGCTCTTTCTTCAGGGCGAACGCGATCGCCAATGCAACCTCGATGTACTCAGGCGCACGCTCACCCGCGTGGGGGCACCGACGACCCTGCAGGTTCTCGAAGAGGCCGACCAACATTTCAGGGTGCTGAAGAGATCCCGCCGCACCAACGAAGAGGTTCAACAGGAACTCATCGCCTACATCTACGCGTGGATCCAGAAGATCGCCGACGCCTGAACACCCATCGCGCACCGAAGCCGGATCGACCCGCAACGGCGCAACGTCGAGCAGTCTCCACAGGTTCCAATGCCAGCGCTGATCGCGAGCCATTGCGGACGGCCTCAACACCTCCAACGAACGGACGGGATGTAGCGCTAAGCCCCAGCGTGGCGCCCTCCGCCATCGACGGAGGGCGCCCGAACCACAGCCCAATCGATTTCAGAGACGGCAAAGACTTCAGTGCAACAACAACTTGTCATGGATCATTTGGTCGGGTAGTTTCCCCGCGCTTTGGCGACCTCGGGCGCGGTCGGCCCGGAGCGCACACCCTCAATTTCGGAGGCCCACCCCCCATGAAGATCATGGTTTGCCTCAAGCAGGTTCCCCACCAAGATGCGCGCCTCGATGTCCGACCGGATGGCACCTGGATCCAGGAAGACAACCTCAAATTCGAAATCAACAGCTACGACACCTATGCACTCGAGGAGGCCCTGCAAACCAAGGATGCAGGTGAGTGTGAGGTCATCGCGGTTTCGATCGGGCCGGATCGCGTCACTCAGGTGTTGCGAACCGCTCTCGGAATGGGCGCAGACCGCGCCATCCACGTCAAGGATGATGAAGCCGAAGGTTCGGACACACTCGGTGTGGCAAAGATTCTCGCGGCCGTCGCGAAGCAGGAGAACCCGGACCTGATCTACATGGGTTTGATGGCCGACGACGGCAACTTCGCAGCCGTGCCTCCGATGCTCGCCGAACTCCTGGGGATCCCCCACACCACGGCGGCCCTGAAGGTGAGCCGCGAAAACGGCAGCGTTCGGGTGGATCGCGAAATCGAAGGCGGTGCTCACGAAGTCGTGGAGCTGCAGAGTCCGTGCCTCATCGCCGTACAGACCGGACTCAATCAGGTTCGCTACGCATCCCTCAAGGGGATCATGGCCGCGAAGAAAAAACCCCTCGACGTCAAGACGATCGCCGATCTCGGATTGTCGGGCCAGGTAGGCGCCGCAAACGCCAAGATCGCGATCGAGAAGGTCAGCATGCCGCAAAAGGGCACAAGCGCTGAACTCGTCACCGGCTCCGCCGACGAAATGGCGGCCGGCCTGCTGAGCAAGATCAAGGAATTGGGGCTTCTCTAACCTCGGAACGTCCCCGCGGCCGCGACTTGCCGCGAACCGGGCCCATCCGACAGGCGCCTAAAACTGGCAGGCACATAAACAGGGAGTGATCCGATGGGCAGCATCCTCATCGTCGCAGAAATTCAAGGTGGCCAGATTCGCGAGTCCAGCTTCGAGCTGGCTACCTACGCGCAGAAGATCGCAGCCGCGACTGGGCGCGAGATCACGAGCGTCGTGCTCGGCCAAGACGTTGCTGACCTTGCGGACCATTTCGCGAAGAAGGGCGGTGGCAAGGTCTTCGTCACCGACGACGCGCTCTTGGCCAACTACTGTGTGGAGAGCGCGAATGCGGCGATCCGAGCGGCCATCGAGGCCTCGGGCGCCGACGTGATCCTGTTTTCCAATACGCCGAGCGGCTGGGACGTCGCTCCGCGCATCGCCGCTGGGCTCGATGCCGCTTTCGTGAGCGACTGCTCCGATGTCGCTCAAGAGGAGGGTGCGCTCGTCTTCGAGCGGCGCATCTTCAACGGCCGACTGGGCGCACAGGTCCGCATCAAATCGGATCTCGTCGTCGCAACCATGCAACCCGGAGGCACGGAGCCCTTCGGTGGCAGCACCGATGGAAGCGTCGTCAAACTCGAAGTCTCGCTCTCTTCCGACAAGGCGAAGTTCATCGAAACCAAGATCGCCGAGAGCAAGGGCGTCGATCTGAGCAAGGCCGACATCATTGTTTCCGGCGGCCGGGGCATGGGCGCCCCAGAGAAGTTCAGTGGAATACTCCAACCCCTCGCGGACGCACTGGGCGGCGCGCTGGGCGCTTCGCGCCCCGTCGTCGACGCGGGCTGGCTTCCCCATGAATACCAGGTGGGCTCCTCGGGCCAGATCGTGACCCCGAAGCTCTACATCGCCGCGGGCATCTCGGGAGCGATCCAACACCTCGTGGGCATGAAGGGTTCGAACTTCATCATCGCGATCAACAAAGATCCGGACGCACCGATCTTCGAAGTCGCCGATCTTGGAGCTGTCGGTGACCTCTTCGAAATCATTCCCGCTCTCACCAAGGCAGTCCAACAAGCGAAGGAATAGGCGGCCAGCGCCGAGGGGTTTTGACACCAAAGCGACACCCAATCGCGCCCGACAATCATTTCGCCATTGACACGCTGGTGCCCGAACAGTAGGGATTAAGAGACAGGGCCATCGATGGAAACGCGTCTTCGCACCCGAGGCGACTACTACCTGCGCTGAGATCCGGAAGCGAGCGGTTGCCAATCGAACGAGGGCGCTCTCCAAGGGGGGGGTGTGTTCACTCGGCGGATAGCGATCATCAACGAGAAGGGTGGCAGCGCCAAAACAACACTCGTCTCGACGATTGGTGCGTATCTCGCTCTTCACCGCGGTCGACGAATTCTCGCGATCGACATGGACCCCCAGGGCCAACTCGGCAAGGTGCTGGGCGTCGAGACGCGCGCTCGGGGTCGCTCGGCGATCAACCTGCTACTCGACTCGGTGCTGGGCGACGCTTCTTCGCTGGATTACAGCTACGAGAACGCTGCCAATCCCGCGTTTCGACCCACCTCGACTCTCCCCATTTCGACCACGCGAATACCGCAGCTCGATGTGATCACAGCCAACAAATCCCTGGGGTTGTTTCCGATCCTCGAGGGTGACGAAGCGGATCCGACCGGGCGCTTGAGTCGCACGCTGGATTCCGCGCCGGAACTCGAGACGTACGACTTCATCCTCTTCGACGCGCCGCCGTCGTTCGGGCCGCTGACCCTTAACGTACTACGCGCCGCAACGGAAATCGTGATACCCGTCCCACTGACCTACCTCGCGTTAGACGGTTGCGCGGAGATCGTGCGCACGATCGCGACGGTCCGCAAACGCTACGACCACCCAAACCTTCACATTACGATGATCGTTCCGACCTTCTACCGGAGAACCAAGCTGGCAAACGAGATTCTCGATCGACTCAAGCAGCGCTTCCCGAAGGAAATTTCCCATACCGTCGTCGGCTATCACGTGAAGATCGACGAGGCGCAGTCCAGAGGGCTATCCATCTTCGAGTACGCTCCGAAAGATCGCTCAGCCTCCGTGATGGCAGAACTCGCCGAAGAACTCGAGCTTCGCGGTAAGCCCGGGCACGCTGGGAACCCCGCGTGAGCGAAATCGAACCGCCCCGAGCCGTTGAAGAAATCGCAAACCCGCTCGCCGCGCCGGGCCGCGTCCTGGGCCACGATCCTTTCGACGATTTCGCCGATCCCGATCCGCTCGAGGAGCGGCTCGACCAGCTGGAAGCACGGCTCGCCAGCAGCCCGGCCGTCCGGCACCGCGCGCCGAAGATGACCGCAAAGCCGGTGACAGTCGGAACGGCGACGGAGGAGCCGTCGCTGGCAACAAAATGGACAACCCGGCGGGCCGATGCGCGCCGTGAAGAGGCTCTGCCAAGCCGCAACAATCTCGCGCGACTCTCTCGTCGACGCTGGTCGACCACTCCGCCTCTTGCGGAAATCGAACTTCCGCCGGCAAAGGGTTGGGTCGACCGCCTGCTGAACCCCAACGAAAGGCGTGTTCTCGCAGCGCTCGCGCACCTCGTCGAAGGCGATGCGCCGTACGATCGATTCGGTTACTCGCCGGAGGCGGTAAAGAGCGCATTCCCGTTCTTCCACGCGCTCTACCGGTTCTATTTCCGCGTCCGAAGCGAAGGGCACGAACACATTCCAGTTGAGGGGCCCGTCGTGCTCGCCGGCAATCACGGCGGGCTCCTGCCCTTCGACGCCGCGATGGCGATCGTCGACGTCACGCTGCATACGGACCCCCCTCGGCTGATTCGCGCCATCGTGGATCGCTGGGCGGGCGCACTCCCCTGGATCAACATCTTCTACGCGCGCCTCGGACAGGTCGTCGGAACGCGCGAGAACTTCGCCAAGCTACTCGAGGAGGGGCAGCTGCTCCTGGTCTTCCCGGAAGGCATCGAAGGCATCCGCAAGACGATCGCACACCGCTATCGGCTCCAGAAATTTCGAGTGGGCTTCATCGAGCACGCTTTGCGCGCGCGTGTGCCGATCGTTCCAGTAGCGTTCATCGGGAGCGACGACCAATCACCGATCCTCTTCGACATCAAACCGCTGGCCCGTAGAATCGGCGTTCCTGTTGTGCCGATAACGCCGACGTTTCCGTGGTTTGGCCCACTCGGCCTGCTTCCCTACCCCGTTTCGTATCGAATCATCTACGGAGAACCCCTCTGCTACCACGAGCGTTTTGGACCCGAGGCAGCCGACGACTCCCGCCTGGTCCGCTATCTCGCCAATCAGGTGCGGCGCACCGTTCAACTGCTGATCGATCGGAATCGCTCATGACCCACATTCTCGTCACCCACGCCGACGAGCCGATCGGGCGCAGGGTGATCAAGAATCTCTACCACGACCCGGATGTCGAAGTCATTTTCGCTCTCGGCAGCGGCCCGCCGCCGCGCAAGTTCGACGCCTATCTCGCGGGCAGCGACCCGAGGGTGACCTATACGCGGTTGGACCTCACCAAGCACCGCCCGACCCACGATCTCTTTCACTCTGCTCTGTTCCGAGCCGCCGAGATCGACACCGTCGTCTACGTGCCGCGCCACGGCGCGGGCGCATCGGTAGCAGCACCGCTGCTCGGTGGCCTGTCCGAGCGAACCGCCGAGAGCCGCCTGCTCCTTCAGCACTGCCTCGAAACCCGTATGATCCGGAATCTGATCGCGATCGGGAGCGCGTTCGTCTACCGCCTTCCACCGGGCAATGCGAATCACCTGAGCGAAGACAGCGAACTCAATCTCGACCCGGACGTCATGCCGGAGATTCGCGCCTGGATCGATTGCGACATGATCTTCCACAGCGAAGTCCACAACGATCGACTCCGCGTCGTGTTGCTGCGTGTTCCGACCGTCGTAGCCGCGGGCGGCTATGTTTATCTGCACCCCTCACTGGCCGGTCGACCCGGTTCACGGGTGCGCGCCCTCGGATTCGATCCAATCTGCGCGCTCGTTTCCGACAAGGATGTCGCGCGTGCGGTCCGGGCTGCGATCAAGGCTCCGGTTTCGGGGATCTTCAACATCGCGGGGGGCGAAGCGGTACCGCTATCGGTGCTCGCCCGCTGGACGGGTCATACGAGCATCCCCCTGCCCGGCCCGTTGCTCAGCATGGTCGATATGGCCGAGCGAGCGCTCGGCATCGAGTCCCGCCTCGGAACTGGCGGCGGAGCGCACCTGCGCTACGGCTTCACGCTCGACACCGACCGCGCCGCCGCGGAACTGGGATTCCGCTGCCAATACCGGATCGGCCTGGCACGTGCCGGCGATGGCGCCCTGCGCCTCGAGACCGCCTCGGTCTGAACCGGTGTTCGTTGGGCCGGCGATTGGGCCGTCCGGTAAAAGCGCCCCCGCTCACGCGCCAGTACCCGCCAGAGCAAGTGTAGGGGCGTGACGCGCGCTCGCGCACGGCGGGGCCCCCAAACTGTTTGACTTATCGTCGGCGATCACGCGAAAATGCCGCTCGCGCCTTGAGGAGAACGCACGAACTCCATCTCGATTCCGGCGCCGATGTTGCCCGAGGTCGTTAACGGTCCTCCTGTTGTGGAATGGGTGATCTTCGATGCTGAGCGGACGGACAATTGCGATCGCGATTTCGAGCGCGCTCTTGGCACTCTCACAAGTCAATGCAGCTGCTGCAGCAACGCCGCTGACAACCAAACGCGTCGCCTCCAGGCTCACCAAGCCCCTGTACGTGACCCACGCACCCGAGGATTTCGACCGCATCTTCATCGTCCAACAGACCGGCGAGATCCTGATCTTGGAGCTTCAGACCGAAAAGTTGCTGAGCACGCCCTATCTGGATTTGTCGACGACCGTATCCTGCTGCATCGAACAGGGTTTGCTCGCATTGGCGTTCCACCCCGACTACGCGAGCAACGGGTATTTCTTCGTGTATTACACGAACGCCTCGGGGGATACCGTGGTCGAGCGTTACTCGGTGTCCGGCGACCCCGAGACGTCGAATGTCGCGGACGCCCAAAGCGCTTATCCAATTCTCGTCATCTCGCAACCTGCGCTGAATCACAACGGTGGCTGGCTGGGTTTCGGACCCAATGATGCCTATCTCTACATCACGACCGGAGACGGGGGATTTTTGTGTGATCCGGATCAACGCGCGCAAGACATCACCAATGAAATGCTCGGAAAGATCCTGCGCATCGATGTAGACAGCGGCAGCCCGTACGCAATTCCGAGCGGAAATCCTTTTGCGAACCGGCCCGGAGACGGCGAAATCTGGGCCTATGGTTTGAGGAATCCCTTTCGCTCCGCGTTCGACTCCGAGACGGGAGATTTCTACATCGCCGACGTCGGAGCGAGTCACGTGGAAGAAGTGAACATCCAATTGGCATCGAGCAGCGGGGGCGAAAACTACGGCTGGGATTGCATGGAAGGCGACCAGTGCAGCACGGTGAGCGGCTGTGAGACCAGCGGCTGTACGTGCAACGAACCCGGGCTCACACTGCCCGCCTATCAGTACACACACTCGGTGGGTACAGCCATCACCGGTGGAGAGGTCTACCGAGGCTGCGCGATCTCCGATCTGGACGGATCGTACTTCTTCGCCGATTTTGGGAGCAACCGCATCTGGAGTTTCGAGTACGCCACAACCGTACAGAACCTGACGGAGCGAACCTCGGAGCTGGACCCGAGAAGAGGCAAGGACATCGGGACGATCTCCTCATTTGGCCGTGACGCGTTCGGAGAAATCTACCTCTGCGATTGGATCGACGGAGAAGTCTTCAAAATCATTCCGAACGCGGCGGGGCCCTCCACGGACTGCAACGCAAATGCGATCGAAGACGCCTGTGACATTCGAAGTGGTACGAGCCAAGACACCAATCTGGACGGCAAGCCGGACGAGTGCGTCACGCAAGTGCCCGCGCTGTCTCGATCCGGTCTCGCATGCGTCGCTCTGCTGATATTCGCAACCGGGGCACTGACCGTACTGCGCATGCGTAGACAAGCCTGAAAGAGCGTCTCGGGGCTCCAGCACCGCAGGTCTCGTACGCTCCCCCCCGCCCCCCGGCTTGTGTCGCCCGGAGTTCGGCAGCCCCAACGCTCGCCCCTCAGGCCAGGACCCACATTTCTTTGAAGGGTGCCGTCACGTGCCACGGGTCTCGGCACCCTTGGGGAGTGATGCAATGTCACCCTTCTTCAGATCGAGCGTTGCACCGCCGGCAATCTCGATCCGCACCGACCCCTCGAGGATGATGATCGTCTCCCGCATTTCGGATTTGAACGAAATCGGTTTCTCGGGCGCTTGCTGGATTCGCGAGAGGCCCGCCTGGACACCGTCTATATCGCACAGCATGTGAACCTCTCCACCCACCTCCGTATCTTCTTCCCAATCGTCCGTTGATTCGTTCGACACGAACACGCCCGGCTGCAGTTCCATAGCTCCCTCCATTTAGTAGGAAACACCCAGCATACTCGGCTCCGGCGCAATGCGGATCCCATCGCGGAAATGGACGCCGCTGGAAAGGGCGCCCCATCCAGGCGATGCTTTCGAGCGGAATTGCCGAGCCCCAAGCGAACCGAAAGGAGACAGCGTGAGCGAGAGACCCGACGTGCTGGTCGTGGGTGGGGGCGTGGTGGGCGTCTGCATCGCCCACTACCTCGTCGAACGGGGGGTGCATACGACGCTGCTCGAGCGCGGCGAGATCTGCTCGGGCGCCTCTCACGGCAACGGCGGCTGGATCTTCCCGAGCGAGAGCGCACCCATCCCCGGGCCCGGCGTCATCCGGGAGGCGCTTCCGTGGCTGTTCAACCCGGAGAGCCCCTTCTGGATCCGACCGCGCGCAAGCCTTGCGCTGTTGCGCTGGCTCTGGGATTTCCGCCGAGCGTGCAACGCGAACGCGGCACGCGAGAGCTTCCGGCTACGGCGCGCGCTCAGTCTCGCGAGCCTCGAGCGCTTCGCCGAGTTCGCAAAGACATTGGATTTCGGCTTCACGCAGCGCGGGCTCGCACTGATCTTCCGAACCGCAAAGGCCATGCGAGACGCACAACGCGATGTCGATCTGCTCGAGGCCACGGGCGGAAGTGCAAAGTGGCTAGATGTCGAGGAGTTGCGCGGACGCGTCTCGAGCCTCTCACCCGACCTCGCCGGTGGACTCGAATTTTCCGACGACGCCCACATCACACCGGGTGACTTCGTACGCGGCCTGGCGGCGGACGTTGCGCGACGCGGTGCAGCGATCGAGACCCACGCCGAGGTGCTCGGCGTGGAGTGGTCGCGCCGTGGACCGGTGCGTGTTCGCACGACCCGCGGCGACTTCAGAGCCGACGAGGTCGTGCTGGCCGCAGGGGCATGGACACCAGAGCTGACCCAAGGCCTCGGCCTCCGCCTGCCCGTCGAAGCCGCCAAGGGTTACAGCATCACCGTCGAGAGGCCCGAGGGCCATCCCGACCTGCTCCTCGCGCTGGTCGAGGGCAAGATATTCGTCACACCGATGGGATCGCGGCTGCGCTTCGGCGGCACGCTCGAGCTCGCGGGGCTCGACATGCGCATGAATCAACGCCGCGTCGATGCGCTCTCCCGCACCGCACGCAGCTATCTGCCGGGTATTCTTCGCACACCCACCGTGGAGATCTGGCGGGGCCTGCGCCCGTTGACGCCCGACGACCTGCCAATCCTTGGCCGACCTGCGGGGACTTCGGGCCTGATCCTCGCCACCGGTCACGGCATGTCGGGGATCTCTCAAGGGCCCATCACCGGCGAGCTGATCGCCCAACTCGCCAACGGCGAGACACCCGAGATCGACCTCGCACCCTTTTCGCCCGACCGCTTTTAAAACACGTCCGGGTGACGGAGAAGAAGGCATCGGCCGAGAAGGCCGTTCGAGAAATCCCGGCGCAAGACGCGACGAAGCCAAAGAAAAGCTGCTGTAAAAAAACCCGCTCCGTCCAGAATCGCCTCGGAGGGCCGTACGGGCTATTCTGTTGCGCCTGCAATTTCACGGAGAACCCATGGCGCTGGCGACATCGGATTTCAAGAACGGCCTCAAGATTGAAATCGGCGGGGAGCCCTACACGATCGTCTATTTCCAGCACGTCAAGCCGGGCAAAGGTGGCGCATTCGTGCGGACCAAGATCAAGAATCTCAAGAATGGGAAGACCCTCGAGAAAACTTTCCGCGCGGGCGAGAAGGTCGGCGAGCCGGACATCGAAGACCGCAAGATGCAATATCTCTATTCGGATGCTGAATCACTCATCTTCATGGACACCGAAACCTACGATCAGATTCCCTTCTCGAAGGAGCAAGTCGGCGACGCGCGAAAATATCTGACGGAAAATATCAACGTCAACGTGCTCTTCTGGAACGGAAAGCCGATCAACATCGATCTTCCGCCCTTCATCGAAACCGCCATCACCCAATGCGATCCCGGAATGAAGGGGGACACCGCGCAGGGCGGGACCAAACCCGCCACCGTCGAGACTGGAGCCGTCGTTCTGGTGCCGCTCTTCCTCAAGGAGGGCGAGCGCATTCGGATCGATACCCGCTCCGGGGAATACGTCGAGCGAGTTGGCTGAACCGGAACCCGCGATTCTGCACGACGGCCGCCCGCGCCCGAAGCGCGCGCAGGCCTTCTCTGGCGAACCGCTCGAATCGGATCTCTAAACGGTATGCGTGGCGACCAACTCGCGCGCCAATGGCAGTTGATCCAACGACTGGCCAAGAGCCGATCCGGGGCGGCGCTGGACGACCTGGCCGAAGAACTCGGCTGCGTGCGTCGCACCGTCTATCGCGATCTCGACGCCCTGATGTTTGCGGGCTTCCCGGTGATCAGCGAGCGCCGGGAGGGCCGCGTCTACTACCGCTTTCTCGACACCTTTCAACTGGGTGACGTGCCCTTCACCCCCGACGAGATTCTCGCCCTCGCCTTCAGCGAAGACCTCCTCCGCACACTCGAGGGCACGGTCTTCCACGATTCGATCTGCTCTGTGCTGCGCAAGATCCGCGCCGGGCTGGGGCCCGAACTCACGAAATACCTCGCACAGCTCGCAGATGCGTTCCGCGTGCTACCGGGGCCACACAAGAACTATGCGCAGTATCGCGACACGATCCAGACCTTGAACGATGCCGTGCTCAAGCGACGCACGCTCCACATGTGTTACCGGACCGGACGGACCGGATCCGTAGCAACCCGGGATCTGGATCCCTACCGGGTGTGGTATCGCAGCGGAGGGCTCTACGTGGTGGGCCTCGACCACAAGTCTGGAGAGGTTCGTACGTTCGCGGTCGATCGAATCCGCCGGCTCGAAACCAGCGACGACTGTTTCAAGGTGCCCGAAAGTTTCGATTTCGACAGCTACATCGGCTCTTCGTTCGGCGTCATCGCTGAGCAAGCCGTGCGGGTTCGGATCCTCTTCGAACCCCGCTGGGCGACGTACGTCGAAGAGCGCAACTGGCACGAGAGCCAGACTTTCAAGAAGGGCCTCGGCGGGAAGATCGAACTCAGCATGGATGTGGGCAGCACGCCGGACCTTCGAAGTTGGATCCTCTCTTTCGGCTCTGGAGCCGAAGTTCTGGAACCCGCGGAATTGCGCGCGGAAGTCGCTCGCGAACTCGAAGACGCGCGCATCCGCTACGAACCCGCACCCTGAAACCCGATTACCAGACCTCGTGATCGAGCATCACGTCGGCATCGAAGATGAATCGACCCGTAAAAGGCGCACCCGCGATGAGCCGGGGCAACCAGATCCGATCGTCCTCCCACATCTCCTCATAGGGGATGCGATCGTCGTCGACCCAGATCGGAACCGCCTCCGGAGTCTCGGTGGGCGTCCCTTCGAAGTCCGTCGCGCGATAGACGTGCACATGAATCGCGTAACCGTCGATGAATTGAAAGCGCAGCTCACCCGCTCGCTCGAGGTTCTTCGGCGTGATTCGAAGCTCCTCCTGGAGCTCGCGAACCGCGCAAGCCTCGAGCGCCTCGCCGGGTTCGACACGGCCACCGGGGCCGTTGATTTTGCCCGCACCGAGACCACGCTTCTTGTGGATCAGGAGCAGGCGCTCGTCCCGATGAACGAAGACGAGCGTCGCGATGTCCGTCGCTTTCCAGCTCGCCCAATCGATGTCCGAGATCCGTTGCGGCAGCATCGGGTCCGAGTGTGCCACAACGAAACTGGAAATCGCGAAGCCGCCTCAGGCGATTGGTGAACGCGGCGGTACCCGATGACGCCGCAGCCCACCCAGCACAGAGCGACCACTCGCGAACTCCGCAACGGGTTCTGGAAGCCCCGTTTTGACGTCATTGAATTTCCACTTTGTTACTGTGTCGGAACCCCTCTGAATCGCGAGATTCCGCTTTGAAGATCGGGAAGGCCTGGAAGATCGGTACGTTCGCGCTGCTGGCGGCGGCAATCGGCCTCGGCGTCGCGGTGTTTCAGACCTATCCGAAGAGCCAACACAGTTTCGATACGGCTGCCAATGGCATCTGGGTTGGGCATCGCTGGTACACGGGCCGTGAGGTCAGCACAGGAAATCGGGTGCCCGAGACCCAGATCGATTTGCTCGTCAAGCGCCTGAAGAGCGCTGGAGTCCGATACCTCTACGTCCACGCGGGGCCTCTGCTCGCGGACGGATCCATTGAAGATTCAGCGGATCCGTTTTTTTCGACGCTGCGCCAGGCGCATCCGGACGGCATCTTTCTCGCGTGGCTCGGTGCGCGGATCGAGAAGGTCCGGCTCGGAGAAGAAGAGTGGCGGCGCGCGGTGGTCCGCGTGGTCGAGCGCCTGGCCGATGAGGGCTTCGACGGCGTCCACTTCGACCTGGAGCCGCTGCGCGACGCCCACCCTGGATACCTCGAGTTGCTTTCGGAAGTGCGCAACCAGATGGGTGACGATTGGATCATCAGCCAGGCCACGCCTCGCTCCGCGCCACTCGGCATCTCCATCGGTCCACTGCGCAGGAACTTCTGGTCGGGTGCGTTCTACCGGGCCA
>JACZVU010000172.1 GCA_022572485.1 Myxococcales bacterium
TATCGGGATGCTTCTCGCATTGGCAAAATTGCGAGGCATTCCAGTGTTTCACTAGAAAGAGCGCGACACGACACCCGGCCCGATTGCTCAGACCGGGGGTGCCGTTCTAGCTAGACCACCAGAAAGCGAAGCATTCGAGCCGACTGGCTCAGAATCTCGTCCGACCGACGGCGGGGAATCATCCCGTGCGCTATAGCTTGGCGACCTCCGGCCCGGCTGTTTCCAGTGAACGCACCGGGCAATCACAAGGACGAACAAGCCATGCCGAACCCCCCCCAACGAACCAAGGCCTCCAAATCGGGATCGACTCGCAACCTCACCCGGATTCAAGACCTTCAGGTCTCGGCGGTCCGCCGTGTGAGCGAGGCAGTCGCGAGGCTCGTGCCGCCTCTACCCCGCCCGCCGCTTGCCGATCGGCTTCCCGGCGCGAAACGCGTCGTCAACGGCAACTTCGATCGGGCGCGTCGTCTGCTAGAGAACCAGAGAAGATTCACACTCGCCCTGGTCGAGGCCGTCGAGCCCGTCACGCGAAAGCTCGGGGAGCGCAAGGGTCCGAAGAACGAGTCGCCTCAGGGCCGGCGGCAGCCGACAAAATCACGGCGCAAGCCCGTAAAGGTTGAGCCTAAGAGCGGGTCTAAACAGCAGGCTGCTTCTTGAAGGCGGTCGGCCCAGACGCTGAAGGATCGATCGGCACTGCTTACCAGAGTGGTCGGTCGAGAGGGAGATTCGTGAATCGTGCGTCTCTACCTAGTCCAGCACGGACACGCGCTTTCCAAGGAAGTGGACCCCAAGCGCGCGTTAAGCGAGCGGGGACGAAAAGATGTGGAGCGCGTGGCGGGGTTCCTAAAACAGGCGGGGATTCATGTGAGCCGTGTTGTGCACAGCGGCAAGACGCGAGCCCGCCAGACGGCTGAGATCCTGGCCGTCGCCACCCGTGCTGAAGTGGAGGCTCGCAGCGGCATCGATCCACTGGACCCCGTGGAACCGATTCAGAAAGAAGTTGAGAACTGGACCGAAGACCGGATGCTGGTCGGTCACCTCCCGTCAATGGGAAAGCTGGCTTCGCGTCTCGTGACTGGCCGAGAGGCGCCGACCACTGTCGCCTTCCAACCGGGAACGGTTGTCTGCCTCGAGCGCACGGTGGAGGGGGATTGGACGCTTGCCTGGGTAGTCCCTCCCGAGCTCCTTGCGGGTGATTACAATGGCGACCTTCGATAGCGCGGCCCGTACCCCCGCTACCTTGCTCGATCGTCCGCTTGTTTGCCTGATCCGCTCATCAAGGGCGCCACACCCAACGCCGCGATCGAATCCGAGTCCAATTCTCAACACACTGGATCATTCCCACGAAAATGAGAGCGTCGGTAACCGCGCAGGTTGCAACCAACCGGTGTCCGGATAGATTCCAGCTGTGCAGTTCGTACCCAGACCCGCCATTTGCGCCGCGTACCGAGCCCAACAAGCCGCCATCCGGTACTCCGTGCTGGTTGCCCACAGGGTGCTCCGCTTGATGATGAACGTGGACGAAACGCCCAGCGAAACGGAAATCCACGCGCTGGAACGAGAATACGAAGCACTTCTCAAGCGAGATCTGGACAACGCAGAGCGTGGGTTCTACCCGCATTCACTGCTCTTCCAACTCCCGGTCGCGTCCTACATCGCGCAGCTACCGCGCTGGCTGCTCGACCTTCCGCGGATCTACCAACGATTCCAGAAAGGTGAGTGGGCCGACCTGTCCGAGGTCCCGAGCCTGGAGCGCTATCCCAAGTACTTCCGGCGCAACTTTCATTGGCAGACCGACGGTTACTTGAGCCGGCGGTCGGCCGAGCTCTATGACCTCTCGGTCGAAATCCTCTTCCTTGGATGCGCCGATGTCATGCGCCGACAGGTCATCCCGCCCATCTCGCGCAGAGCGAAACGTCGACGCCGCACCCCTCTTCGGATTCTCGACGTGGGCTGCGGGACCGGTCGCACATTAGGACAGATCGCAGCGGCCGTACCGGGGCAACAGTACTACGGGGTCGATCTCTCACCGTTCTACGTCGAAGGCGCCCGCGAGCACCTGGCATCGGTTCCCGAGGTAACTCTGGTCGCCGACAATGCCGAACACCTGCCGTTCCGCGACGCCCATTTCGATGCCGTGACCAGTGTTTTCCTATTCCACGAGCTACCGCGACGATCGCGCAGGCAGGTACTTTCGGAAATATCTCGGGTGCTTCGGCCCGGCGGCGTGCTCGCCGTCGTAGATTCAGCCCAGCTCGCCGAAGCCGACGACCTCTCGTTTTTCCTGGAACGCTTTCCCGCCCAGATGCACGAGCCCTTCTACGCCGATTACCTGCGCGACGACCTCGCTGCGAGTGTCAGCGAAGCCGGACTGGCCCATGCCAAATCCCAACGCGCCTGGCTCTCGAAAGTAGTCACTGCCCAAAAACAGCGCTAAGGCCGGACGGAACCGCTGCGTTGCGGGCACGCATGGCTCGCCGGGAGGGATTCCCAAGAGAGTTGCTCGCCTGGGAGCCGACCGTTGGTCGGCGCAACCCCGACCCTCAGGTTCGAAGAAGAATCCCAACCCGATAAAGATCAATAACTTACGCTCTAGCGACCGGCATATAGCGGCGTAGAGCGGCATATCGCGGCACCCAGGACGGCAGTCAACACCGGAAACGGCACCCCCGCGGCACCAGCTCGGGGGGGCCACATGGGCGCACCCCCCACCCCCGATGGGGGTGGGACTCCTCTGCCTGGTTCAGCCGAAAAACAAAGAGGCGCATGCAAGCCTGATCGACCCTGATCCAACAAATGCCTGTGCCGTTTCACTACTGATGGTTGGCCTCTACAAGTAGATCCCCACGTGAGCGGGTGAAGTTTCACCTTTGGATTTCGCAAGCGCTTCCAACGACGAGCGCGGCCCATGCCCCATCAAGTCGAGGGGATCCCCCTACAACCCGTCTGGTTGGGCGCCCGGATGGCCGCAGGAGATCCCCAGAGAGCATTCCCGATGCGTCAATCCCCTGGAACCGCGGTTCTTATCGACGTTGTGTGCAAATCATCTGGCCATCAAGAAAAGAAAAAGCTTTACAACGCGGTTTCTGCATCATAAAACAGCATTGGTCAGGCGAGTTCCAAATTGCGTTCTAGTTGAGATTGCGGAAGCTCTTTGTCAAGCGGTGCATGAGCCGGGGGCTCTCCTGACCCAGCTTCGTCGCCAATCCGCGGGTTTACCGCGTAGGTGGGACAACCAGCTACCGCCGCCTCTTGCGACGGATCCTGCGGCGTACGGCACCGCGCCGTGCCGCCTCCTCCCGCACCAGAAGCTCCAGGACCGCAGAGCGGTTTAGTCCGGTTATCTGCTGAAGACGATCCAGAAGCTCCAGCGCTTCGGGGCTCAAACTGATGTTCACGCGTCGGCGGCTCATCGACAGCCTCCCCCGCCCAACCAATCGGGTTTCCGGCCGGTGAGATTGAGAGGGCTCACAAGCGGCCGCGGCCGTTCTTTTCGTACACACGACGTGTGTATTCTGGTATGCTGGAGGAGAAGAGCTTCCGCACCGTGCGCGTCGCCCCTTGCCACGGTGGAGCGCTGCCACCCTGTGGCGAGGGGCGACCGTAAAGCGGGTGAGCATCGCTTCTTCGATCTCCGTAGCCCGCGATAACCTGGTACAAAACGAAATCACTGAGCTTTTCGCTTCCCGTTCGAATCTCACATGTCCCCGCCGCGGGGCGTCCCCGGCCCGATCCTCCGACCCACGATTCCCGAGTAATGTGGTCCGCGGCTCGTGCCGATAAACAGGATCTGGACGGGTCGAGAATCACGATGATCGAGATGACGAAAAAGCTCCGTGGTTACCGCGTCTCCATGCGCTTGGAAGCTTACTGCTCCGAAGACCTCTTCGAGGTGGTCGGCGTGCTCGCCGACATTTCATACTCCGGCGCTCTGATCGAGGACACATCGATGCAGCCGGAGATTGGCGCGCCTATCGTGCTCTATTTGCACCTTAAACCGCCGGGCTCCGACAAAGCGGTGTCCCCATTCAAGCTGACCGGCCACGTCGTCCGACACAGCTCCACTGGCTTTGCGATTGAGTACGAACGCAACTTCGATCCCGATGTGCATCGGATGTTGAGCGATGCAGCCGCAATCGTGGCCGCATCGCGCGGAGCCCCGGAGAGCAACCCCCAGCCCGAGTCTTCAGACTGAGGGTGCCCCGTTCCAACTAGACCGCCGGGAAGCGAAGCATCCGAGCCGACTGGCTCAGAATCCCATCCTCGCGACGGCTCACCCGCAGTTTCGAAAGCGCGAGCAGCATCCCGACGCCCGAAGGGAGAAGCGGGCTGTACGATGCAATTCGTGCGGACTCGATGAAAAGGCCTAAAATGGCGGAAGCAAAGAAGAACGCTTGATCCGAGTCCAAGATGGGGCGACAATATGGAGCGCAATCTACTTACCCTACTGTTAGGCCGCTTCTCCTGAGCGACCCGATCCGAAAGGGGACCTGCATGAGCTTAGACGAGAGCCCCAGCATCAAGCCGACACCCGACGGGCCATACCTCGTGAACAACCTGCAGCGCTTCTCCAACCGCGAGGGAACCATCGAGGCCCGTGCCACGATGGCGCTGTGTCGCTGCGGCGGGTCGGCCAACAAGCCGTTCTGCGATGGGACGCATGCAAAGATCGGATTCTCCTCGGCCAAACTCGAAGGCCGTGTACCGGATAAGCGAGAAGACTACGAGGCTGAGAAGATCACCATTCACGACAACCGGGGAATTTGCGCTCATGCTGGGCGTTGCACCGATGGGCTCCCCTCAGTATTCCGCTTGAAGCAGGAGCCCTGGATCGATTCGCGAGCGGAGCCTGTGGACGAGATCATCGAGACGATCCGGAAATGCCCGTCCGGAGCGCTTAGCTATACGGTAGGTGGCGTGGAGCACCGCGACGAGGAGGGTCCTGCCGCGATCTTCGTCTCCCCGAACGGCCCCTATGTGATCACGGGTGGACCGCAGCTTCTAGACTCGCCGCGTGGAGAAGGTGCTTCAACGGAGCATTTCACCCTCTGCCGGTGCGGCGGATCGAAGAACAAGCCGTTCTGTGACGGTTCGCACTGGTATAACAACTTCAGTGACGAATAAAACTGAGCCAAAGATTCCGAAGTGAACGGTCGGGGAGATAGTTAACAGAAGTCCGGGCACATCCTTTACACCTGGAGGATGCCCTGGATGGATACGAACCCTACGAAGCAGCGTCAGCAGTTCTACCGCGATTACGCGAGTGGTCAGTGGTCGATGAGTGAACTGTGCGACCGATATCAGAT
>JACZVU010000037.1 GCA_022572485.1 Myxococcales bacterium
CGATGGTGTATCGGCGTAACAAATGGCGCCGATCGCGGATCGACGCCCAACCGAAATTATGATTCAATTCCGGGGCGTTGCAATTGCAACGCCTCAACTACAGAATGTTCTTGGACGTAGCTGGGCTGTGTTCGCGTGAGCCATCCCTGTTTTACGTCGCGGAGGAATTGCCAATGATGAATCGGTCGATTGAAAGATCGTCCTCGTCGTTTCTGGCGGCGCTTTCAGCGATTGCACTCGCGTGCGCGAGCGCCCCGATGGCCTACGAACGAGCCTGGATCGAGGTGAGCACGCCAAATTTCCAGATCATGTCAACGATGTCTCACGAGAAGGCTTCGAAGCTTGCGATCGATTTGGAGAGATTCCGAGCGGTGATCGCGAGATTTACGAATGCCACGATGAGCGACTCACCGATTCCGACGAAGATATTCGCTTTCGAGCGAGAGAGCGACTTTCGCCGCGTCACCCACGCCTCTGATGTGGCTGGTTGGATCATTCCCGGAATGCGTCAAAACCTGATTGCACTGGCAGATTATCGTGGGATGGACTCGTCACAGATTATTCGCCACGAGTACGTTCATTTCGTACTTCGCAACGCGACGACGATTCGATACCCGACCTGGTATGACGAGGGGTTCGCCGAATACATGAGTTCGTATGCGGTCCGCAAAAACCAGGAGCTCGTGATCGGCACCGTTCAACCGGAGAGAGTGCAGGTGCTCAATTGGGCGCCCTGGATACCACTTCGTCGGGTGATCGAGGCGCGAGGCCTCGACAGCTTCCATAACCGCACCGAAGTCGCGGTTTTCTATGCGGAGGCGTGGGCGCTCGTCCACTACCTACAGCAGGGGCGAGAGGGGCGCCACAACGTATCCGAGGAGATGGACCGGTATCTCAAACTCGTCGAGGTTGGATCGAGTGACGAAGATGCGTTCGAAGAAGCTTTTGGGATGAGCATTTCGATCGCGAACCGCGACGTCAAGATCTACCTCAATCGCAAAATCCAGGCGATCGTGTTCGCGCTTTCGGTGTTGAACTTCGAACCTCCCGAGCCGAGCATCCGGACGATGTCCCCCGGCGAAGCATCCGCTGAGTTGGGTCAGCTCTTCCTGGCCCGGGGAGAGGGGTTGCGCGCTGAGCCCTATTTCGAGATCGCGATCGCGGCCAACCCCGAAAACGCACGCGCCCACGCGGGGTTTGGCGACTCCCTCAAGTTTCAGGGCCGCTGGGAAGAAGCCGAGCCTCACTTCCACCGCGGTGTCGAGTTGGGTCCAGAAGATGCACTCAATTACCTTGATCTGGCCGAGTACTATCACGACAAGGCGCGGGAGGAAGCGTTCAAGGGCGACCGAGAGGCGCTGCTGAGAGAGGCGCGGCGCAATTACGTGAAGAGCCAGAAGCTCGATCCGACGCTACCCGAAACCTACGCGATGTACGGCAGTACCTATTTCGAGGATGGTCAGGATCACACCCGCGCGATCCAGACAATCGAGCACGCCAACAGCTTGCTCCCGTCGAACACGGATATTCTCTTGATGCTCGCTAACGCCTACGTGTTGAATGATCGAGACGACGAAGCGCGTGAACTCGTCGAGCGCTACGTGGCGTGGTCCCACTCCAAAGACCGCGCGGAAGCGGTCTCGAAGATCCTTGCAGATCTGAACGGGGAATCGACGGCGGCTCCAGAGGCTAGCGCTCCTAACTGAGATTCGGGTTATTCGAGATGTCGGTCAGCGCTAAAGCACCGCGCTAGTAGGTGATCTGATTTCGGCCGAATCCGGCCAGCTGCCGACATCGACTGTACCGCGCCATTTCAGCCGGAAAACCGGCGTTCGATTCGGAGGCCAGCATCTCTCTCAGCCGGTCGCGGCGGTTTGGCGGGCGCCGATCAGGGCCGAGACCGCTTGCTCGATGCCGTCCACCGTCAGTTGGAACATCGGAAAGATGCTCCGGATCACGTTGGCGGTCTGGGTGCGCTGCCAGTGATGCGGGGGTTCCGGATTGATCCACACGGCCCGCTGAAAGTGATCATCAATGCGGCGAAGCCAATCGATGCCGCGCGTGTGCGATTCGAGGCGCGGGTTGATGTTTCCGCGCAGGCCCATGAGCTCATAGGGATGCATGGCTGCATCGCCGACGATCACGACCTTCCAGCGTTCGTCGTAGCGCCGCATCAGGTCGCCGGTCGGAATGGCGCTGTCTTGAAACAGCCAGGCGTCCTCGTAGAGATTTTCGTAGATGCAATTGTGGAAGTAATAGGCGCGGAACTCTCGCAGGCCGTGCTCCTCGTGTAGCGCGGTCAAGAGGCGGCTCACGGGGTAGAAATGCGGATCCATCGTGCCGCCTACGTCCATCAACAAAAGCAGCCGGACGTTGTTGCGGTGCTCGGGTCGAAAGATCAGTTCGATCTCACCGCCGTTCCTGCAGGTTTCCGAGATCGTCTCGTCGAGATCGAGTTCGGTCGTGGGCCCGCTGCGCGTAAGCCGGCGCAGGCGCTTCAGTGCGACCTTGGTCTGGCGCAGGTCTAGGGTGACATCCGTCCGGTAGTTTCTGTAGCGGCGATCTTCGGCGATCTTCATCGCCGAGCGGTTTCTCGGAGTGCCTCCGACGCGTATGCCCGTGGGATGGGTTCCGCCGTGGCCAAAGGGTGATCGGCCCCCTGTTCCGATCCACTTGCCGCCACCGTCGTGGCGCTCGGTCTGCTCTTCGAGGATCTCGAGATAACGGCGCATCAATTCGTCGCTCGTGAGCTTCTCGAGCAACGCACGCTCCTCATCGGTGAGCTCTTTGAAATGGATCGGATTCTCGAGCCACTGCATGAGTTCATCGCTGACGGAGAGTTCGCTCTCTACCCCGTGGAAAACGCTCGCAAACACGCGGTCGAAGCTGTCGAAGTAGGTCTCGCTCTTCACCAGGCAGGCGCGCGACAGATTGTAGAACGACATCAGGCTCGACGAGTGCTGGCCCATCTTGAGGGCTTTCGTCAGCATCATCCATTCCTGGATGGCGACGGGGATTCCCTCAGTGCGCAGCGCGTAGAAGAATTCGAGAAACACGCGATCGTCCTATCGCCTCAACGGTTCGACGCCACTCTTATGACTTGACGTCACCCATAGGGCCTGACGCCACCCATAGGATCTGACGTCACCCATACGGTTTGGCGTCGCCCATACGGCTGGACGTCACCCATACGGTTTGGCGTCGCCCATACGGCTGGACGTCACCCATACGGTTTGGCGTCGTCCATACGACTGGACGCCACCCATACGACTGGACGGCGCCCATTGCGGTGCGCCCGGGCTCACTGGTTGAACTTCGGCCCGAGATCTTCCCATTTCCTGGGAAGGCTGCCGTCCTTGCTCGTGTAGTCGAGCAGAGATTCGGTGTCCTGCTCGTTCTTCAGCAGCGATCCCAGGAACGGAATGTGGGCCTCGAGGCGAGATTGGGTCACGCCCGATCGCAACAACACCGAGATCCAGTCGATGAGCTCGGAGGTCGAGGGTTTCTTGCGCAACTCGTTCTGGCCGCGCAGCCAGTAGAACTTGATGAGCACCTGGTCGAGCAGCGCGGTGTCCAGGTTCGGGTGGTGGACATCAATGATCTGCTTCATCAGCTCGACGTCCGGAAAATCGATGAAGTGAAAGATGCAGCGGCGCAGGAAGGCGTCGGGGAGTTCTTTTTCGTTGTTGGAGGTGATGATGACCACCGGTCGCTCTTTCGCGGCGATCTCGTCGCCGGTTTCCATTACCGTGAACCGCATTTCATCGAGTTCAAGGAGCAGGTCGTTGGGAAATTCCATGTCGGCCTTGTCGATTTCATCGATCAGCAGAACATGACGCTCTGTGGCCTTGAAGGTCCGCCCGAGGGAACCGAGCTTGATGTAGGCGCGAATGTCCCGAACGTCGCCATCGCCAAAGCGCGCATCGTTCAGGCGCTGAATGGTGTCGTAGACGTAGAGGCCCTCCGAGGCTTTCGAGGTCGACTTGACGTGCCAGGACTCCATCGGCATGCCGAGCGCTTCGGCGATGTGCTTCGCGAGCAGGGTCTTCCCGGTGCCTGGCTCGCCCTTGATGAGCAATGGGCGCTCGAGCGCGATCGCGCAATTGACGGCTTCCATCAGCGCATCGGACGCGATATAGCCCGCCGTTCCTTTGAAATGGTTGAACTCGCGCTTGTGGGGTGTTTCGATCATGTACCATTCTCGTTTGGCAAGATGATTTGGCGCCGCGCAGGATAGGGTGATTCGCCGGCCTGCGCGAACCCATCTGGCCCGCTAGCGTCCCAGCCGTGACGGGCACGGGCGATCCCAACGATCTGCGCAAAAACGCGCCGCTGCTCGACGGCTGGCTCAATTTTCGGGCCGCGGACATCGTTGCGTTCGTAACCCCGGGCCACAAACAGCGGCTCGATCTCGTCGGTTCGATCGTAGACGGCGACGTTCCGCTCTACGGCGGCGTCGATACGATTCGGCAGCAGACGGGTGCGATGGCCAATGCCGACCGCAAGCTCGCACGGCTCTGGGGGGCCGACTGGGGGCGGATCTCGGTAGGCGGCTCCACGCACGGCAACCAGACGCTCGCCCTCGCGATCTGTCGCCCCGGCGATGAAGTGGTCGTCACCCGCACATTGCACCGTTCGTTGCTGCTCGGCATGGTCCTGGTCGGGGTGACCCCGGTGTGGGTGAGCCCCGAGGTCGATCCGGTGACGGGCTTGCCGACCCACGTGCCTGTCGCTCGCGTCGAGCGGGCGTTGGCCGAGCACCCGGCCGCCAAGGCGGTGTTTCTCGTGGAGCCCAGCTATGTCGGCACGCTCTCGGACATCGCGGCTCACGCGGCGGTCGCCCACGCACACGGGATTCCGCTCGTGATCGATCAAGCCTGGGGCGCTTATTTCGGCTTCCACCCAGACCTACCGAGGCACTCGCTGCAGGCGGGTGCGGACGCGATGGTGACCAGCGCGCACAAAACCTTGCCCGCCTACACCCAATCTGCTCTGGTGATGGCGCGCACCGAGCGGATCGATCGCGATCGGCTCGACCGCGCGTTCGAGGCGACGGCGACGACCAGCCCGTCCGGCACCATCGCGGCGAGTGCCGACGCGGCCCGCGCGTTGTTGGAGCGCGACGGAGAGCGGCTGCTCGGAAACCTGCTGCGGATCGTTGACCATGCGCGTGATCGGCTGAGGAATATTTCCGGGGTGGTACTGCTCGGCGATGTCGTCGACCGATCGGTGATCGTCGACCGCGCGAAGCTGGCCATCAACATCTCGGGAACCGGAGCGACCGGTCTCGCGATTGAGGAGCACCTGCTCGCTGCCGGAATTCCCATTGAACTCGCCGATCGCGACACGGTGATTCCGATCATCTCGATGAACGACGACCTCACTTCGGTCGATCGCTTCATCGATGGTATCCTCGAGGCGATCGAACGCGAGCGCTCGACGCCGCGGCCGGTGTTGCCGTCGATTTCGTGGACGGTCGAACCGGCAGTGGTCCTATCGCCGCGCGAGGCGTTTTTTGCGCCGCACGTGACCGTAGCCGCCTCGGATGCGATTGGCCGGGTGTCGGCCGAACTCGTTGCGCCGTATCCACCCGGCATTCCGGTTCTCGCGCCGGGTGAGCGCATCACGAGCGAGGCCGTCGAAGGGCTGCGGCAGGCGATGGCCGATGGTACGCAAGTTCGGTACGCGGCGGACCGCACGCTGGCGACCTTCCAGGTGGTGTCAGACCGCTGACAGAACCCGATCCCCGAACGATCGATGGAGCGGGCGCTGGCCGGGATCGAATGCAGCGGTGTCCGGTCGGTGATCGAATTGGGACGCACTCGATTGCGAAACGGACAGGATTAGTGTCGGGTGCGTAGCCCGCGTTCCGCCGCGCGAGCCGGCTGGTAGGCGAACGCGAAGATCGCTGCGTAGGACACGGCCGTCAGCCACCCGATCAGCCGGTAACCGCCTCCGGCATTGAGTAACAGGCCCGCGAGTAGCGGGCCCGCGGCCGAAGTCCACGCCGTCACGGACGCGGCGATTGCGTTGATCCGGCCCGTGCGATCGTAAAACGCCACCAGGCCGTAGAGCAGGGGCATGAAGTACATCAGCGCCATGCTCGACACGGCGTACGACCCCGCCCAGAGTAGGTGCGAGGTCGCGTAGACGAGGATGAGTACGCCTGCGATCTGGGAGAGCACGCCGAACGCGAGGGGCAGCGTGCGGCCACCGCGCGTGCCGAGCACGCCCGCCGCGATCGGTCCCAGAATCGAGAGCACCGCCCCGAACGAGAGGATGCGACCGATCTCGGTGAGGGTCAGGCCGATGGAGACGCCGATGCGCTCGGTGAACGGAAACAAGGTGTTCAAACCCAGATTCAGGCTGCCCACACTCAGCAGCAACAGCGCCGCCGTCACCCCGAGGTGCTTCGGCTCCGGGGGTTCAGAGGAGCGGTGTTCTCGTGCGGTCGAGGGATCGGGTGTCCAGCTCAGAAGGGGGTCGCGAGCAGCCCCACGCCCGCCATCGTGACGAACGCGCCTGCCGGACCGAGCCACTCCATTGCGATCGGCAGGGCCCAGAAACACAGCACGGAGACGGTTACGTGGGCGCCCATGAACCACGAGAACGTCCGGTCTGGTTGTGCGGTCTGCGCGGCCAGGCCACTCGATATGGCGAACAGGATTCCCTCGCCCGCACCGACTACGCCGCGCGCGACAAGAAAGGCCTGCCATTGCCCCTCGGCCACGCTCCAGATCGAGAGGAGGCTCCCGGTCACGTAGGCGAGCGCGCCGATCCAAGACCAGCGGCGCAGATCCAGCAACTCGTAGCGCGCAGCCAACAGCGTCGAGACGGCGGCCATGACGCCGAGTTCCCAGGACGACACGATCCCCGCGGTGCCTTCGCTCTCGCGAAACCCATCGGCGGTCGCGCCCACGATGATCGGAATCACATACAGTGCGAGCACGCCGAGCGTATTGCTCGCGGCGAGCGCGGCCAGGGCACGCTTACTATCGATGGGAATCGCGGATCGAGAGCGAAATCCCATGCCGAGTACGCGATCGAGGGGGTCTATGGCGAAAAGCAGGCGCCTGTAAGCCATCAGTCGAGTTTGGAGAGATTGGGCCGATGATCTAAGAGAGGGTTCCGGGCTCCGAAAGCAGGAAGGGATCCATGGGAAGGGATCCATGGAGAAGAAGGCATCGGCCGAGAAGGCAGTTCGAGAAATCCGGCGCAAGACGCGACGACGGTTTTCAGGCGAAGAGAAGGTCCGGGCTCGGAGCTGCTGGCGGTATCAGGTTGCGGGCCGTTTGGAGCTCTTTCTACTTTCTTCTGGCAGCCGGATTCGTTACAAAGATCCCCACAGAGCCCGCGCGAGGACTGGAATTCTTGATCGAAGCAACCCGGCACGACATCGTCATCGTCGGAGGAGGAGCCGCGGGCTTGCGCGCCGCAATTGCCGCGACCGAGATCGATCCCGATGCCTCCATCGCCCTCGTCTCGAAGGTCTATCCGATGCGCAGCCACACCGTTTCGGCGGAGGGCGGTGCGGCGGCGGTCGTTCGCGAAGACGACAACTTCGAGATGCATGGTTATGACACCGTCAAGGGATCTGACTTTCTCGCTGACCAGGACGTCATACGGTACTTCGTCGAGCAGGCACCGCGGGAGCTGACGCTACTCGAACACTGGGGTTGTCCCTGGAGTCGCAATGAGGACGGGACCGTCGCGACGCGCGCGTTCGGCGGCATGTCGACCCAGCGCACCTGGTACGCAACCGACAAAGTTGGCTTTCACATGCTCCACTCGCTCTTTCAGCACTCGCTTCGCTTCGACAACATCGTCCGCTACGACGAGTATTTCGCAACCAAGCTTCTGATCGACGAAGGAGCCGTGCGCGGCGTTGCGGCGCTCGACATTCGCACGGGAGCCGTTCGGGTGGTGCTGGGCCGATCGGTGATCCTGGCGACGGGTGGCGCGGGCAAGATCTTTCCGTTCACCACCAACGGCAACATCAAGACCGGCGACGGCATGGCGTTGGCCTATCGGGCCGGGGTCGCTCTCAAAGACATGGAGTTCGTTCAGTACCATCCGACGGGCCTGCCCGGCACGGGCATCTTGATCACCGAAGCGACCCGCGGCGAGGGTGGCTATCTGATCAATGCCGAGGGCGAGCGCTTTCTCACCACCCGCGACTACGGGGTGGGCACCAAGGCCGAACTCGGACCGCGTGACATGATCTCGCGTGCGATCATTCAGGAGCTGGAGGCGGGTCGCGGGATTTCGGGCCCCTACGGCGAGTATCTCTACCTCGACCTCAGACATCTCGGGGAGGCGAAGATCGCCTCGCGCTTGCCGATGGTGCGGGAGATCTCCAAGACCTACATCGGCGTCGACCCCGTTTACGAGCCGATCCCCATCCGCCCGGTGGTCCACTACATGATGGGCGGAATCGATACCGACATCACCACGGCCACCTCGCTTCCGGGCCTCTACGCGGCGGGCGAGTGCGCATCGGTTTCGCTCAACGGTGCGAATCGCTTGGGTTCGAATTCGCTCACCGAATGTCTCGTCTTCGGCGCTTTGGCGGGGCGCAACGCGCTGTCCTTTGCGAAAGGCTCGAGCGAAGGCTCCGAAGACGCGCTGCGGCGTCAGGGCGAGGAAGAGGCCGCGCGCATCGCGGCGCTACGGGGCAAGCAGAAGGGCGGTGAGAAGCTGTCGCGGATTCGCGCGGACCTGCACAAGGCGATGGAATCGGGATGCGGTGTCTACCGCATCCAAGAGACAATGGACGAAACCGCGCGCGTCGTCGCGCAGCTCAAGGGTCGCTACGCCGACATTGCGCTCGAAGACTCGAGTGCGGTGTTCAATACAGAACTCGTCGCGGCTCTCGAGATGGGCAATATGCTCGATGTCGCGGAGGTCGTCGCCAACTCGGCCGCCGCGCGCAACGAATCCCGTGGCGCCCACACCCGCCGCGACACACCGAACCGCGACGACCAGAACTTCCTCTACCACACTCTTTGCTATTTCGATCCGGCCGGACCCCGGTTCGAGAAGAAGGATGTGACGCTGGGTCATTGGGAACCCGAGGAGCGCAAGTACTAGATGAGCGATGGCCAACAGAAGAAGACTTTCGTGGTCACACGCTTCGACCCCGATCGGGACGAGGCTCCGCGCAAACAGTCCTACGAGATTCCGATCCAGCCGGACTGGAAGGTTCTCGACGCGCTCAACTTCATCAAGGATGAGGTCGACGCGACGCTCTCATATCGCTGGTCGTGTCGGATGGCGGTGTGCGGTAGTTGCGGGATGATGGTCAACGGAGAGCCCCGTCTGACCTGCAAGGTTGCACTCAGTCAGTACGGTGACACGGTCGAAGTGGAACCGCTCGCGAATTTCCCGGTGGTGCGCGATCTCGTGGTCGAAGCCGATGGCTTCATGGAGAAGCTGACCAGCGTCAAGCCGTGGATCATTCGCGCCAAGGAGCGCGCGGTCGAAGAGGGCCCGATGCGCCAGTCGCCGGCCGAACTCGAGGAGTTCAAGCAGTTCAGCATGTGCATCAACTGCATGCTTTGCTACTCGGCGTGCCCGGTCGTCGCCAACGAGCCGGAATTCCTCGGGCCGGCAGCGATCGCGTTGGGGCATCGCTACAACGTCGACTCGCGGGACGAAGGCGCCGCCGAGAGAAACGAGGTGTTTCGCGGGGAGGGAACGGTGTTTTCCTGCTCTTTCGCGAACGAGTGCAGCGAGGTGTGTCCGGAGAATGTCGACCCGGCCGCGGCCGTCAACCAGGCGAAGTTCAACGCCGTGATCGATTGGGCGACGGCCCTCGTTCTGCCGAGGAGAGGGGGCGAGTAGATGTCTCGAAACGCGCACCCGCACGCGATGGCGCCTTCGAAGCCGGGCCGCACGCGCACGGCGCCGCCCCAGCTTCCGGACCGCTTTCCTTTCGGCGGCCGCTACCTCGCCTACACGCTCTTCGATCTGACGGGCATTCTCTACTTGCTGCTTGGTTTTCTGGCGCTCTGTGCCGTCTGGTCGCTCGGTTCCGGCGAGGCCGCTTGGAACGGCGTGCTCGAGAGCTATCGCAACATCTTTTACATCGGTTTTCACGCGATCGCGTTGGTTGGGGTGGTCTTCGTTGGAATTCGATTCTTCGGTTTCTTTCCGAAGGCGCAGCCGCCCCGCATTGGACCCGTGAAACCTCCGCCGAAGCCCGTGATTTTCGCGATGTTGTACGCACTGTGGATCGGGGTTGCGGTCTTCATGTCCCTCGTACTCGCGGGTGGCATTTTCTGATGAAACACCTCCTCTTGAAGCTCGAACCACTCATCTGGCTGCTCTTCGGCCAGGGCATCCTGCTTGGAACCGTACTGCTGACGGGCTGGGTGCTCGTGCTGGGCTTGGCGATTCCGCTCGGCATCGTTCCTGCTGACGCGTTGTCCTACGAACGCGCACACATGCTGGGTTCGCACATCATCGGGCGGGGGATCTTGCTCGGTCTGATCGTCCTGCCGCTCTGGAAGGGCGCACATCACATGCGCCACATTTTCATCGACTTCGGCGGTGCCGAGCGCGATGTGTTGGTGGCTTCGCTGCTCTATCTGCTCGCGGCGTCGGGCAGCGTGCTCGCCGTGGTGGCGGTCGTTCGAATCTGAGCGCGCTCGAGCCGGATCGCGTCCTCGAAGGAATTGAGCGCCCGGATCTCGCGCGAATGAGCGATCGTCGCGCCTACTGAGTTTCGACCGCCCACTATGCGATACGCTACCCGTGGTATCCCGCGACGCCCCAGCTCAGCGAGGAATCTTTGATGCGCGAGCCCTGGCGTCCGGGTTAGACTTCCGGCATCGACACACGCCCGACCTCGCCCCCTGAGCCTTGGTGTCGAGGCCCCGGGAGCGTAGGCGTGGTAGAGCTGGAGGAGAGGCCATTGAGCCGGATCATCCATCGATTCGTCCAGCTGCTCGCCGTGTGTGGAGCGGGGATTGCGATGATGCCCACGAGTGGAGCGGGGGAGCCCGAAAGCAAGGTCGCGCAAGGCGCCAACAGCGAGGCGCGCTGGGCTGCCGAGCGAACCGAGATGGTGAGAAGCCAGATTGCCGCGCGGGATGTGCGCGATCCGCGGGTGCTCGACGCGATGCGCGAAGTGCCGCGACACCGGTTCGTTCCACTCGATTACCAAGATCGCGCCTACCTCGATCGCCCGCTTCCCATCGGGCTGGGGCAGACGATTTCGCAGCCGTATATCGTGGCTGTGATGACCGAACTCTTGCGCCCCGAAGCGACGGATCGCGTGTTGGAGATCGGCACGGGGTCTGGTTATCAAGCCGCGGTCATTTCGCGCCTGGTCGCGAAGGTCTACACGATCGAGATCGTGCCCGAACTCGCCGAGCGCGCCGCGAAGACGCTCGCAGAACTCGGCTACGCGAACGTCGAAGTGTCCAGCGGAGATGGCTACCGCGGTATCCCGAGTGAGGCGCCCTTCGACGGCATCCTCGTCACGGCGGCGCCCGACGAGATTCCAGAGCCACTCATCGAGCAACTCGCCGTCGGCGGGCGAATGGTGATTCCCGTTGGCGATTTCTATCAGCAACTCACGGTCGTCGAAAAGACCGACCAGGGAATCAGCAAGCGCACCGTCTTCCCCGTGCGCTTCGTTCCGATGACGGGAGAAGCCACTCGGTGAACGTCGGCGACGGCTTCGCCCGCGTCTGCCGAAAACGCCCACTGCGTAGATCGAGAGCGGCTCAGTCGAGCGGTGTTGCCGGATCGCGAAATCAGGAATGCGATCACGCGTCGCGCGGCTAGAGAGCCCCGCAGAATACCGTGACACCGGTTCCCGACGAGGATCGGTGTAACCCTATTCCGCGATCCTCTCTAGATCGGCCACGGGCCCAGGAACAGGATCGACACCATTGGACCCAGTGCTCCCGAGGCTTAGACTTTGCTGGCCACCGGACGCACGTTTTGCTCGTTACGAAGTTGCGCCGGGATCGACTCCAGCGAGCCGAATTTTTCGAGCGGTCCACTCAAGGGCTCGTTGATTCGTTCGAAGTCTCTGGCTTTGTGGGGAGCGCTTCGATCCGGAGGGTCCCCGTTGGGCAGTGCTTTACGGCAGCCTCGACTTTGGCTCTCAACTCCGGCGAAGGATGCGCCTGGATCAGGGAGACCTTGCCAACCCGGCCGACGCGAAAGACTTCGGGCGCCTCGCCCATGCAGGCCGCGTGGCTCTGGCAGAGGTCTAGATCGCAGACCACCCTGAAGGGTTTGGGATCAGCAGCCTGCGCGGCTCCGGTTGCGCGGGGTACTGCGATCCCTGGAGTTCGCCGAGCCGTCTGCGTCTGCCGGCGCCGATAGCGAACACGGCACGGTTGGCTCGGGCCGATCACCAGGCCGTGAAAATCTGATCCGATCGGGTCGCTCGTCAACGAGAATTCGTAGCGGTGAAGCAGCGTCGCGAGGATCGCCTTGATCTGCAAGCGCGCAAACGCGTTTCCCAGGCACTTGTGACGACCCCCGCCGAACGCGATGTAGGCGAACGGGTGCAGGGTCTTGATCCGGTCCGCCGAAAAGCGCTGGGGGTCGAAGCAGTCCGCGCCTTCGAAGGCTTCGGGGATACGCTGTGAGACCGTCGGCGAGAGCAGTAGCCACGTGCCCACCGGGAAGTGGTAGTCCTTGAATTCGAATTTCTGCTTCACGACTCGGATCAACAGGAACAACGGGGGGTGGAGCCGCAGTGCCTCCATGACCGCCCAGTCTCCTTCTGTGAATTCCTGCAGCGACTCGAAGCGGACCACTCCGTTTCTCTCGTGGAGATCGTCGATCTGTTCGACGACGGTCCTTCGACACGCCGGGTTCTGCATCAGCTCGAGAAGTGTCCAGGCGGTGGTCACCGAACTCGTGTGGTGACCCGCAAACATCGCAGCCAGCAGCATGCCGGTGATCTCGTGGTGGGTCAGCGCCATTCCGCTCTGGTAGCGGGCCTCGATCAGGGTTTGGAGGAAATCCTCTCCCTTCCTACCCGAACGCTGCCGAGCTTCGACGATCTCGCCGATCATTTCGACGAGTTTCTCCCGCGCTTTATCGCGGGCGCGAAAGGAGGGCAGCGGGAGGTGGGCGTTGATGTAGGCCAGCGGCGTAATGCCGCGCTCGAGGGCGTGGTAGATCTCGGCGAATTCATGCGTCATGTCGTGCCGGAACTCTCTTCCCAACAGGCAGTGCGCGGAGGTGTAGTTGGTCAAGATCCGGCAGTAGTCGACGAGGTCTATTTCGCCTTCGTCGCCCCAATCGGCGATGCTGGTTTCGACTTCTTCGACAATGATCTCGGCGTACGTCCGCATCCTCCGGTCCTTGAGGGCCGGCAGCAGCATCTTGAGCTGTTCGTCCATCCGTTCCGGCGGGGCGTCGTAAACCATGTTCTTGCCGAATATCGGTGTCATGATCTTGTACGCTTCCGCGGGATCGAGCTGGCTGTCGGGAGCCCTGAAGACCGCCTCGTGTGCTTCCGGCCCGAACAGCGCGGCCATGTTCTTGTTGGCGATGCGCAAGCCGGCCACTTCGCCGAGTTCGCGTTGCGCGCGGAACAGCAAGTTGATCGTGGAGCGGACGAATTCCAGGGTGTGGCCGATCACCGGTAGTCCGCCGGAGAGCTGCGGGGGATTGGGCCCCCTGGAGTGTTTTGCGCGCGGCGCGCGGCGCGCGATTCGGTCGCTGACGGATGAGATCGGCACGGTGGCTCCTCTATCGGGGGGTGGTCAGGGCGAGGTCGCTCGGCTGGACGGTCAGGAACGCAAAGCTACGGGAATCCTCTATGCTTGGACAGTTGGATTCCACACCTTTGGCGATTTAGGAGGCAAATTTTGGGTGCTGGCCCGATTTTGGGCCCGAATCGGCGGGAGTGAGCGATGCCCCTCTACGTGATGCTGAGCATTGTTCTCGCGTTGTCCGGGGGGCTGCTGATTGGCTTGACGCTGCTCTTCCGAATGCCCGTCACCGACAACCATCGCATTCGCGAAGAGCCAGTGCGAACCCTCAAAGGCCCGAAGTTCTGGCGCATTGCGGCCTTCAACTCAGTGTTGTCGATCTCGATGGTGTTCGGATTGACCCACCTGCTCTACGCCTTTCTCTTCTACGGAGAGGCGGCCTCGCCTTGGCGGATGCTGTTGGAGGGCGTTGGGATCCTGATGACCTACGACTTCGCCTACTACCTCGTTCATCGCTATCCATTTCACCGGTGGAGGCTGCTGAAGAGGATTCACGCGGTCCATCACACGGTTTGCTATCCGGCCGCCTACGACAGCCTCTACATGCACCCACTCGAGAACGCCATCGGCCTGGCCTTGCTGATGCTCTGTACTTTTCTCGTGGGCCCCGTGAGCATCTACTCGTTTGCGGGCGTGTTTGTCGTCTACTCTTTTTTGAACATCTTGAATCACGCGGGTCTCGACTTGCCGTTTTTCCCGTTTCGAACCCTCAGCACCCTCGCGCGAAAGCACGACAGGCACCACGTGAGCATGCGATCGGGAAACTACGCCTCGATCACGCCCCTTTTCGATTGGCTCTTCGGTACGGCCGAATAAAGGCCACGGAGACTCGCGCGCCAATCGCATCCCCTTAGCGCCCGGGCAAAATGGGGCAGGGGAGCGCCTGCAGTCGGTCTCGCATGCTCTCAACAAGAGTTACGGGGCATCGTTTTCGCTCGTGAAACACCGAGTTTGCTCCGCGGTTGCGGCCCGACTTGTTGTAGGGTTCCCGCGCCACGAGGAGGTATTGGCATCCGCCATGAAGATGGGTGTTCCCAGCGAAGTCGAGCGCGATGAGAGGCGCGTCGCCGCATCCCCGGACAGCGTCCGGCGGCTTACGCAGCTGGGGTTTGAAGTCCTGGTGGAGAGCGGCGCGGGCCGGGGCGCTGGCTTTGCGGACGCCGACTACCAGGCGGCTGGCGCAGAGATCGCGGCCGCTGCTGCCGCAGTTTGGAACTGCGCGCTGGTCGCCAAGGTGCGCGCGCCCCAAAGCAGCGAAGTCGGTCTTCTGCGCGAGGGGGGGGTGTTGGTATGCCTGTTGTTTCCGGCGCAGAACGAGGCGCTTGTCCAGGCGCTTGCCGCGCGCCGGGCGAGCGTGATCGCGCTTGACGCGATACCGCGCATCTCTCGAGCCCAGAAGATGGACGTCCTCTCTTCGATGGCCAACATCGCGGGTTATCGCGCGGTCGTCGAGGCCGCGAACGTCTACGGCGGACAGTTCACCGCGCAGATCACGGCTGCGGGGAAGACACCTCCCGCGGAGGTTCTGGTCATCGGGGCCGGTGTCGCGGGCCTGGCGGCGATTGCCGCGGCGCGTGGTATGGGCGCGGCCGTCAAGGCCTTCGACACGCGCCCGGCCATCAAGGAGCAGGTGGAGAGCTTGGGAGCTTCTTTCCTCGAACTGGATTTCGAAGAGTCGGGCGAAGGCGGCGGTGGCTACGCGAAGGTCATGAGCCAGGCGTTCATCGACGCCGAGATGGCGCTCTTTCGCGAGCAGGCCAAGCGGGTGGACATCATCATCACCACCGCTCTGATTCCGGGAAAGAAGGCGCCGGTCCTCATCACGGCCGAAATGGTAGAGACGATGAAGACCGGCTCCGTGATCGTCGACCTCGCGGCTGAGCAGGGCGGCAACTGTGCGCTCACCGAGCCCGGAGCGTTGGTGGACCACGGCGGAGTGAAGATCGTCGGCTATACGGATCTCACCAGTCGCTTGCCTCGCCACGCTTCGCAGATGTTCAGTGCAAACGTTGCTCACCTGCTCGAAGAGATGGGAGGCGGCGACCATTTCCGCATCGACGAGGAGAACGACGTCATTCGCGGAGCGTTGGTGCTTCGCGACGGCGTCCGCAAATGGCCGCCGCCCGAAATCCCGCTTTCTGCGCCGCCACCCGTGAGGGCCAAGAAGGCCAAGACCGGCGTGACGGAGCGGGTGAGCCCGCCGCCGCCACCCGCCCGCAAACCGCTGTCTCGCGCGATCGCGTCGTTGGTGGCGGCCGTCGGCCTCGCGAGCCTTGCGCTCTACGCGCCCCGAGAATTCGTTCAGCACTTCACGGTCTTCGTATTGGCGTGTTTCATCGGGTGGCAGGTGGTCTGGAACGTGACACCGGCGCTGCACACGCCGCTGATGAGCGTTACCAACGCGATCAGCGGAATCATACTCGTGGGTGGATTGTTGAAGGGCGCCAGCGGTGAGGTCGACCTGGCCGCGTTGCTCGGAGCCATCGCGGTCTTCGTTGCCTCGATCAATGTCGTCGGCGGTTTTCTCGTCACCCATCGCATGTTGAAGATGTTTCGGAAGTAGGGGCCATGGACGAGACTTCGTTAGCGGTTCTCTACCTGGTTGCAGCGGTCCTCTTCATCCTGAGCCTGGGGGGCCTCTCCCACCATGAGACCGCGCGCCGCGGCAATACCTGGGGCATCGTGGGTATGTCGATCGCGTTGGTCGGAACCCTGCTCCATCCCCACGTCGAGAGCTACGGACTGATCGGCTTGGCGTTCTCGGCCGGCGCGGCGATCGGCACGGCCATGGGAATCCGCATCGTGATGACCGCGATGCCTCAACTGGTCGCGATCCTGCACAGCTTCGTGGGCCTCGCCGCGGTACTCGTCGGGATCGCTTCGTATCTCAATCCCGAGCCAAGCGTGGCCGCGGCGGGCTCGGCCGCCGTGAGGGTCCACGAGCTCGAGATCTGGGTCGGCGTCGCCGTTGGGGCGCTGACGTTCACCGGCTCCGTGGTCGCCTGGGGAAAGCTGCGCGGGACCCTCGGCGGAACGCCCCTGCTGCTGCCCGGACGTCACATCCTGAACCTGGTCATCGTCGTGTCGATTGCGGTGATGGCGGTGATCTTCGTTTCGCCGCGAACCACCGATGAGATGGGGTTGATCTACCTGCTCAGCATGACAGCGATTGCGGCCGTGCTCGGTGTTCATCTCGTGATGGCCATCGGTGGCGCGGACATGCCGGTCGTGGTCTCGCTGCTCAACAGCTACTCGGGCTGGGCGGCGGCGGCGGCGGGCTTCATGCTGAACAACGACCTGCTGATCGTCACCGGCGCCCTGGTCGGAAGCAGCGGCGCGATTCTTTCCTTCATCATGTGCCGTGCGATGAATCGCTCCATCCTCGGCGTGGTCTTCGGCGGATTTGGCACTGGAGATGCTGCACCGGTTGCGGATAGCGACGAGATCCAGGGCGAGGTCCAGCCGATCGATGCCGCGGCGGTATGCGATCTGCTCCGAGTGAGCAAGGAAGTCATCATCGTTCCCGGCTACGGGTTGGCGGTGGCCCGGGCCCAGCATCTCGTCAACGAGCTGGCCAAGAAGCTCCAAGCCAACGGCGTCAATGTTCGCTACGCGATTCACCCCGTGGCCGGTCGCCTGCCCGGCCACATGAACGTGCTGCTCGCGGAAGCCGGCGTGCCCTACGACATCGTTCTCGGGATGGACGAGATCAACCGGGATTTCGAAGAGACTTCGGTGGTGTTGGTGATCGGCGCCAACGACATCGCGAATCCCAGCGCCGAAGACGATCCGACCAGCCCGATCTACGGAATGCCGGTATTAAAGGTATGGGAAGCCCAGAACGTCGTGGTGCTGAAGCGAAGCATGGGCTCGGGCTATGCGGGCGTGCGGAATCCCCTCTTCTTCCTCCACAATACCCACATGCTCTTCGGCGACGCGAAGGACAGCGTCGAGCAGTTGGTGGCCGGTTTGTAGCGCGCCCCGCCCGAAATGGGTGCTCGATGTCGAATTCAAACGGCAGCCCGAGCCAAACGCATTGGGTGATTATTGGGTGATTGATTGGGTGGTATGGACGTTTCAGTGAATTTCCGCGCGCATCGATTTCTACAGGTCACGGCCATCGCGGTCGGCTCTCTCGCATACTGGCGCCTCCTTTTCTGGAGCCCCCCCCAGGAACTTAAGCCTCTGGACGCATGGTTCTTCCTCCCGACGGATCCGTTTCCACAGGCGATCTTCCTGCTCGCGGCAGCCCTCGTCTATCGAAGGCGGGAGTTCTTGCGAAGCGCCATGCGCTTCCGGGGCTCTCCGGCCCTCGCCGCAGTTCCGCTGCTCGTGGGCTCGTCGCTGCTCGTCTGGGGGCACTACGTCGACGCGATGGACCTCGTGTTGCTTTCGTTCATGTTCGTCTCCATCGGTGTTGGGCTGCTTTGGTTCGGAGTGCGTTTTGCGCGCGCGTTGGCGATCCCTTGGGTCGTTCTCGCGTTCGCATTCCCCGCTCCGGCCGTCGTGGCGAACCAGGCCTTCTATGTCCTTCGACTCTGGACGGCGGCCCATACGACTGCGCTGTTGCAGTTTGTGGGGTTTCCGGTGTTGC
>JACZVU010000173.1 GCA_022572485.1 Myxococcales bacterium
TACGGCTCGTCGTTCATCACCGACCATCTGGGCGCGATCGTAAAAAGCGCGGACCGAATGACGGAATGCGTTTTGAAAACGACAATCGACCTCGAAGAGGTGCACCGCTATCGAAGCTCGTGGGGTGTGTTCCGAGACCGACGCCCCGATCTCTACGGTTCGCTTCTGACGCTCGACGGACAACACACACTCCCCACCCCCTGGACAGAAGTGGAATCGTGAACTCGACAGCATCCCAAACCAACCCGCGCGACGACGGTTTTTACATGCCCGGTGAGTGGACCGGGCACAGCTGTTGCTGGATGGCGTGGCCCTGCAGAGAGGGCCTGTGGGCCCATGCGCAAGCAACGCAGCGGGCCTACGCGGACGTTGCCCATGCGATCGCCCGCTTCGAGCCCGTGAAAATGCTCGCTCCGACCTACAAGCTCGAGGCCGCGCGCGCGCTGTTGAACGACGGCGTCGAAGTCATCGAAATGTCGATCGACGACTCTTGGGCGAGGGACTCCGGGCCCAACTTTCTCGTGAATGCTGCGGGCGAGCTGGCTGGATCGACCTGGGAGTTCAACGCCTGGGGGGGGAAGTACGCCCCCTACGACCAGGACGCCCTGATGGGATCACGCATCCTCGAGATCGCGGGCGTCCGAGAATACCCGTCCAAACTCGTTGCCGAAGGCGGGGGCATCACGGTGGATGGAGAAGGGACCGTCATCACGACCGAGACGTGCTTTCTCAACAAGAACCGGAATCCGAACTGGACCCGGGCAGAAGTCGAGGCAGAGCTCTGTCGTACGCTTGGTGCGGAGAAGGTCATCTGGCTCCCGGGCGATGTGGGCGATACGGAGACCGACGGGCACATCGACGGAATCGCCGCGTTCATCGAGCCCGGGCGTGTACTCGTGGAAGTCAACGCGGACAAGACCGATCCGCATTATGACATCGGGCAGATCAATACGGCGGCGCTGAAGAATCAAAAGGATGCAAAAGGGCGCGAACTCCAGCTCGAATTCATCCAGGAGGGCATCTACCACCCCGGGGTATGGAACGGCGGCTGCAGTTCCTACGTGAACGCTTACCTCGCGAACGGTGCGGTGATCGTTCCGGGATACGGCTACGAGCACGACGGAGCGGCCGTTGAAACCTATCGCAAACTATATCCGGAACGAAAAATCGTGCAGGTCCAGATACACGACATTGCCGTCGGAGGAGGCGGGGTGCACTGCATCACGCAACAGCAGCCGACTCCAATCGCATAGAGCGCGTGACCATCCGACAGAAAATCGGCCTCCGCAAGGCGCCATCGGCAACGCGAAAACGCGGCAGGAAGCGCCGCAAGCTGCTGCTGAAAGCCGCCTACGATTTATTGTGTGTGCGGCCGGTCGAGGACATCTCGTTTCGTGACATCGCCGACAAAGCGGGCGTCCCTGAGGGCTCGGCCTATCACTTTTTTGCGAACCACTTCGACGTGTTTTCGACACTCGCCAAGGAGTTGAGTGATCAGTTCATCGAAGCTCATCGGCGCAAGGTGCCGCCTGCGCAGCGCACGAGCTGGCAGCGGCTCGCCGAGCACCTGATCGACGTCGGCGCACAGGTCTACACGGAAAACCCGCCCGCGCGCCAGCTGCTGATTGGTGGAAAAACACCACCCGAGGTCAAACAGGCGGACCGACTCAACGACCGAGCCGTCGGAAACGTCATGTACGAGGTCTTCGCCGAGCACTTCGAACTGCCCGATACCGATGAGATGCGAAACGCGTTCTACTACTTCATCGAAATCACGGACTTGATCTTCACATTGTCCGCAATCGAACACGGCGAGATCACACCCGCGATGCTCGCGGAAGCAAAGCGTGCGGGAACCGGTTATCTGAGCACCTACCTCGACTAACCAGCCATTTTCAGTACATGCATGAGCACCCTCGACGACAACAATCAGCATGAGCAACGAGCTGAAAGAGTCGACTCTCCAGCGAGAGTTTTACTCTTTCCGCATCCATTGATTGCCTCCTTGACGATTTTCGATAAAACCATCAGCCTAAACAAGGCGACTCCCATTCGACGAGACCGTGGCGATGTTCAAGGCAGTTCCCATTCAGATGAGATCGTAACGATGCGTGTACGCAGCTTCGATCCCATTTTCGACGCGTCGAGCCGTGTGCTGATCCTCGGTTCAATGCCCGGCAAGGCGTCCCTGCACGCGGGGCAATACTACGCGCATCCCCAGAACGCGTTCTGGAAGATCCTCGGGGCGCTGTTCGACTTCGACCCGGGCGCTCCGTACGAGGGTCGGATTGCGCGCCTTCGCGAGCACGGCATCGCGCTCTGGGATGTCATGCAGTCCTGCGTTCGCGAGACGAGCCTCGACTCCGACATCGAGGAGCCTTCGATCGTCTCGAACCCTTTTGAAGATTTCCTGCGGGACACCCCGGAGATCCGCACCATCTGCTTCAACGGCGCCAAGGCAGAGTCCTGCTGGCGCAAGCACGTACTCCCGCAGCTGCCGCAGAACAGCTGCATCCAATACCACCGCCTCCCCTCGACGAGCCCGGCCAACGCTTCGATCCGCTACGACGACAAGGTCAAAGCCTGGCGGCTGGTGCGCCGTTCCATCGGGCGTGCGACAGAAAGAACGTGACGATATCGCCGAGGGGATTCACGCGGGCCTGGACCACACTGGAACGGGCTGCAAGCCGGCTGGCGGACCCCCCCTACCCCCCGATGGATCTTCACCCGCGCCCCAGGGGCTCTGGGATCCTTGGGCGATCTCTAATTTTCTCGAAGGGCGGCGTAAATGAGTGCAAACCAAACGGGCGACTGCGATCCCAGCCAATGCCCTCTTTGCGGCGAGTCGAACCAGTGCGCGCGGGCCGCGGATCCGGAGGCGACCCGATGCTGGTGCAGGCCGGAGAAATTCCCGCGCGATCTACTCGAACGAGTGCCCGAGAACGCGGTTCGTCGCGCGTGCATCTGTCACCGATGCCTGAAGGAGCATCGGAAGTCGATCACCGGGTAACGTAGAGAAAACGAACGCGCCCTCCCGATGCTGTCGAACGCTCGCTCAACGGGTACATCAGCGAGCGGGTTGCGATGCGTACCTTCGCGCGGGGCTAGCAACCGAGCCCGAGCAGAACGGTCTGGCGAAGGCGCTGAGTCAACCCTTCACCGCTTCTTCCCAGTTCTGCCCATCGAAGCATTGAGTCGGAATTGAATCGATTTCCACGCCTTCCAGGCATCGAAGATTGATGTCAACCTTCTCGGGATCGGTCCGAGAATGTCGGAACGGAGAAATTCCGCAGCTTTCACAAAAGTAGTTCTTCGATGTCATGGTCCCAAACTGGTAGTTTCGAATCACAGCCTCGGTGGTCAGCAATTTAAACTGCTCGGGTTCGACGTGCCAATGCAGGTAGGCAGTCTTTGAACAGAGCGAGCAATTGCAGACCGCGACGTCCCCGATCTCGCCCTCGACCTCGAAGCGAACCGCCCCGCAATGGCAACTGCCCTCGTAGATGGCCATGTCAGCACTCCTCTCGTCGCTCTCAAACCCAGGGTGACCGGTCCGACCCGACCGAACAAGGGCTCCGGCGGCCTCAAATCGCCCCAGCCGTCAACCGATCCGTGTTCGTCTCCCGCACCCAACTTCGATGTATCACTCTTGATGCTCCGCCCACAAAGGCTGCCAGCAGTGCCGGCACAATGATCGCGCGGAATTTCCGGTACGATATTACAATTGGACAGCACGGCTGCCGCGCGGAATCGAGCAAGGCGCTGACAAAAGACCAGGGGATTCCGGATTGGAGCACAAGAACGAATATCACGACGCGATGATTGCACTGCTGGCGCTGATCTGGGGCGATGGATTCATGGCACCGGGCGGAGAGGGCAATGTTGCAAAGATCGTTGGGGGCTTCGATCTGCGAGACAAGCGCGTGCTCGACATCGGCTGCGGGGTTGGTGGCCCTGCATTCGTTCTCGCAGACACCTACGGCGCGAACGTGGTCGGAACCGACCTCGAGCCGCACCTCATCGAGCGCGCGCAGAAACGAGCCAAGGAACTCGGCCTCGATGTGAAGATCGATTTCCGCGTGGTCGAGCCCAAGCCGCTCACGTTTCCCGACGAATCCTTCCACTTCGTAATGAGTTCTGGCGCATTTTCTCAGATCGCGGACAAACTCGTCATGTACCAGGAAGTTCTACGCGTACTCAAACCGGGCGGGGCCTTCTCCACTTACGACTGGATGAAATGCGAGGGCGAGTACAGCGCGGACATGCTCCACTGGTTCAAGGCCGAAGGATTGACCTACGCGATGGAGACCCCGGAGCGCCACCAGGAGCTCTTCGAAGAGGCGGGATTCGTCGGCGTCACAGTAGACGACCGCTCGGCGTGGTATCGAAACCACGTACACGAAGAATACGAAAAGATCCGCGGCGAGCTCTATCCGCAGATGCTCGCACTCGTCGGCCGGGAACAGGCCGACCACTTCGTCGAAAACTGGCACGCGATGATCGTGGTTTGCGACAAGGGCGAGATGCTGCAGGTTTACAGCCGCGGGCGGAAGCCATCAGGAGCAGGGGGCCGGCACCCGCGCGAACCCATTTCCGTCGCGGATACCGACCCCCCGTTGGTCACACCCTGAATCACAAGGAGGGAGAATCACAGTGCTTCTAAGGACTGAGACTCTCCGGGGTGCGGATTGGTTCCCGATTTTTTCGCGATCGCGAAAAAGACTGTGATCTCTACGAAATAGTGGTCTAGAGAGTCCCGCAGAATACGGTGACACCAGTTCCCGGCGAAGACCGTTGTAATCCTATTCCGCGATCCTCTCTTAGCGGGGCGCCTTTTCGGTCTTCGGCGCGAACTCAGCGTCGAGAATCTCGAAAATCCCTTCCTCGAGCTCAGGGCGCTCGGCAAGTTCGTGATTCTCACAGCGCGCGGCCGCGAGCACATCCGAGAGAACCGGTTCGAGCAGCGCGAGGCTCTTCGGGCTCGCGGCGATCGTCAGCCGCAGCGCTTCGCGCCCCATCGAGACCTTCGCGTCGGCTTTGCTCTTGTTGATCGCCGCCCAGCAGGCCACCGCCACATCGAAACTCGCCTCGCTCGATGGCGGCTCGATGCCCCGGAAATCCTCGC
>JACZVU010000038.1 GCA_022572485.1 Myxococcales bacterium
CGGGGTTTTGGCAACTACCAAGAATTCGGCTGCTTCCGGAGAACGAAGCCTGAATTCCCGCAAAGGCGAGCCATGACGTCCAAGCGCGCATTGATTACCGGCGTGACGGGGCAAGATGGCTCATACCTGGCAGAGCTCCTCCTCGCCAAGGGTTACGAGGTTCACGGAGTGGTGCGGCGGTCGAGCACCGAAGCCTTCGAGCGCATTGCCCATCTCCGTGCGCGGATCCAGCTCCATCAGGCGGACCTCCTGGATCAGAGTTCACTGGTAAGCGCGGTTCGCTCGGCTAGACCCGATGAAGTGTACAATCTCGCCGCTCAATCTTTTGTCCCGACGAGTTGGGTGCAGCCTTCGCTCACCGGAGAGTTCACCGCAATTGGTGTCACGCGCATGCTCGATGCCATTCGACTCGTCGACCCCGAGATCCGCTTCTATCAAGCGTCGAGTTCGGAGATGTTCGGGAAAGCGCGCGAGGTGCCCCAAAACGAGGGGACGGCTTTTTATCCGCGTAGTCCATATGCGGTCGCGAAGGCATACGGCCATTGGATCACCGTCAATTATCGCGAAAGTTACGGCCTGTTCGCCGTATCCGGGATTCTGTTCAATCACGAGTCGCCGAGGCGCGGCCGCGAATTTGTCACGCGAAAGATCTCTGAGGGAGTCGCCCGGATCAAACTTGGCCTGGATGACGAGTTGCTCCTGGGAAACCTCGAAGCGAGAAGAGATTGGGGCTATGCGCCGGAGTACGTCGACGCGATTTGGCGTATGTTGCAGGAGCGCGATCCGGTCGACTACGTGATCGGCACGGGCGTGCAGCACACCGTGCAGCAGTGTGTCGACACCGCGTTTCGCCACGTGGGTCTCGATCCCAGCGATTTCGTTCGAGTCGATCCAGATCTGATCCGGCCTGCCGAAGTCGATCTCCTGCTCGCGGATGTGACCAAGGCGCGCGAAGCGCTGGGGTGGAGAGCCGAAACGAGTTTCGAGCAGCTCGTCGGCATCATGGTCGAGGCGGATCTGGAGCGACAAGAGCGATCCAGTGGGCGACGGCGCGGCCAGGGAGCGTCGCGATGAGCCGGCCCGAGCGGATTCTCGTGACGGGCGCGGCGGGCTTCCTCGGTTCCACCCTGGTCGACCGGCTCCTCGTGGAGGGTCGCGAGGTGGTGGGCCTCGATTCTTTCGATTCGTTCTACCCCGAGGACCAAAAGCAGCGAAATCTCGCTTCGGCCCTGGGGGCCGCTACGTTCCAGCTCGTGCGGGGCGACATCCGAAACGCGGACACCGTCGCGTCGCTGTTCAGTGCGACGCGCTTCGACTCGGTTGTACACCTCGCCGCGCTTGCCGGTGTTCGTCCGAGTCTCGAGCGTCCGGCTGTCTACGCTGACGTCAACGTTCATGGAACCAGCGTCGTGCTCGAGGCGGCTGTAAATCACGGAAACCCTCGCGTGGTCTTTGCCTCGTCGTCTTCGGTCTACGGCGAGAGAGAGGACGGACCCTTTCGCGAAACCGATCCCGTCGAACGCCCGATATCGCCTTACGCGGCGACCAAGCGAGCGGGTGAACTCGTCGCACATGCCTTCCACCACGCCCACGACCTTTCGGTTACGTGTGCGCGAATTTTCACCGCCTATGGCCCCCGTCAAAGACCGGACCTCGCGATTCGAAAATTTGCGGAGCGAATGCTCGAGGGGGTGCCGATTCCGGTCTTCGGAGACGGACATAGTCTGCGTGACTTCACCTACGTCGATGATCTCGTTGACGGCCTCGTGAAAGCGATCGATCGAGATCTGGGTTTCGCGATCTTGAACTTCGGTGCCGAAAGGAAAGTTACGGTGCTCGAAGTCATTGAACTGCTCGAAAAGACCCTGAAGGTTTCCGCAGAGATCGAATGGCTTCCAGCCCAGATTGGAGATGTTCGCCGCACCTGGTCGGACACCCGTGCGGCTCGCGAAGCTCTCGGGTTCGAAGCGAAGGTTTCACTCGAGGAGGGGATCGCGCGCTTTGCTGATTGGCTCGGGAATCGCGAATGAGTGTGAATTCGAAGGGGCGCCTCGCTCTCGTGACCGGTGGCGCCGGATTCATCGGTGGCCATCTGGTGGAGGGGTTGCTAGAGGCGGACTGGTCGGTTCGTGTCATCGACGATCTGTCGACGGGATCCGAGCGGAATTTGGCGCACGTGATGGACCGGATCGAATTTACTCGCGGCGATATCCGCGATGCCGATGCACTGGAGCGCGTCATGGATGGAGTCGAGGTGGTCTTTCATCAGGCCGCCATGGCGTCCGTGCCGCGGAGTGTTGCAATGCCGCTGTTGACCAACAGTATCAATATCGATGGAACGCTGCTGGTGTTGGAGACCGCCCGGCAATCCGGCGTTCGCCGCGTCGTGTATGCCGCTTCGTCGTCTGCTTATGGGAACACCGAGGTGTTGCCGAAGGTCGAAACCCTGCCCGCGGCCCCGCTGTCTCCCTACGCGTTGCAGAAGTACACCGGTGAGGTGTACTGCCGCCTCTACAGCGAACTCTACGGCCTCGAGACCGTGTCGCTGCGTTATTTCAACATCTTTGGTCCGAGGCAAGACCCCAGCAGCGACTACGCGGCGGTGATTCCGTGCTTTGTCACAGCAGCACTCACGAACAGACCGCCCGTGATCTACGGCGATGGTGATCAGACCCGCGACTTCACCTACGTAGCCAATGCCGTCCAGGCGAATCTGCTCGCTGCCGATGCGGATCGTGCTTCTGGTTCTGTGATCAACATCGCCGCGGGAAAACGCACGTCACTCAATGATCTCTGGCAGAATATTCGGGAAATCGCCGATACCGATGTCGAAGCGCGGTATGCAGCCCCCCGAGAGGGTGATGTCCGGGACAGTCTCGCGGATCTGACGCTTGCTTCGGATCTGTTGGGTTACGAGCCTGGCATCGATCTCGATGCGGGCCTGGGTCAAACGATCGCGAATTCTCGCTCGTAGAACGCTCGCGAACGGAGTTGGAACGATGAATGTTTGCATGATCGGAACGGGCTACGTCGGGTTGGTAAGCGGCGCGTGTTTTGCGGAATTCGGTGTGCAGGTGGTCTGTGCGGACAACGACGCTGCGAAGGTCGCCGCCCTTCAGAGCGGTACCATCCCGATCTATGAACCAGGCCTCGAAGGGCTCGTCGAGCGCAATGTTCGCCAGGGGCGGCTCTCGTTTACCACCGATACCGCCGAGGCCATAAGGTCTTCCCTTGTGGTATTCATCGCTGTTGCGACGCCGTCTCGCCCGGACGACTCGACGGATCTGACGATGGTCGAGGCCGTGGCTCGTGAAATCGGCCGCTCGCTGGACGGCTACAAGGTGGTCGTCATCAAGAGTACGGTCCCGGTCGGAACTTCCGCAAAGGTGGGGGGTTGGATCGAAGAAGAGCTCGCTGCGGCCGGACGCGAAGTGAGATTCAGCATCGCGTCGAACCCCGAGTTTCTTCGCGAGGGTGCAGCGATCGGAGACTTCATGCGACCGGACCGCGTCGTGATCGGCACAGAAGACGCCGAGGCTACCGCGATCCTGAACGATCTCTACCGGCCGCTCTATTTGATCGAAGCTCCCGTACTGATGACGGATATTCCGACGGCAGAGTTGACGAAGTACGCCGCAAACGCTTTTCTCGCGACGAAGATCTCCTTCATCAACGAAATGGCGAATCTCTGTGAGAAGGTCGGAGCCGACGTTCACTCGATCGCGCGCGGAATCGGGCTCGATCGGCGGATCGGCCCGAAGTTCCTTCACGCGGGTCCGGGCTTTGGGGGTTCGTGTTTTCCGAAGGACACCCGATCGATTGCGCACTTCGCGCGCGAGGTTGGTCAGGAACTCGAGATCATCGAGAGTGTAATTCGCGTCAACGAGCGCCAGCGCGAACGGATGGTCGAAAAGATCGTCGGGGCTCTCGATGGTGAGATCGAGGGGCGAACCATCGGGGTCCTGGGCCTCTCTTTCAAGCCCGAGACCGATGACATGCGCGACGCGCCGTCCTTGGACATCATTCGCGGGCTCGAAAAAAGAGGTGCGCGGATTCGCGCCTATGACCCTCAGGCGATGCGGGAAGCTTTGAAGATCCTCCCCGACCTCACCACTTGCGAGAACGCTTACGAGGCGTGCAGTGGGGCGGACGCACTCGTGCTGATCACAGAGTGGAATCAGTTCCGGATGTTGGATCTCGCGCGCGTCAAGTCGCTCTTGCGACAGCCGGTGATCGTCGATCTGCGGAATATCTACGAGCCTGGACTCATGCATGAGGCCGGCTTCCGCTACTTCTGCGTGGGCCGCTGATGGCGAGACTCGAAGACTCGCTCCACGCGGTGATCCTTGCCGGTGGTGCAGGTGAGCGATTCTGGCCGGCATCGCGCCAGGCAATGCCGAAGCCCTTTCTGAAAGTCATCGACGGCCAGAGCCTGCTGGCGTCCACGCTGTCTCGGACGCGTCGCGTTGCGGATGCCGAGCGCATCTGGGTCGTGGCGGGCCGTGAGCACGCGAAGGCCGTACGGGCCGAAACCGGACTTCCAGCCCGTCGGGTACTCGTGGAGCCGATGCGTCGTAACACCGCGATGGCGATCGCCTACGCGGCCGTCCGGATCCGATCTGAAGACCCCGATGCGGTCATGGTGGTGCTGCCCGCGGATCATGTGATTCCGGATGGGCGTGCCTTTCGGATGGCGATTCGCAAGGCCGCTCGCGCCGCGTTCAAGGCGGACGTGCTCGTCACGCTGGGCGTAGAGCCGAAGCGACCCGATACCGGTCTGGGCTACATCCAGCGCGGTCTCGCCGTGGGCCCGAAAGCGCCGGGTCTTTACCGGGTGCGGCGTTTTGTCGAGAAGCCCGACGAGAAGAGCGCACGGCGCTACGTTAAGCGCGGAGATTACCTCTGGAATGCTGGCATCTTCACATGGTCGGTGCGCGCGATTCTCGATGAACTCGAGGCCCATGCGCCGGACCTCCACCGCTTGTGGGGCCCGATGCTCGGCTCGCGGCGACGGCCAACCGCTGAACAGCTGCGCCGGATCTACCGCCGCGCGCCGTCCATCTCGATCGACGTTGCTGTCCTCGAGCGCAGCCGCCGGGTCTGGACGCTGCCGGTTCGCTTTCACTGGAACGATGTCGGCACCTGGGCGTCTCTCGCGGAGGAATTGGGTGTGAGGCTTGGGCGCTCCAGGTCCGTCGCGGGCCCGTTGGTCGAATGCGACTCGGGAGCGAATCTCGTTTGGAGCGAGGATCGCACGATTGCTCTTCTGGGAGTCGATGGGCTCGCGGTGATCGATACCCCAGACGCTCTGCTCGTCGCACGCCTCGAGCAGAGTTCGGACGTGCGAAAGGTGGTGGCTCGGTTGAAGTCGATCGGTCGAAGCGAAATCACGTGAGTGCGCCGGACCGGGAGGTCGATAGCAGCTGCCATGGCTCAATCCCACAAACCTGAAGCGATCGCGTCACTGCGCACGATTCCGATATTCTCCGACGTATCGACCGAGGTTCTCGAGTCGATCGCATCGCTGTTGATCGAGCGCAGATTCCCGAAACACAAGACGATTGTCGAAGAGGGAGCACCCGGCGACTACTTGTACATCATCGTCGAAGGGCACGTGAAGGTCACCAAGCTCTCCGGTGATGGGCGCGAGAAGATTCTGGAGCTGCTTGAAGTCGGTGATTTTTTCGGCGAGATGTCTCTATTTGACAAGGCGCCCCGCTCGGCCAGCGTGAAGGGGTTGTCTCCGGTTCGCATCCTGGCCCTCGCGCGAAACGACTTCCTGCGCCTCCTCGCCCGCAGTCCTGATCTTGCTCTTTCCGTAATCCAGGAGCTGACGCGCCGGCTTCGACAGGTCGACGAGCAGGCGAGTTCGCTTTCTTTTCAGCGTGTTAAGGAACGCACGATGGGGTTACTGGTTCGCCTGGCTCGAGAAGATCCGGGCCAGGCGAATCGCCGTAGAACCCCAGTGCTCACCCACCAGCAGATCGCCGACATGATCGGAACCTCCCGAGAGACCGTTACCCGCGCCATCAAGGGCCTCAAGGCACAGGGCTGGCTCGAACAGGACGGTAAGCACTACCTCGTCCCAGCAGCGGATTGAGCTTAGGCGTTGCCGTAGCGGGCAGGACCGCCAGGCTGTTGCGGCTTCGCCCCGGCAAAGGATTGAGGTCAGGCGTTACCCGAAGCGCGCCGATAATGGGGTGTGGCAAACCATCCCGATACCGCACAGTGGATTCTCACCTCGATGGCTTCCGGGGTCGTCGCGATCGACGCCCGGGGCGAGGTGGTGATGCTCAACCCCGGCGCTCAGCGCATTCTCGGCTGCCCTGAGGGAGAGCCGAGCGACGCCTTCGGAAAGCCCTGTCTCGAAGTGCTTCGTCTCCAGCCGACGGTCGCGCGGCTGCTGCTGGAGACGCTGGATGGGAGAGCCGCGTTGTCCCGCGTCGAACTCGTTCTGGAAAGCGCCCGTGGCGAGCTGGAGAGCACCATCGGTTTTACGCTGACTCCGGTGCGGAATCCCGAGGGCGAGGTCTGCGGAGCGGCGATCATTTTTCGCGACCTGACGCCTTTCGAGCGAATGGACGAGCAGAAACGGCTTCACGAGAGGCTCGCCGCGTTGGGCCAGATGGCCGCGGGCCTCGCCCACGAGATTCGAAACCCCCTTGCGGGCATGGAGATCGTGGCCGGGTTGTTGGAGCGGCGCCTGGCCCATCGAGACGAGGAGTGCTCGCTCGTCACGCAGCTCCAGAGCGAAATTCGATCGCTCGAACGAACGGTCGAATGCTGCCTGGAGTTCGTCCGGCCGATTTCACCCGAGCGCGGCCCCGTCGATCTCGAAGACCTCGTGAATGAAGCACTCGACACCGCGCTCAAGCGGTCCTCGTTTTCCGGCGTGATCGAGCGCGTGTTCGATGAAGAGCTTCCGCAGTTGAACGCCGACGTCGATCAACTGCGAGCCGTGGTCACCAACTTGATCCTGAACGCCCTGGAGGCCATGGGCGGGGAGGGAGAAGATGGCGAGAAACGGCTCGTTCTCGGCCTGAACCACGTCGTTGTCCCGCCGGTCGAGCGACCCGTTCGCGTGGGAGCGGATGGGCGAGTGGCACCGGGCGCCGTGGCGCGCCAGGAGGTCGTCATCACCGTGTCGGATACGGGTCCCGGAGTTTCGAATGAATTGAAGGAGAAGATCTTCTACCCGTTCTTCACCACCAAACAGAGCGGGTCCGGAGTGGGCCTCGCGGCTGCGCAGAAGATCGTCGCAGGCCACGGCGGAGTGCTCGAACTCGATTCCGGGACGGGTAGGGGTTGCTCGTTCCGGGTGCATCTTCCGATCGAGGACGAGAAGCCGTGACTTCAAGCGCGGCTCGCATCCTCGTTGTCGAAGACAACGATACCCTGCGGCGTGGCATCACCATTGCGCTTCGCGAACGTTGGGGCGATGTTCGGGATCTCGCAAATGGTAATGACGCGATCGAGTGTATTTCCGATACGCATTCCGATGCCTTCGACGTCATCGTCACCGACCTGCGGCTGCCGGGTTGCGACGGGATTTCGGTTCTTCGCGCTGCGCGCGAAAGAGATCCCGGAACGAGCGTGTTGATCATGACAGCCTACGGATCCATCGAAACCGCGGTCGAAGCCATGCGATCTGGGGCTTTCGATTTCGTCCAGAAACCACTGGATCTCGATCAGCTCGAATTCCGGGTGGCGCGTGGGGTTGATCACCGGCGACTGCTCTGCGAGGTGACAGAGTTGCGGGCTGAGCGGGCCGAGCAGGCCGCGCACCAAGCGAGCGATCAGATCATCGGTAACAGCCCCGCTCTGCGAGGCGCCCTGGATCTCGCGCGGCGGGTGGCGCCGACGCGTTCGACGGTCTTGGTCACTGGCGAGACGGGGACGGGCAAGGAATTGATCGTGGGATTGATCCACCGGATTTCTCCGCGGGCCAAAGGGCCCCTCGTCAAGGTGAACTGCGCTGCGCTGCCTGAGACGCTGCTGGAGTCCGAACTCTTTGGTCACGAGCGCGGTGCGTTTACCGGGGCCGATCGCCAGCGCATCGGGCGTTTCGAAGAGGCAAATGGAGGCACGCTCTTTCTCGATGAGGTGGGCGATACTTCGAGCGCCACGCAGGCGAAGCTGCTCCGCGTGCTTCAGGAGCAGCAATTCCATCGGCTGGGAGGCAGTACGTTGTTGCGAACCGACGCGCGCATCATCTCGGCCACCAACCAGGACCTCGGCGCTCGGATCGCAGAAGGTCTATTCCGCGAAGACCTCTATTTCCGCCTCAACGTGATTCGGATCCACCTTCCGCCGCTGCGCGAGCGGCCCGAGGATCTCGTCGAACTCGCCCACCACTTTCTTCGCGAGCTCAGCACCGAAATGCGCCATCCCCTCCGTGGTTTTACGGAAGCGGCGCTGGCAAAAATCCGAAGCCACGATTGGCCGGGAAATGTTCGAGAGCTGCACAATACACTCGAGCGAGCCGTCTTGATGGCCGAAGGCTCGCGAATCGACGCCGAAGATTTGTCGATTCTGGGGGGTCGGAGCGCGCGGGGTGGCCGTAGCTGGCGCCGTGAGCTGCCCGCCGAGGGAATCTCACTACGAGACGTCGAACGAGGACTCGTCATCGAAGCGTTGGAGCGAACTGGATACGTTCAGAAGGACGCCGCCAAGCTGATCGGAGTGAGCCGGCGCAAGCTCAACTATATGATCCAGAGAATGGGGATCACGCATTCGGCTTGGCGCCGCAATCGAGATTTGGAGAGCGCCGGCGGATAAGCGGCCCAGCGCGTGTTCGCGGATCCCGAGACCCCTTGATTCCTCATGGTTTTGTCCGAACCTTAGGCGCCGGAGCAGGGTCTCAAAGCAAATTGCAGCATCCAACGAGGTCTCCAGTCAACAGAGGTGGTCGAATGCGACGCATGGTCACACGGGTCTTGGTTCTCGCCGCTTGTTCTCTCGTACTGGGGGCGTGCCAGGACGACGAAGAGAAAGTCGCGGAGTATTTGAGCCGTGCCTCTGCCTATCAGGAGGCGAAGGAGTACCCGGCGGCGATCATCGAGTACAGGAACGCGCTGCAGATCGATCCGAACAATGCGGCCGCCCATTGGGGGCTCGCGAAGGGGTACCTGGCCAATCAGCAAATCCCAGAGGGATTCTGGGAACTCCGCGAAGCCGTGCGCTTGGGTCCGGACAACATGGACGCGCGTGCGCAGCTTTCGCAGCTCCTGCTGCTGGGCGGCGACCCCGATGAGGCACTCACAGAGGCCGAGGAACTGATCAGCCGCGGCGGGGAGCGCGGGCATATTCACCGCGCACAAGCCCTCGATCGACTCGAGCGAGTCGAGGAAGCGTTCGAGGAATACGAACGGGCCATTGCAGCCACGCCGGACAAGCCCGCACCGGTCTTGCTTTACGCGCAGTCCCTGAATCGGTACGGAGACCGCGAGGCCGCCGAGCGCTATTTCCAGAAATTGGTCGAGATGGCCCCCGACGTTTCCAACTATACGTTTCTCGCGGCGTTTCTCGCACAGGACCGCGCCCGGGAGGACGAGACCGAGCAGGCTTTCTTGGAAGCGACGCGTCTCGCCGAAGTCGAAGACCAGGTTCTCGCCCATCAAAACGTGGCGAGTTTCTATTTTCAGCGCGAACGCTTCGACGAAGCCACCAACTATCTCGATGGAGCGATCCTGACCGTCGAGCAACCCGTAGGGCTGATCTACCTGCTCGCGCGCCTTCACGTCGCCCAGGGCAACACCGAGAAAGCTGACGCGTTGATCAAAGAGGCGACCCAGGTCGACCCCGCCGACCCCGTGCCTTATCTGACTCTTTCGGGACATTTGGGCCGCCAGGGAGATGTTGCGGGAGCCCTCACGGCGGCCGAAAAGGCGCTCGAAATCGATCCGGATTTGACGGATGCGAAGCTTCGCGTGGCTGAAATCATGGTCGACGTTGGCTATCGCGATGACGACGAAGAGAAGATCCGACGCGGTCAGCAGATGGTCGAAGAGGTGCTGTCTGCTGGAACTCCGAGCGCCAGCGCGCTGATGGTGATGGCAAAGATCGACCTCGCCCAGCAAAAGGTCGACGAGGCGATTAAAGGTCTGCGGGCAGCGCTGGAGTTCGAGCCGAACAACTCCCAAGCGCACTTCATCCTCGGTACGGCGCTGTCCGTCCAGGGAGAAGGGCCAGCGGCGCGCGCCGAACTCGCGCGCGCACTCGAGATCGATCCGAGTATGCTCGAGGCGCGCCGCATCCTGGCTCGGGTCCACGCTTCGCTAGGTGAGCACGAGTACGCGGTCGAAGAAGGGCGACGCTATCTGATCGCGAAGCCCGATTCGACGCAGACGAGAATCCTCTTGGCCCAGAGTCTGGTGATTCTGCGCCGAATGGACGCGGCCCTCAGCGAGCTGGACGCGATCCCCGAGAGTGAGCGCAACGTCGATGTCCTCTACGCGCTGGGGCGGGTTCATCTCGGTATGGGCCATGATCGAGAAGCGCGCCAATACCTGACCACGGCGAACGAGTTGATGCCGACCCATTACGACATCTTGCGCAATCTGGTGCGGCTCGATCGGAAAGAGGGTCGGTTTGCGGAATCGGTGGCTCGTGTCGGGGCCGCGGTGGAGGCAGAACCCGAGAACGCCAAGTTGCGCACGCTCTCGGGTCTCGTCGCACGGATGGACAAGAGGCTCGATGATGCCGAGGCGGCCTTCCAAAAAGCGATCGAGCTCGACCCGGCGGACGCGGCTGGCTACGAACAGCTGGCACGGCTCTACGCGAAGACCGATCGGCTCAAGGAGGCGGTTACCACCTACGAAGCCGCCATCCAAGCGCGCCCCGAGGATCCGAACCTGCACTATTTCCTCGGAACCCTCTATTCGTTTGGAGGTGCACAGGACAAGGCGATCGAGCGCTACGAGGACGCAATCAAATACGGCCCGGAGCTGGCCTATCCGAAGAACGATCTCGCCTACATCTACGCCGAATCCGGCGAAAACCTCGACCGCGCCCTGGATCTCGCACAAGACGCCAAGGCCGCTTTGCCCGACACCGCCACGGTGGCAGACACGCTCGGCTGGGTGCTCTACAAGCGTGGCATTCCGGCCGCAGCGATCAGCTATTTGAAAGAAGCCGTCGCCAATTCAGACGGCGACATCACGGTTTCAGGCATCAGCCTTCACCATCTCGCCCAGGCCTACGAGGCAGATGGTGACCCCGACAAGGCGCAAGAAACCCTGCGGCGTACGATTGCCGCGCTCGACGAACACGCCGGGGGACAGCGAGCGAGCGGGGAGTCGGTTCGCCCCGAGCCCGCCTGGGCGATGGAAGCGCGGGTCATGCTGGCCCGCCTTGAGAGCGGCAGCTGATCCCAACCCGACACCGGCTTCCGATCTCAAGCCTCCCGGCCGCGCGGTCGATACGGGCACGTCTACGTGCGTCGCATGGCCGATCTGCGAGGATGGCCCCGCGGGGAAGCGGCTTGCCGTGGCCCGCGACTCGACGTCGTCGTTTGGAGGGATGCGATGAAAACCGGACTGCTCACGATCTTCGCTGTGGCGATTGCAATCGCGCTCACTGCGGGGAGCTTGTACGCGAGCGAAACTTCGACCCTGAACGCAGGCGCGGCAGAGAGCGCAGACAGCCAGGCTGGCGCTGAGCGGGTGCCGGCAACAGTGGCACCGGTTCCAGAATCGCCCGCCGCAGACCCAGCGGTGGCCGACGAGGGCGAGAGCGCCGAAACCGCGGACAGTGTTGAAACAGCCGAAGCCGCTGAAACGACCGAAACGCTTGAAACGGCCGAAGCGTCGCAAATCGAGGGGGCCGCTGAAAGCGACGTCACTACTGCGGCCGATTGGGCAGTCGCAGCGGACGGTGACGGAGCGGTCGACGCTTCGACAGTCGCAGCGGACGGTGACGGAGCGGTCGACGCTTCGACAGTCGCAGCGGACGGTGACGGAGCGGTCGACGCTTCGACAGTCGCAGCGGACGGTGACGGAGCGATCGATCCCGAACGCCCGGGCTCCAGTGACGAAATCGAAAATGCGGAGGCACTCGCTGACACCGGCGCAAGCTCTGCGAGTGAGGTCGCGAGTTCAGACGCCCAGGCGATCCAGAAGGCCGCACTCGGGGAAGTTGGCTACGACGAGCAGGGTCGATCCGGCAGGATCCACGTGGTCGTTACTGGCGACACACTCTGGGATATCTCCGACGCCTACCTCGGGACTCCGTGGGTGTGGCCGTCGGTCTGGATCGACAATCGCGATATCGAGAATCCGCATCTCATCGTTCCAGGCGATCGCATCTGGATCACCGCCTATGAGATGCGCCGCGTGAACGCCGAAGAGGCAGAGCGGCTTCTCGCCGGTCAACCCAAGGCGGCCGATGGCGACGACGCATACGCCGGCCCCGCCTCCGACAGCTTCCAATCGTTGTTTCAGGGCGAGGGTCCGTCCAATCTCGTGCACGTCAGCTCGCTTGAGATGACTGGCTTGATCAGCGAGGAGCAACTCGAAGCCGCGGCGAGCATCGTCGACGCCGTTCCCGAGCGCCTCATGCTCAGCCAGGGCGATCGGGTGTACATCGGCCTCGGCGAGCAGGAGGTGTCGGTCGGCGATCAGTTTACGATCTTCAGAACCCAGGAGAGAGTCTTCGATCCGGATACCAATCGACTGCTGGGTTACCACGTTAAATTGCTCGGTTGGATCGAGGTCGAAGAGACCAACGCCGAGGTGTCGTTGGCGGTGATTCGGATGTCTGCTGGCGAGATGGGACTCGGCGATCGCGTCATGCCGCGCGAACGTCCGATTCTCGACATCGAGGTGGCGGACAGCCCCAAGAATGTCGATGGGCGGATCAGCTTCTTTCCGTCTAGTCGCGCGCTGATGGGAAGTGCCGACTATGTTTATCTGAATCGAGGAGAACTCGATGGTCTCCAGGTGGGCAGCCCCCTCGAGGTCTATCGAATCGGTTGGCGAGCCCCTGAGCCCGCCCGAGGTATCCGGGTCGAGGTGCCCGATCGCGTCATCGCACAGCTTCTCGTCGTGCGCGCGCGGCGCCAGTCGGCGGTTGCGTTGGTCCGGCAGACGGACACCGAACTGGAGCTGGGCGACCGCTTCCGAGGCGCGGTGGAATAATCCCAGGACGCCATTCATCAACGCAGCGGCGCTGGATTTGCGCGCGCGGCGCCGCACGAGCTATGCATGGGCTCCCCGGTCCCGGGGAGCCTTCGTTTGTCCTCCGATCCCACACCGGACATTCTCGATCCTGCCGACCTCCGTCCTGCTTCCAAGTCCGCTCTCGGCGACTGGCTGGCGTTCCAACGCGCACTCGGACTCAAACCTCAAGCGGCGGTCGAGCTGCTGCGAAGGCATCGGCATCCTGCGCTTGCCTTGGCTGCCGCCGGCCTCTCGGCATCATTCGATCGAAACGCCGAGATCGCGACCCTCTTGCGAGTTGGCGCCGTGGGTGTGCCGTTGCATTCAGACGCGTATCCAGCACGCCTTGCGAGCATCTCGGACTCCGCTCCGCTGCTGCTGGTGCGCGGCGACGTTCGCGTGCTATCCGAACTTTCGGTCGCGATCGTCGGCGCGCGCGCGGCGACGGTATATGGGAAGCAGGTCGCTCGCGGCCTGGCCGCCGATCTCGCCCGCGAGGGCGTCGTCATCGTGTCGGGTCTCGCGCGCGGGATCGATGCAGAGGCCCATCGGGGCGCTCTCGAGGCGGGCGGGCGGACGGTTGCCTTCCAGGCGTGCGGCATCGATCGCATCTATCCCCGGGAACACCGCGCGCTCGCGGATAAGATCGCTGAAAACGGAGCGGTCGTAACCGAGTTGCCGCTCGGCGAGCCTCCACGGCGACCGTATTTTCCGCTCCGGAATCGATTGATCAGCGGTCTGTCTGCCGCGGTCGTGATCGTGGAGGCCCGGGAGCGAAGCGGATCGCTGACCACCGCCAATCACGCCGCCAATCAGGGTCGAGACGTCTTTGCGGTACCGGGCCCGATCACGGCTCCGACGAGCGTTGGGACCAACCGGCTGATCCGCGATGGTGCCTACGTGATGCTGGGTCCGGATGAGATCTGCAACGAACTCGGCTTGAGTCGAGCGTTGCGCTCCCGTCCGCGGGTCGCTTGCGATCTCTCGGGGCTCTCCCGTGAGATTCTCACCGAGCTTGCCGACGCTCCCGCCTCCCGCGATGAACTGGCGCGCAGGCTCGGCCGCGAACCTGTCGCGTTCGCTCTCGAGTTGGTCGAACTCGAGCTCGCAAATCGAATTGCGGAGGACCGCGACGGCCGCCTGCAGGTCGTCTCTCGACTCCGATGAGCCGAGCTCGCCCGGTTGGCGGCAGGGAGATCCAAAGCGATTCATGCACCGCTCGGACTTGGACGATGAGTCGATCGGGTGTTGGTTTCTCGGGGTGGGCTGTGTCTGCAATTGTCCAAAGACGTCGCGGTACTCGATTCACCACGACCTTGAACGCCCACTACGACTCGGGCTCCGAAAAGGGCACCGGTGTTCTCGAGAACATCTCCTACTCGGGTGCCCTGATCGAGAATTCCTCAGCGCGACCCACCGTAGGTTCCAGGGTGCGGGTCTACGTTTTCGTTGAGCCCGTAGATTTGCTCGCGCCCGCGAGCCCGTACGAATTGCTGGGGCGGGTTGTCCGACACAGTTTCGCTGGCTTCGCGATCGAATACGAGGACACCGATCCCGAGGTCCTCCAGTTGGTCGACAAAGCGGCGGCCTCCCAAAACTGATTTCCGGCCTGGCACCTTCCATCGCCTGCGCGATCCATGACGCGCGACGCGAGTGCTTCTCCGGTAACGGCGAGATGCGAGGGGCTAAGTTGCCAGCGACTTGAATTCACTCGTGATTTCGGCGTTTCGCAGAGGCTTCGGCAGCACTTCGGAGCTATGGTTCGGATTTGCTTTGGGAGGGTGCCATGGCGGTGCTGGGTGTCGCGAGACTTGCGGGGGGATCGCAAGCGCAGCGCGTCGTGGTGGTCGGCGGTGGGCTCGCGGGCTGCGAGGCCGCTTGGCAGGCAGCGCGGCGTGGTATGGAGGTCACCCTCTATGAAATGAAGCCCGTGCGGTTTTCACCCGCCCACCAATCCGAAGGATTCGCCGAGCTGGTCTGCAGCAATTCGCTCCGCTCCAACCTTCAGGTAAACGCCGTCGGATTGCTCAAAGAGGAGATGCGTCGGCTAGGGTCGCTCGTAATGGAAGCTGCCGATGAGTCTGCGGTTCCCGCAGGGCGAGCCCTCGCCGTCGATCGAGAAGCTTTTTCGTGCCGCATCACCGACACCATCAAATCCCACCCGCGCATCGAGATTCGCCACGAAGTCGTCGAGCGCATTCCGATCGATGGGCGCGTGATTCTCGCAACGGGCCCGCTCACGGCCTGCGAACTCGCGCGCGATCTACAGCAGCTTCTAGGCGATGAGCATCTGTATTTCTACGACGCACAGGCGCCGATTCTGTACGCTGATTCGATCGATCGCGAGATCGCTTTCCGGGCGTCCCGCTACGATGAGGGGGATGGCGACTACCTCAACATTCCGCTCTCCGAAGACGAGTACTTCGACTTTGTCGGCGCTCTGCTGGGGGCCGAGACGGTGCCACTCCACCGCTTCGAGGCGAAGCTCTATTTTGAAGGTTGCCTCCCGATCGAGGAAATGGCGCGCCGTGGCGCAAAGACTCTGGCCTTCGGTCCACTCAAGCCCGTCGGCCTGATCGACCCGCGAAGCGGCCAGAGGCCCTACGCGGTCGTTCAGCTGCGCCAGGAGGACAAGCGAGGGGTGCTCTACAACCTCGTCGGATGTCAGACGAAGCTCCGCATCGGAGAGCAGCAGCGCATCTTCCGCAGCCTCCCCGGGTTGTCCGAGGCCGTTTTCGCGCGCTACGGCTCGGTTCATCGCAATACCTACGTCAACGCCCCGAAGCAGCTGCGGCGAAACCTGGAGGTTCGCCGCCGGCCGGGCCTCTATCTGGCCGGGCAGATGGCTGGCGTGGAGGGCTACGTTGAGTCGGCGGCGCTCGGCTTCCTGGCAGCGCTCAACGTCGTTTTCGAATCGCGCGGCCGGGCGCCGATGCTTCCGGACGCCGCAACCGCCCACGGCGCGTTGATCCATTACCTCACCGATGCGGATCCGCGGAATTTCCAGCCGATGAACGTCAATTTCGGCCTGTTTCCTCCGCTCGAAGGAGAATCTCGCCGCATTCGCAGGCGCGAAAAGTCAGAGAAGTTTGCTGCTCGTGCGCTCGACGCCCTGGCCCCCTACCAACGGGCGACCGCAGAGTTGCTCGAATGAATTTTGCCGATGCCATTCGCGAGTATGGGATCCATTTGGATGTGGAGCGCAATGTCTCGCCGCATACCCGGCGCGCCTATCTCTCTGATGTTCGTCAGTTCGTCGATCGCCTGGACGCGAGACGCAACCCGTCGACGGTGACTGCAGCCGATGTTCGCGCGTTTCTCGCCGCTCTCCACGCGGTGCGTCACCCCGCGACGCTCGGCCGAAAGCTTGCTTCGCTGCGCTCTTTTTTCCGCTTTTTGCTGCGCGAAGGCAGCTGTGGGCTCGACCCGACGGCCGGCATTCCCGCGCCCCGCCAACCCAAGCGGTTGCCGAACCCGCTGCCGGTGGACGACTGCGTGTCGCTCATCGAGTCGCCCGATTCCAGCCCCCGCAGCAAACGCCTGGATCGGGGGCGACTGCGCGATCGTGCATTGGTGGAGCTTCTCTACGGGGCGGGTCTGCGGGTTGGTGAAACCTCCGCTCTCGACGTCCGCGATGTGGATCTTCACCGGGGCGAAGTGCGGGTGATGGGCAAGGGCGGCAAGGAGCGGGTGGTGCCGCTACCGGCTGCGGCCAGAGAATCTCTCGGCGAGTATCTCGACTCTCGGCGGGCTCCCGGTATTCTCGCCGAGCCGTTGTTTCCGTCGCTCCGGTCGCGAGAGGGCCACGCGCGCCGCCTCGGACCGCGCGATATTCGCCGGATCCTCAAGGCGCGGGCACGGCGGGTCGGCATCGCGGATCGGGTGTATCCTCACCGACTCCGGCACAGCTACGCGACGCACCTTCTCGACATGGGTGCGGATCTCCGAGAGATTCAGGAGCTGCTCGGCCACGCCAGCCTGTCGACCACCGAGAAGTACACCGCGGTTTCGGCGGAGCGCCTGATCTCGGTCTACGACAAAGCGCACCCGAGAGCCAGATCGAAATCAGCTGGATTCAGCAGAAAGTGAGGCAGGTGATGAACCTCGGAAAACCGATTCGCTCGACGACGGTGCTGGCGATCGTGCGGGACGGAGTGATCGCGATGGCGTCCGATGGGCAGGTGACGGTTGGCGACGCCGTGATCAAGCAGACGGCACAAAAAACCCGGAAGGCCGCTAAGTACGACGTCCTGATCGGGTTTGCGGGGGGCGCCGCCGACGCGCTCGCGCTCACCGAACGCTTGGAGTCCAAACTCGAGGAGTACTCGGGAAATGTTCGACGCGCAGCTGTCGAGCTCGCCAAGAGCTGGCGGATGGATCGGGCGTTGCGGCGGTTGGAGGCACTCCTCCTGATCGGCAACAGCGAGTGTGTACTGGTTGTTTCGGGAAGCGGTGATGTCATCGAACCCGACGACGGAATCGTGGCGGTTGGCTCGGGAGGCAATTTCGCGCTGGCGGCGGCTCGCGCGCTCGTGGATCACGCCCAACTCAGCACCGCAGAGATAGCCGAAGAGGCGCTTCGGCACGCGGCGCGAATCTGTATCTATACCAACGACAACATCAGTGTGGTGACGCTTCCATGAAGCGACAACCCTTTACTCCCCGTGAGGTGGTTTCTGAACTCGATCGATATATCGTCGGGCAAAGAGAAGCCAAGCGTGCGGTAGCGATCGCGCTGCGGAATCGTTGGCGGCGGCGGCAGGTGCCGGAAGAGCTGCGGGACGAGATCGCCCCGAAGAACATCATCATGATCGGGCCCACGGGTGTCGGCAAGACCGAGGTGGCGCGCCGCCTTGCCAAGCTCGCCCAGGCTCCGTTCATCAAGGTCGAAGCCTCGAAGTTCACCGAGGTCGGCTATGTGGGTCGCGATGTCGAGTCGATTATCCGGGATCTCGTCGACACCGCGATGGGCCTGGTGCTCGAGGAGGAGAAGCAAGCGGTTC
>JACZVU010000039.1 GCA_022572485.1 Myxococcales bacterium
CGTGAGTGAGGTAGCCGCCCGTGGTATGTAGGATTCCCTTGGGCTTTCCCGTCGTTCCACTCGTGTAGAGGATGAAGAGCGGATGCTCGGAGTCGAGTTTCGCTGGAGCACACTTCGGGCTGGCGCCTTCCATGAGTTCGTGCCACCAGTGGTCGCGCCCCGACTGCCATGCGACTTTCTCGCCCGTTCTCCGGACGACCACGACGTGCTTCACCACGTCGAGGCCGGCTACGGCTTCGTCTACGGCTGGTTTCAGCGCGTGGGGTGAACCCTTCCGGTAGCCACCGTCTGCGGTCACAACGACGTTTGCGCCCGCGTCCTCGATGCGATCGCGGAGCGCCTCGGCGGAGAAGCCGCCGAACACCACGCTGTGGACCGCGCCGATCCGAGTGCAGGCGAGGATCGCGATTGCGAGCTCGGGGATCATCGGCATGTAGAGCGCGACGCGATCGCCCTTTTTGACGTCGAGCCCTTTGAGGACGTTTGCGAACCGGCATACCTCGCGATGCAACGCACCAAAGGTCAGCACCCGTGTGTCGCCGGGTTCTCCTTCCCAGATGATCGCGGCCTTGTTGCGCCGCCAGGCGTTCTTGCCGACCAGGTGTCGATCGAGGCAGTTGTAGGAGACGTTCAACTTGCCGCCCACAAACCATTTTGCAGCAGGGGGTTTCCACTGCAGAACCTTCTTCCAGGGGGTAAACCAGCTGACGTTCTCCTTGGCCATCTTGGCCCAGAAGCGTTCCGGACTCTTCGCCCCGAGCTTGCGGAGCTCGTCGACGGTTCGCTTGTTCCAGTTGGCGCTCTTGGTGAACTCGGGGCTCGGTTTGAAGGTGCGCTTCTCTTTTAAAAGAGATTCGATGTCAGCCATGCCGCGCCATCCTCCGGATCGGATTCTTGGGGGTTCGGTCGATCGGCTCGGGTTCAGAGGTTTGTGACGAGAGCCTCTACGTCTTCCGGATCTGTCGCGATGGATTCCGTCAGGTTCTCGCAACCGTCTTCGGTGATCGCGACGTCGTCTTCGATGCGAACGCCGATGCCGCGGAACTCCGCGTTCGCGTCCTCGTCGTCAGCAGCCACGTAGATTCCGGGCTCGACGGTGAAGACCATGCCGGGCTCCAGGGGTCGGTGATTGCCGCCGGATCCGTAATTGCCCACGTCGTGAACGTCGAGACCCAGCCAGTGGCTCGTCTTGTGCATGAAGAAACGGCGATAGCTCTCTTGCGCGATCAGGTCGTCAACTTCGCCCGAGAGGAGTTTCAGATCGACGAGGCCCTCTACGATGGCGCGCAGCGAGGCCGCGTGCACGTCGGCGAGGGTCTTGCCGGGTACGCACTGTGCGATCCCCGCGCGCTGCGAGGTCAGAACCACGTCGTAGATCGCGCGGCCCGCGGCAGTGAAGCGTCCGCCGATGGGATAGGTGCGGGTCACATCCGACGCGTACCCCTCCAGCTCACAGCCCGCGTCCACCAGCACCATCTCGTTATCCCGGAGCTTCTCGCTGTTCGTCACGTAATGGAGAACCGTCGCGTTGCTTCCCCCTCCGACGATGGTCGTATAGGCGGCGCCCCGCGCGCCTAGACGCCGAAACGTGTACTCGATGATCGCTTCGATTTCGTATTCGTAGGCGCCGCTCTTTGCGAGTCTGGCGCCCGCTTCGTGGGCCTCGCGGCTGATCGCCGAGGCGCGGCGCATGATGTCGAGTTCGGCGGGTTCCTTGTACAGGCGCATCTCGTGAACGATCGAGCGGGGATCCTCGATCGCGTCTGCGGGGGCGCCTACCTCGCGTGAGCGCAGGCGCATTCCGTCGAGAGTGTTCGTGATCGCGCGGTCGATCTCGGAGTTGCGCCCGAGGACGTGGTAGATTCGTTTGGTTCGTCGAACGAGTTCCGGAAGCTGGTTGAGGAATTCCGCTTGGGGATAGGCTTCGTCGGCTCCGTAATCTTCGCGCGCGCCTTCGACGCCCGGTCGGTAGCCGGTCCAGCTTTCCATTTTGCGGTTGCGGGGCTCGACGTACAGGGTGTACTCGGGCCCGCCATCGGTCCGCAGCACCGCGATGGCGTTCGGATGATCGAAGCCCGTTAGGTACCAGAAGTCACTGTCCTGGCGAAAGGGATACTCTGTGTCTCGGGAGCGCGAAATCATGCTCGCGCCCTGAAAAATCGCAACCGCGTCGGGACCCATGGTGTTGCGCACTCGATTTCGTCGCTCTTCGAACATCCGCCAATCTTACCCCGCATTTCCCAGTCGGTCCCGGCGAAGCGTAAAGAGCGGGATTCATGCGTCCGCTAGCCGGCGAACCTTTCGGATTCGCTTTGCGGCGTCGCGCGATCCCGTTCCGGGGCCCCGCCTGGCCTGGCGAATCCTGTAGATTCGCTTACGGCGTCGGCCGACCCGAGACTCGGGTCGGCCTGCTAGGGGATATCTCGGCAGACGATGCTCACATTCGAGCAGTAGGTTGCGCAGATTCGATCGCCCTCGGCGACCGCGCTGTAGTAGAGGCCGCCGTCGGCGAGTTGGGGAAGCCGGGTCGAGCGAACCTCGCTGGGTGAATTGACGACGTGGACCCAGCCGCTCCAGCGTGAAACGACAGCCCTTCCGTCCGAGGCCAACTCGATATCCTGGACGAAATCCAGAGCCGCGGCGAAAGCGTCATCCAGAAGGATTCGCTGGCCGCCCTCTGGGCCCTCTCCCGGCGCGGTGACCTGTAGCCACAGATTGCGACCTTCGACCTCCGCGCGATACCCCGTTCCGTCCTTCGCGAAGGCGACGAACTGGATTTCCGGCTCGGATATCCGCAGCAGCTCCTCTCCCCGTTCGTTCAACACGTAGGCGTCATGACGAACTGGATTTCCGGGAACGATCGGGAGCAGGTCGGTCGTGACCCAGATTTCCCGGCGCACCGGGTCGAAGGCGACGGTCTTCGGTGCGACTCGATAACCGTCAGGCGCTCGAAGCGGAAATTCGGCGAGCTGCGTTCCGTCGGGGTCGAAGGACACGATGCTGCCACTGCCTTCGGGTTCAAAGGCACTGCTGTAGCGGGAGGCGAGCACACCGCCGTCGGGTCCGAGCGCGAGTTCGTTGAGGCCGGTGCCGAGATTGGGGAGGCGGACGAATTGGCCACCGGGTATTTCTGCGTAACCGGCGGATTCGTAGAAGGTCGTGAAGTAGATCCGCCCGTTTGGGTGGGCGAGAACATCCCAGACGCCGGATCGATTGCCAGCAGCGCCCACTTCCAGCGGCTCGAGCATCCGCTCCTGGCGCAAGTCGAAGCGGCCGATCTCAACCGGTCCCTCCGCGAGCAGATCCGCCATCGGATCGTTGCCGTGGGAGCGCATCGCGGACCAAAACGCGGCCGTGCCGAAATAGAGCACAGCGTCGTGAGCGTCTCCATACCACGCGCAGTAGCGCTCTACGGAACTCGGTGCTTCGTAGGCGTAGATTCGGGATTTGGGCTCGCCGCTTTCCGGATGAAGGCAGCCGACGAGCATCAGCAGTGCGAGTGCGATCGAGGTTTCGAGAGGGTCGCCGCCGTTGCGGTACCGCTGCAGTCGAAACACGCAGAGGAACATTGAAATCCTCAGCCGGGCGGTCGGCAGATCGCTTGGCGTTGGCTCACGACTCCTTCGGCGACAGTGCAGCTTCCCGATTGATCTTCGTGACTTCGACCCCGAAATCTCGAACGAACCACCCTTTCAATTCAGACATCTCCTGAAGGTCGGTCTTCGACTTCGGATCCCGCCAGGCGATCGCCTCGAGGGCTGCGTTGGGACACAGCACGCCCGGGTCGATGTTCAGTACAGTCGCCTTTTGGGTGCGCCATTGCTTGAGGATGGTCAAGCGGCGCTCGTCTTGTCGGTCGAGTCTCTTGCGTCCACTGCTCGGCAGCTTCGGTATCGGTCCGTGTTCGGTCTTCGTGCCCTCGCGGACGGCCGCCATCAATTCCCGTCCCATTCTTCGTTGAATCAGGTCGGTGATCCCCTTGATCTCCCTGAGGTCCGCCTGCTTGCGGGGATGGCGCTCGGCGATCTCTAGCAGCGTGCGGTTGCCGAGCACCTTGAAGGCTGGGCGATCGAGCTCTCGTGCGCGCTTGTCTCGGAGAAAGTAGAGCTCGCGGAGAATCGAGAGGCTCTTCGAGGAGAGGTGGCGCGCGCCTTTGATTCGCAGGTAGCCGAGCTTGTCGAATTCACGCTCGGGCCACTTGCGGCCGCAGAGCGTCTCGAATTCTTCCTGGGCCCACTTGAGGCGCTTGACTGCGTGGAGCTCTTTTTTGAGCAAGGCGCTGAGTTCGATCAGATAGAGCACATCAGACGCCGCGTAACTGAGCTGCTTTGCGGACAGCGGTCTTGCCGACCAATCAGAGCGCTGCTGCTCCTTGGGCAATTTGACCCCAAAGTGTCGCTCCGCGATTCCCGCCAGACCCACGGACGGGTAGCCGAGAAATTGTGCGCTGATCATCGTGTCGAAGAGATTGCGGAATTCGAACCCGCAATCGCGCTTGAGGACGAAGAGGTCGTACTCGGCGGCGTGGAAGATCTTTCGAATGTCCGGCGAGGCGAAGATCGGTGCGAGCGGCGAGAGTTCTTTCGGTCCGCCGAGCGCGATCGGGTCGATCAAGTAGATCTGCCGGCGCGTGGCGACCTGAACCAGACAGGTCTTGTCGAAGTAGTGATAGAAACTGTCGGCCTCGGTGTCGAAGGCGAGCAGCTTTTCGCCCAGCAGTTCCTGCGCGAGGCTATCGAGATCCTCTCGCGTTTCTATGAGTTGGAAATCCGCCACTTGCGGCCTCTTTGCCAGTGTCATCACATTTTCATTTCCCGAAGACGACGCACGAAATCGGGAGTCGGCTTGGAGGGGACACGACGCGAGGAGGGACTGAAGCGACGCGGTGGGGCGATCCTAGCCGAGCCCGAGCGGCCGGGAAAGAAGGGGCTCGCCGCTTCGGTACGCTTAGTGGAATGATCCGGGCGGGAGTGGGTATATCAGCGGAGAGCGACGGCCTTGCGGCCGTCGAGCAGGCGGCTTCGGCTGCCCTGGCAGGTGCGGGAGGCGCCGACCTTGCGATCCTCTTTGCGACCCCGGCCTACTCGATGGGCGTCGAGCCTCTCTTGGCGGCCGCCGTCGATGTGCTGGGGACCTCAGCGATCGTGGGAGCCTCGGCCCATGGCGTACTGGGCGCGGGAATCGAGTGGGAGAACCAAGCGTCGGTGAGCGTCATGGCGCTCACCGGCATCGAAGCCGAGCCTTTCTTGATCCCGGATGTCAGGGGCGACGAGCTCCAAATCGGTGCCGAGATCGCCACTCGGATCTCGGGTGGGCCTCGACCGGAGGACCTCGTCGTGGTTCTGCCGGATCCGCGGCTGGATACGGCGGCGATGGTCCGCGGCCTCGGCTCTGCGCTGCGCCCGGCGCGAGTCGTGGGAGCGGGTGCGGCTGACCCCTTTTCGAATTCACCCGCACAATGGGTTGGCCGGAATGTCGAAACCGAATCGGTAGCCGGAGTCGTGCTGCGCGGCAGTGGGGTTCGGATCGGCGTCACCCAAGCGTGCCGCCCGACCACCGGACTGTTGACGGTCACCCGGGTCCGGGGCAATTGGATTCTCGAACTCGACCGCCGGCCTGCGCTCGACGTGTATCGCGAGGCGGCTCTCGGACCGTTGGCCGACGACCTGCATCGGGCGGCCGCTTTCGTGCTCGTGGCCCTGCCCAGCGACCGCGACGCCTCGCTGCTTCCCGGCAGCTATCGGGTCCGCCATGTCGTCGGCTTTGCGTCCGATGAGCGCGCGTTCGCATTGCCCGAGGTCGTTGAGCGTGGCGAACAGATCGCATTCGCCATTCGAGAGCCCGAGTCTGCGAGGGAAGACCTCAAGGCGATGCTCGCGGGCTTGGCGAACGGGCGCCCGTCGCTCGGGCTGTACTTCAATTGCTGCGCGCGCGGCGCTTCGTTCTTCGGAGTCCCGGGGCTCGAGGCCGCCTACCTCGACAACGCGTTCCCCGAAACCCCGATCGCCGGAATGTTCGGATCCCACGAGGTGGGTCCGATCGGGGATCCCCACAATCCGAACCTCGAACTGCTCACCTACACCGGCGTTCTGGCTCTCATCGACGGCTGATTTCAGTGCGCGTGGGTTTGCGATCGCAGCTCTGTGCGATAGCATGTGTTCCATTAAAAGGAATACCATTCCGTTTAATGGAACAAAACCCAAACCGGATGCCCTTCAGGTCGCAGATCTGGACCCGGGCCGAGGTTCACGATGAAAGCCCAGAGCACGGTCGAGAAAGCGGTTGATGTCCTGTTCCACCTGCACGCCGAGCCGCGCCCTTGCGGGGTCACGGCCATTGGCCGCACGCTCGGCCTCTCCAAATCGAGCACCCACCGACTGCTCACTGCATTGAGCCGCCGCGGCCTCGTCGAAAAGGACGATCGGGGGCGTTACCGGCCAGGCATCGGATTGGTGGCGCTCGGAGTCGGCGCATTGGATCGAGAACCCGTCGTGGCTGCGGCCCGCCCGATCCTCGAGGCCGAGGCAGAGGCCCTGGGCGAAACCGTTTTTCTCGTCGCGGCGCGTGCGGGCCGAATCATCGTGCTCGATAAATCGGAAGGCGAGGGATTCTTGCGCGCGGCACCGCGGGTCGGTTCGACGGTCCCCGTTCATGCGACAGCCGTCGGCAAGCTCTACCTGGCGTTCGGTGACGGATCGATCGAAGCGCCCACAGGGAACCTCGCGCGCTTCTCGGACGAGACCATCACCGATCGCGCTGTCCTCGACGACGCGGTGGCGCGCACCGCAGAGCGCGGCTTTGCGGAGAGCTCCGACGAGTGGATCCCCGGTTTGTCAGTGGTCGCCGCCCCGGTCATCGCGGCGGCGCCGCTTGGACGCATGCTGGCTGCTCTTGCGGTCGCTGCGCCGACCCCGCGGATGCGGTCGCTCGGCTATGGCGAAATGGGCCGCCGCATGCAGGTGGCTGCCGCGCGGGTTGCCGCGCGGTTCGAGGGAGTGGCTCGATGAAGGTCTGGATCGGCGGAAAGGTGGTCGACGGAAGCGAGGCGTGCGTACCCGTGCTGGACCACGGCCTGCTCTACGGAGACGGCATATTCGAGGGAATTCGCATCTACGGGCGCCGCCTCTTCCGGCTCGAAGCCCACCTGAGGCGCTTTGCGACCGCCGCGAAGGCCCTCAGTCTGAAATTGCCTGGCGGGATCGGAGCTGTCCGAGAGATCCTGCTCGAAACCGCTCGAGCTTATGGAGCCGACGAGGCGTACGTGCGACTGATCGCTACCCGCGGTGACGGTCCTCTCGGTATCGATCCCACCCACTGCTCGGAGCCGCGGTTGATCTGCATCGTCGATCGGATCGCCGTCTACCCGGAGCACAAGCGCTCGGCCGGTATCGATCTGCTGACCTCGAGTTGGCGCCGCCCGCCCGCGGACGTGCTCGACCCGCGTGTAAAGAGCCTCAATTATCTCAACAACGTGATGGCGAAGCTCGAAGCGAAACAGCGCGGCGGCGACGAAGCGCTGCTCCTCAACGCGGCAGGAACGATTGCCGAAACCTCCGTGGCCAATCTCTTTGCGGTTTGCGACGGCGATCTTCTCACCCCGCCGTCGACCGATGGCGCATTGGAGGGCATCACCCGGGCGACCGTGCTCGAACTTGCCGTGTCACTCGGGATTCCGGCCCGAGTGCAAAGCCTTGGGCGCTTCGATCTCTTTGCCGCCGATGAGGTGTTCCTGACCGGGAGCGTTGCGGGCCTGATTCCGGTTCGCTCACTCGATGGGCGGCCCATCGGTGCCGGCGCTCCAGGCCCCGTCTACGAGAAGATCCGGTCGGCGTTTCTCGAGACCGCCCCCGGACGAGGCACCCCTTTCTAGCGCCCGAACCGGGGCGTCGACAGATCGGATCGAGGGGCGTGTTTCTGGTTCATCCGTTAGGTTCTCGTTTTCAACCCGTGGAGGTCGTCCGTGCGCTGGTCGCAACTCTTCATCCCGACGTTGCGCGACGACCCGGCCGATGCCGAAGCCATCAGCCACAAACTCCTGCTGCGAGCGGGCTTCGTCCGTCAGCTCATGGCGGGCGTCTACTCGCTGCTCCCGCTCGGTTTTCGCGTCTGTCAGAAGATCGAGAAGATCGCGCGTGCAGAAATGAACGGCATTGGAGCCCAGGAGTTTCTGCTGCCGTCCATACAGCCCGCAGATCTCTGGCAGCGCAGCGGGCGGTGGGAGACGATGGGCGAAGAGATGTTCCGGCTAACGGACCGGAAAGGCGCCGACATCGGGCTCGGAATGACTTGCGAAGAGGTTTTTGCATCGCTGGCCGCCGAGCTGCGCAGCTACAAACAACTCCCGCAGATCTGGTTTCAGATTCAGAAGAAGTATCGCGACGAGCCGCGCCCGAAATCCGGCGTGCTTCGCGTCCGCGAGTTCACGATGAAAGATTCCTATTCTCTCGACATCGATGCCGAGGGAATCGACGCTGCCTTCCAGCGCCACTTCGAGGCGTACCGGCGGATTTTTTCGCGTTGCGGGCTCGAAACCCTCGCCGTCGAAGCGTCTTCGGGATCGATGGGCGGATCCGAATCTGTCGAATTCATGGTTGCGAGTGACGCTGGCGAAGATTGGGTGGCCTCTTGCGCGGCGTGTGGTTACGCGGCCAACATCGAGAAAGCCCAGTCGCAGGTGGTGTCGGTCGAGAATCTGCCCGGCTTGGGTGTGCCCGAAGAGTTCGCCACGCCCGGCGTGCGCACGATCGAAGACCTTGCGGCTTTCGATGGCGGGGCGCCCGCAGAGCATCAGATCAAGACGCTGGTCGTCGTGCTGGACGGCGAGACCGTACTCGTGCTGATGCGCGGCGACCAGCCGCTTTCGGAGCAGAAACTCCAGGACGCGACCGCTGCGACCGAGTTGCGCCACGCATCCGATCAAGAGATTCAGCATTCGCTGGGTGCGTCCGCGGGGAGCCTCGGGGCGGTTGGTGTCACGGATTGCCGGATCCTGGCCGACCTCGCACTGCGCGGTCGCTCGGCAATGGTGACGGGCGCCAATCGCAACGGATTTCACCTCCGCGGTGTGGATCTCGAGCGAGACATTCCGAGCGCGGAGTGGCTCGACCTGCGAGAAGTCCAGGCCGGCGAAGCTTGTCAGCTTTGCGACGCGCCCCTCGAGGTGCGCAAGGCCATTGAGGTCGGCCATATCTTCAAGCTCGGCACCCGCTACAGCGAGGCGTTCGGAGCGGTGGTTCAAGACGAGAACGGGAAGTCGCGCCCGATCATCATGGGCTCCTACGGGATCGGTATCGAGCGTGCCATGGCCGCTGTCGTGGAGAGCCGGCACGACGAGGCGGGGATGATCTGGCCCATTTCGATCGCGCCCTTCGAGGTGGTGGTCACGGTCATCAATCCCAAGAATGCGACGGCCGCCGACGCGGGAGGCTCCCTCTATGACGCGCTCGTCGCAGAGGGCATCGACGTCTTGCTCGACGACCGCGACGAGCGGCCCGGTGTCAAATTCAACGACGCCGACCTGATCGGAATCCCTTATCGGATCACCGTGGGCCCCAAAGGGCTCGCGGAGGGAATTGTCGAGATCACGGAACGGCGCAGTCGCAAGTCGCGCAATGTCGCCGTCGAGAAAGCCGCCTCGACGATCGCCGAGGTGGTCCTCGAAGAGCGCGCTTCGAGATCCGGCGTTTGAATTTCGGATTGGCTGGCGAATCCTTCGGATTGGCTGGCGAATCCTTCGGATTCGCTTGCGGCGACGGGACCCGTTCGGTCCCGTCTGGGTGTAGCCCCTTGGCCCCGCACGCCTTCGAGCTTCAAGGCCCGCCTGGCGGGGTTCGCGCATATCCCGCGCGAAACAGCCGCTCATTTGTTTTGATTTGCAGCTAAGCTGGATCGCCGACGAACCCCGCGCAAGGCGGCGGTCGAGTCGGAGCGAATCAACTGCAAATCGAGGGGGAACGGGCGATGGAAGAGGTCATTTACTTCCTACTCCGGTGGTTCCACTTGCTGGCTGGGATCACTTGGATCGGGATTCTTTATTATTTCAACTTCATCCAGACCCCGTTCTTCGGCACCGATCTCGGCGGTGCAGCCAAAGGCGCGATGACGCGGGGGCTCGTGCCCAAGGCACTCTGGTGGTTTCGCTGGGGCGCGATGTTCACCTTTGTGACTGGCGTTTTGATCCTCTTGATGAAACTGGGCCACGACGGAATACCGATCTCGAGTGGTTACATGACCCGCATCCTGACCGGCGGGCTGATGGGCACCCTGATGTGGGCGAACGTGTGGTTCGTGATCTGGCCCGCCCAGCAGGTCGTGATTGCGAATGCGAACAATGTTGCCGGAGGTGGACAGGCGGACCCGGCAGCTGCGGCGCGCGCGGCGCGCGCGGGGTTGGCCTCACGCACCAACACCCTGTTTTCGATCCCGATGCTCTTCTTCATGACTGCGGCGACCCACTTTCCGTCGCTAACCGCTTCGCTGGACGTAGGTGGCGGACAGCTCGGACTGTATTGGATCATCGCGCTGGTGGTGATCGTTGCCGTCGAAGCCGGCGCGCTGATGGGCCCGGGGCTACCGACCCAGAAACCGTTGGCTTCCGTGAAGGGCACGATCCACATGGGCTTCGTCCTGACGATCGCGCTCTTCGCGCTTCAGTTCTTCTTGCTTCATTGATCGGTGCATCCTTCGGGTTCACTTTGCGGCGACGGGATCTGTTGGGTCCCGTCGGGCGGCGCGGGCCGAGGGGCTGATTTCAGCCCCTCGGATTCGCGAGAAACGCCGCGATGTCATCGAGGTTCGGCTTCAGATATTCGAGCCGAGGCATTTGTTGCGTATTTCGCTTCGGCGTGTAGTCGGCCGGATATTCGCCGCGCAAGAGCTTCGCTTCGAGCAGTTCGCGGCTGGCGCTCGCAATGTCGGGCCCCAGCGTACCCGCTTGATTCGGATCTGCGTTGTGGCAGACGACGCAGATATTCCGGTAGATCTTCTTGCCTCGAGCGACCACCGGGTCGCCCGATTCGTCTGCCTCGCCCGCGCATGCCATCGCAACAATTGCAATCAGGGCCAAGCCGAGCCTTCTGTTGTCGCGTCGCAGCAATCGATTTCCTTCGCCAGAGGCGTTGCAAGGTAGCGCCTCGGCGGCGAATCCTTCGGATTCGCGTGCTGCGCCGGGACCTGCTCGGTCCCGTCTGGACGCAGAGTTCTGAGTTGAAAATCGAGTACAGTTGACACCATGCAGGCCAGAGGCTCGTGGCTGACCCGTGGGAATGCGCTCACCTGTATTCGCCTCGCTGCTGCGCCGGCCCTGGTGGTTGCGATCGCCGCCGATGCGGCCTGGGCGGCGACCGCGGTGTTTGCGCTCGCGGTGGCCAGCGACGTCGCCGATGGCATCGTGGCGCGTCGCTTCGATGAACAGTCTGGGCTCGGCCGTCTGATCGATCACGCCGCCGATGCGGTCTTCGTTACCGCGGGGGCTGCGGCGCTCGCCCATGCTCGTGTTCTTCCATCGCTGCTCCCCACGCTGATCGCTGTCTCCTTTCTCCAGTATGCACTCGACGCGAAGATCACGAAGGTGTCCGGTCCGCGCCCGAGCACTTTGGGTCGCTGGAATGGGATCGCCTACTACGTGATCGTCGCGATCCCGATCGTCCGAGACGCGCTCGGAATCGGCTGGCCGGGAGCGCTGCTGATCATGGCGCTCGCTTGGTTGTTGATCGGCTCGACGCTCGTGTCGATGGGAGACCGTCTGATCGAGAGCCGAATTCGCGTCGCCTTGCGAACTCCGGATTGCTAGGAGCGCGACCCCAGAATGGGATTGCGCGTCGCCGAAAGTGAATCCAAAGGATTCACCAGCCAGGCGGAGCCGAACAGGCTCCGTCGCCGAAAGTGAATCCAAAGGATTCACCAGCTAGAGAACTTCGCAATTCTGGGTGACGCGCCTCTCCGTTGGAAGCCGGTGTTACCCTATTCTGCGCGGTTCTCTAGGCAAAGAGTTCCCGGTTCGCGCGCTTCAAGAAGAGCAGGCCGATCGTCGCGTTGAAGAAGATGAAGAAGTTGTGCTGGACGAGGCCAAATGCGGCCATTTCGGCAGCGTGGTCGGGAAAGAGGCTCACCCAGAGCAGGATCGCAACCGCGCGCATGGGGCCTGGCATCGCGGCGCCGAAGAAGATCACCGGTAAATAGCCGAGCATTTCCAGATAGCTCACTTCCACACCGAATAATCTCAGAGCAGTGGTGTAGACGACTACCGCGCTGAGTAGGGCGGGCGAGCGCAGCAGTACGATGACTCCGTATTGCCAGAGTTTTGCGCTGCGGAAAGCGTGCAGGATCTGGCGATTGCGAACCGTGCTGCGCGGAACGATGGCGCCGCCAAAGTAGAGCAGCCAGAGCGCAAGGAAGCCGGTGGCCCCGGCCGCGATCCAGGGAATCCAGTGGAAGATTTCCGGGAAGCGATCTCCGCCGATCGAAACACCCACGAGTGCCCATGCGAGCAGGTGGTAGAACTCGCAGAACATGATGAAGAGCATGCTAGACCCCACCTGCCAAGCGGGGACGCGGTCTCGGCGGTTGAGGTAGAGAGCCATCGCGCCCTTGCCGATCTGCTCGTTGAGGATCGAGAGAATGTAGGTGCAACCGCGGATCGGGAGGATGTCGACGTATCGAACCCGGGTGTTGAACCAATTGACGACGCGCCATACCACGAGTGAGTCGATCAGAAAAAAGAACGCCGAGTAGGGGATCATCAGCGCGAGCCATCGCCCCCAGCTCACATGGGCGAATACCGCCAACAGAAATTCTACTGCGGTCTGCTCTTCGCGCGCGGCCTGCGCGTGGATCCGGCCGTAGAGGTGCGCGAAACACGCGACGGTGATCAGGAACGGCAGCGCGCGTTGCCAGAGTGGAGCCTTCGGCCGATCGCTGAGGTGGGTCGCGGTGGTGTCACCCATGTTCCGCAACCTCCCGTTTACCCCGCGTTTCGGGCATCGGCCTGTGGGCCCACACAGCGCCGCAGGGTTTCGTCGAGTGGAGTCAACGCGATGCCGAGTTTCCGTCGAGCGGGTTCGGGGTCGATGTCATCGCCGGACAGGATGACCTCGAGCGCCGATTTCGTGAACGGTGGATTGGCGAGAAAGCGCTCCGCGAGGCCCGCGGCAAACTTGACCAGGCCTGCTGGGATCGACACTATGAGGGGTCGGCGCCCGTATAGCCGTGCGGCGCGCTCGATGAATTCGCGCTGGGTCAGAGACTCCGGCCCCGCGAGGTCGAGGGCCAAGTCGTCCAGGTCGTCTCGTTCGAGGCCTGCGGCGATGGCTTCGACGACGTCGCCCACGTAGATGGGCTGGGTTTGAAAACGACCACCCGCCGCCAGAGGGAGCACGCGTGCGAGTGCTTCCCGGCGGACGATGTTCGCGGTGGCGTCTCCCGGGCCGATCACCATCGGGACGCGCAGGATCAGTGCGGGCGCTTTCGCGTTGAGCAGGATCTGCTCGGCGCGCCCCTTCGAGGCGAGACACGTGTTGGCGGACTTCGGGTCGCTGCCGAGAATGCTCAGGTAGACGACGCGCCGCAGGCCCGCCATCGCCGCTGCATCCGCCATCGCCTGGGTCGATGCTTCGTGCGCGTCTTGATAGCGGTTGTTCGAGTCTTCTTTGAGGATTCCCACCAGGTGTACTGCGTAACAACAATTGCGAGCGGCCTCCGCGAGTTCTCCAGCGTTGCGGTAGTCGACGATGGAAATCTCGGGCCGGGATTCCATCGGCAAATTCTCGAGTGTCTCCGCGGCCCACTTGGAACGGACGACCGCTCGCACAGCCACTCGCGGATTCGAGCGCGCCAAGCGCTCGATCAGGCGCCGGCCGATCTGGCCGTTTGCGCCCGTCACGAGCACGCGCGCTACATCGCCTTGCGCGTCCGATGGGTTCGATGGCTGATTCACGTCTTGTAGGAAGGGTCGATCCGGTCGAGTCGCCGTCGGATGGCCTTCCACTCGAGCGCTCCGTCGAGCCCTTCCGGCCCGCCAGCAGCAGCCGTGCGATCGATCGCGTCGGATTCTGGGACGATCCACTCGGCGCCCGAAGCCACGACATCGGCCTGCACCTTGCACGCGATCTCGAGATTGTAGAGCGCCGTGAACGCAGCGCCGACGTTGGTGCCGCAGCTGAGCAGGCCGTGGTTGTAGAGGATCATCGCGATGTTGTTCGGACCCAGATCAGCGGTGAGGCGTTCGCACGCACCGTCGGTGGTCTGCATGTCCCACTCGTGATAGCCGATGTGGTCACGGAGAAACATCGCCTGTTGGGTCAGCGGAAGCAGCCCGCACTTCATGCACGAAACGACCATGCCTGCGCGGGTGTGGCTGTGCAGCACCCAATTTACATCCGGCCGCGCGAGCAACACGCTGCTGTGGATCGGATGACCGGCCTCGTTTACCGGGTGATCGCCGCGCAACACTTGTCCGTCGAAACCGACTGCGATCAGATTGGATGCAGTGATCTCTTCGAAGAGCAGCCCGTAGGGGTTGATGAGATAACAGTCTTTGTCGGTCGGGTGCCGGGCCGAGATGTGGGTGTAGATGAAGTCTGTCCATCCGAATTGAACGAACGCCCGATAACAGGCCGCCAGATCGCAGCGGACGCTCCACTCCGCATCGCTGAAGTCAGATGAACTTCCCATATGCCCTCCTTTCTCTCCCGTTTCGATGTGGTTTCAGGTTCGAGGCCGTGGTCGATCGAGGCAGATCTTGTTTCCGCGAGGGTATCACGGACGCGGGCAGGGCGGCCGTTCATGCTCAGGAATACACGTCGCATTTTACCGCCGTCTGTCCGGACGCCCCCGCGGACCCCCTGAGGTATGACGGCGAGCGGTCTCGGCCGGCTCGACGCCATTTTCCCAACGAAAGGCCCAAAGCCCGCTTGTTTCAACAACCCGCGAGGTGCGCGAAGAGGCTCTGGATGCGACCCTTCCGACCGAGCGCTTGATGGCGAGTGAAGAATGCCTGAACGATCGGACGTGACACCGGAGAACTGGCTCGACGCACCCTACAACCGACTGGGATTCATCCGGGTTTCCGAGCTGGCTCGCACGGAGCAGATCTCGCGCGGCGACGGCCCCGTTCTCGAACTTCCCCGAAATGAACGCAGTCTGGACTCGTTCAGCTTCGAACACGAAGGCGAAAAGTTCTCGTTTCCGCAAATGCTCGAGGCCACCTACACGGATGGCCTGCTGGTCTTGCACGATGGTGCCGTGCTCTTCGAAACCTACGCAGGTGCGATGAAACCATCGGACACTCACCTACTGATGTCCGTGTCGAAGTCGCTCACCTCGATGCTATGTGGCGTGTTGGCAGAGCGCGGACTCGTAAAACCAGAAGATGCGGTTGTCGACTACATCGAAGAATTGCGCAGCACGGCATGGGAGGGTTGCACGATCCAGCATCTGTTGGACATGCGTGCGGGTACGCGATGGAACTATGAAAAAGACGAAATAAAGATTTGCGACGTTTCCAATTACCGAACCCATTCGCGCCGAAACATCCCGATCGACACCGCTTCGTGGATCCGCTCGGTTGACAATTCCCACGAACACGGAGGAATTTTCCGCTACGTATCTCTCGTGAGCGACGTACTCGGATGGGTGTTGGAGCGTGCGGGAGACGGACGCTTCGCTGATCTGTTCGCGCGCGAGATCTGGTCTGCGATTGGCGCCGAGCGCGACGCAGAGATCATGCTCGACGCTTCGGGGTTTTCAATCGTAGAAGGCGGCATCTGCACCACGCTGCGAGACCTCGGGCGATTCGGGCAGATGTGCTTGCAGGGCGGCGAACTTTCGAGCCGTCAGGTGGTGCCCGCCGCCTGGTTGGAGCGCCTCCGGGCTCGCGACGAAGAACTCGTCGACGCCTTCGCGGCTGCGCCGGAATACGATCCCGCAAAACCCGACGCCTTCTACCACGACAACTGGTGGATCTACGATGCGGCGCGCGGCATCTACTCCGGCCTGGGGATCAACGGGCAAGCGCTGTTGGTCCATCACCCAACGCGAACGGTCGTGGTCAAATTTTCCACGCACCCCGAATTCGAAGACCACCGTCTCTTCGCTCTCCAAGACGCCGGAATGCTCGCGCTATGTGAGTCGCTCGGAACCGCAAAATGTTGAGTTGATAAGCATCAGTATGGCGCCTGCGAGCAGCGACGTAAACCCCTGGGAAAACAGACTGTGTTTTGGCAATGGCCGATAATAGAGATTCGGTCTAGTAGAGCGGGTCTTGGGGAAAGATCCCCCGCATCGTGGCGATTTCAACGGGGTGGTGCGGGTTGGTTGGGAGTGGTGGCGCCGTGCGGTTGTGGGTACCTGCGACGGCAGCAGGCGCATGGGGTGGCCCGAGGGCCGAAATTAGGCTGAGTTCGCCGACTCAGCTTTGGATGAAGCAGGACTCGACCTGCCACCAGGTGGATTCGTGCACGCTCGGCAGTTTCTGGGTGCGCTCAAGGGTGCGCGGGTTCATCTGCGGTACGTCCAGCGTCGTACCCTCGCGAAACGGGAAGTTGCTGTGGCGCACCACATACGGCGCGCCGGCTTTCGCGCGGATCGCGTAGCTGGCCTCGCAGTCGAGGATTTGGCGCATGCGATCGAGATCGTCCGTCGCTTCTTTCAACTGGGCTTCGAGGCTGAGGCGATTCTCGCTGGTGGATCTCTCGACGTAGCCCGCGTAGCCACCCACGACGAGCAGTACGGCGAGCACCTCGTCCGGGTGCGGCTCGGCGTGCAGCGAGAGGTGCGCGATCAGGCCGTGGTCGTCGGGTTGCTGAATCCAAGCTTCCTCATAGGGAACGGTGCTTTTTGCGGTCTCGTACTCGTAGATCACATTGCCCTTCGGTTCGAGTCGTCCGTCATCGGGAAAGATCGCGACGTCCTCGCAGAAGAACCCGAAGCGGTTGCCCCAGCCCTTCCACGTCGCTACGTTGTTCGTAAGGGTGCAAATGCCGGTGTCTCCCGACTGCCGTGCGAGTTGCATCAGCTCGTCGCTCGAGAAGTCTTCGAGCGAGTGCCTACCCGCGAAGTCAGGGCGATCGTGCGGTATTCGCAGGTCGAAGTACTGCGACTCGGTTTGGATCCAGATCGCGATCGAGGGGTCCTTCGCGCCCCCGTCGAGAATGATGTACTCGCGGTCCATGCAGCCGATGGCCCAGTCGGGGACGGTCTGTGCGGCTCGTCGCACGTGGCTTTGCTCTACTCAGAAAGAGGTCAGGAACGACGCGGCGTTTCCGCCGGTGGCCCGACCCTCGCGGGCGGCTGAGAGAAATCCCCGACCCCAAGCGTCGGTAGCAGCGGCGTCTGGGTCGGCGCTGCCCCCGGCGATGCGCGTCAGGCGGTATTTGTGGAAGATCCTCAACTGAGGCCAGAGCGGGATCACGTTGGCGGGATCGTCGCCGAACAGCTCTCGGTGCAGCGCGGGAAGCCGCCACCAGGGAGTGATCGGCTTGGCGTGGTGCGCGTTGTGGAAGCCGAAGTTCAGCGTGAGCCCATTGATCCACTCGCGCTCGAAGGAGTGGGGGTTGCTGAACGTGTGCTCCTGCTCGAACGGGAAGTCGCCCTTGTGCGGGGATGGCTCCTTGGAGAACAGCGTGAGGTGGTAGCCGTAGTCATGCTGCAGGCTGTCCATGAAGCGCAAGACCGTCATCATGGCCATGTACGCGACGGCGTAGAGCAGGGCCACCTTTGGGAAGAACCAGAGCATCGTGAAGAAGATTCCCCCGCGGATCAGGATGACCGAGACGTTTCGCACCCGCTGATTTCTGCGCTCTGGGATCACGAAGGAGGTGAACACCATGATGAAGTGCATCAACAGATCGTGCGCAGGGATATAGCACCATTCGAGCGCTCGAATGATGCGAAGTACGCTGGGTCGCTCGCGAAAGAACCGCTCGTAGTCGAACCACACCACATCATCGACGTCGACGTGGTGCCGAAAGTGCTTGTAGCGGATGTCCTCGTAGGTCCCGTAGGCGGCGCCGCAGATCCAGGTCAGGAACTTGCCGAGGCGGGCGTTGTCCGCGTTCTGTTTGAAGACGGTGTTGTGACCGCACTCGTGAACCATGTAGGCGGCGATCGTCAATCCGTGGCCCA
>JACZVU010000174.1 GCA_022572485.1 Myxococcales bacterium
GAACGAGATCGGCCGACTCCCGCGAGATATGTGCCGTACCCACGATCAGAAATTCGCGGCCGTCCACATACTGCACGTGGACATCCGGTCCATAGTCCCGCCGGCTCGCGCCGCTCGGCCCTGTTCCCGTCGGATCGCTGATGGTGACTCCTCGCTCGCTCTGGCTATCGGTCGCGGCCCTTCGAGGTTCCGTGCGATCAGGTGTAATAGGGGTTCTCGCCCGCGGCGTGATCGGTTGCGTCGACGACCTCGGTGATCTCGGGAATCTGCTGTTTGAGCTGAGCAGAAACACCTTCTTTCAGCGTCAGAGCCGCCATTCCGCAGCCTTGACACCCCCCGCCAAAGCGCAACACGACGCGAGTCTCCTGGATATCGACGAGACTCACTACGCCACCGTGGGCAGCAAGGCCCGGGTTGATGCGATCGTCGAGGAGCTCCTGTACGCGCCCCGCAAGCGGATGGCGCGCGAGTGTCGTCTGATTCGGGTTCTCGAATTTGAGACCCGATCCCGAGAGGTCCTCCACGTAATCCAGGGTTGCACCCTGGAGCCGAGGAACGCTCTCGCGGTCCAGGTAGAGATCCATGTCGACAAGATGGATGACGCTGTCGTCAGCTTCCTTCGAGCTCGTGGAAACGAGTTTGAGTTCGTAGCGAAACTTCGCGCCATCTTCTCTCGCTGTCACCCGCAGCGCGACATCCTCGCTGCCTTCACTCGTTTTGGCGGTGCGGATCTTATCTGCCGCAGCATCGGTCACAGTGAGAGTGGGTTCGGTCATGGGCTCCTCCGTATTCGAGATATAAACATTAGCATTCAGGACAAGCCCCAGCGGCGCAGGATCGCTCCCGAACTCGAATCAAGCCCGGGACGTCAGTGATTCCGCCTCGTTGAGAGCCTCTTTGCGGGTCCGCGAGCGCACCCGCCGCGGCAGAGCCGCAACCCGAGCAGGAGAATCAAAACCGCCGCGTATACCAGGGGTTCGCGAAGATCCGACTTGACGAGCCAGAGGAAGTGGATCACTCCGAGGGCGGCTGCCAGATAGATCAGGCGGTGAAGCGTGATCCAACGCCGACCCAACCTCCGAACCATCGCGCGCGTCGAGGTCGCGGCGAGCGGTACGAGACAGAGAAACGCCGCGAAGCCCGCCGTCACGTAACGCCGCTCGAGCACGTCTTCGACGATCAGATGCCAATCGAAGAAGTGCTCGAGACCGAGATAGGTGAGGTAATGGAAGCAGGCGTAGCCAAACGCGGTGAGGCCGAGGGTTCGCCGCAGCGGCGCGGCCCAGCTCCATCCGAGCAAGCGCCGCAACGGTGTGACAGCCAGACTCAAGAGCAGGAAGCGAAGCGCCCACTCGCCCGTGACATGCGTGACCTGCTCCACGGGATTGGCACCCAATCCATCGGTAAGCGCCAAGACGACCAATGATGCGGCGGGTAGTGCAGCAGTGGTGATGGTGACGGCTTGGAGCGCGCGCTTGCGCTGTGTGGGGTTCATCACGACTGGCTCACCCGATTCTCAAAAGTGCTTGCGAAGGTCCATTCCCGCGTAGAGATGTGCGACTTGGTCCGCATAGCCATTGAAGAGCTGTGTCGGGCGCTTTCTGAGTTCACCGATCCGGCGTTCACGCTTCTGGCTCCAACGCGGGTGATCGACATCGGGGTTGACGTTCGCGAAGAATCCGTACTCCTTGGGGGCTTGCAGCTTCCAGCTCGTGAGCGGCTCGGTGCGCATCAGCCGAATCTCCACGATCGACTTGATGCTCTTGAATCCGTATTTCCAGGGCACCACGAGGCGCAGTGGCGCGCCGTTCTGGTTGGGCAGCTCCCGACCGTACATTCCCGTGGCAAGAATCGTCAGCGGATGCATCGCCTCGTCGATCCGTAACCCTTCGAGGTAGGGCCAGTCCAACACCTGGCTGCGTTGACCCGGCATCTGCTCCAGGTCCAGCAGCGTCTTGAAGGCGACGTATCTGGCGCCTGAGGTCGGCTCGAAGCGCTTGATGATCTCGCCGAGAGGGACCCCCAACCAGGGGATCACCATCGACCAGGCCTCGACGCAGCGGAGCCGGTAGATGCGCTCCTCGGCGGTATGCGGCCGCAAGAGATCGTCGAGGTCGATCGTTCCGGGCTTTCCGACTTCGCCGGTGATCGCAACCGACCAGGGTCGCGTCCGGAGACTTCCCGCGTAGCGCTGCGGGTCACTCTTGTCCGTTCCGAATTCGTAGAAATTGTTGTAGCGGGTCGCGTCCTTGAACGCGGTGGGTTTTTCGTCGGTTCGGAAGGGGTTCGCACCAGCACCAGCCACCGGGCCGGGGGGGCGGGCCTCGGCGTTACCGGCGAGCCTCGGTGCGAGCGCTGTCCCCGCGACCGCCCACCCCGCAGCGCGCAGAAACTCCCGCCGGTGCAGAAAGAGATCCTGACCCGTAACCTCGCTGGGCTTGATGGTTTTGGCGCGTCGGATCAGCAAAAAAAGCTCCCTGCTTTTCGCAGCTTACCAACCCCTTGAGACGCTCCGCGAATTCCGTTTGTTCAGGACGTGGTGGCTGCGTTCGGGATCGGACACGAGAGGCCACTCGCTCAAAGCCCATATCGCTCGCGACCTCTCGTGCCCCGATCCCTGCGGCAACACCGCACTGAGAACCCGACGCTGCGCGCTCAGCGATGCGAATGGGAGGAGCCGCGCCTGCCGAACGGCTATGGTAGCCAGGGCCCCGCCGGCTCCGGCGGGAGCGCTGAGGTCCTGGGTGCCCCAATTCGCCGTCGAATGCGAACACGACCCCGAGCGGGGAGAAATTCCCGTCCGCTTCGGGTGGCCCGATCGCATGCGTCAGATCGTCGAATTGATCGATCGCTGGGAGGGCGACGAAGACACCTACTTCCGCGTTCGAACAGAAGACGCCTCAACCTATATCCTGCGTCAGAATCGCCTCAGTGGTACATGGCAGATCCACTTCTTTAAAAGAGGTGGAGAAAACTGAAGGAAGCGAGAGGGCGGGTCACACCCCGCGAATCGCAGGTTGGCTAGAGTGTTGGCCCGACGCGCCCGCGTTTTGATCGGATTTCTACCGCGCGGCGAATGCGAGGCAATGGAGAGTGGTCCATACCCCTGACGATAAAGAACCGTTTGCGCAGAACGCCGCACCGACCATCGCCACAGACGAAATCGAAAGCGCTTTTGCGCTTCTCGCGGAAATGACCCGCAGCTTCGCGGAATCGCTGGACCTCGAAGCAACCCTCGAGCAAGCACTGGTCTCCATCGCCAAACACCTCAACGCGGAGGCGGGCTCCCTCTGGCTCCTCGATCTCGAGCGCGAAGACCTGCACTGCCGAGCATCCATCGGCCCCAATCCCATCACGGGTATTCATCTACCGATGGAAAAAGGAATCATCGGCCGAAGCGTCTCTGAGAACACCTGTCAGTGTGTGCTCGATGCCCGAACGGACCCGGCGTTTTCGACCAAAGCCGACAATGAGAGCGGAACGGTTACCCGCTCACTTCTATGCGCACCGATGAGTTTTTTGGACCAACGGATCGGCGCAATTGAATTGATCAACCGGCGCGGAGGCGACGGCTGCTTCCGTGAAAGCGATGTCTATCTGCTCCAGATTCTCGCATCGTCGGCAGCTCTCGCGATTTCGAACAATCGCATGGCGGCATCGCTCGTCGATGCCGAAAGGGCTCGCCGCGAACTCGAGCTCGCGGCAGAAATCCAGCGCAATCTACTGCCCGCAGCGCGCCCGGATCCGTTTCCCGTTCAGGGCATGAACGTCCCGGCCCGAACGGTTTCTGGAGACTTCTTCGATTTCATTTCCATTGCGGACGGGCGTATCGCTTTTTGCCTGGGTGACGTTTCGGGCAAGGGCATCCACGCCGCGATGCTGATGGCCAAGACGGCCAGCCTCTACCGGTGCATGGTGAAGACGATCCCGCACCCAGCCGAATTGCTTGCCCTGCTCAACAATGAAATCTGCGAGACGGCCACGCGCGGCATGTTCGTCACCATGGCGGCAGGTCTCTACGACCCAAAAACTGGCACAACCTGCATCGCAAACGCGGGCCATGAGCCGCCCGTCTGTCACGCGGAAGGCCGGTTTTCGATTGTCGAAGCCGGAGCACCACCACTCGGAATCGTGCCCGGTGTCGCGATCCCGGAGGCCGAACTGGATCTGCGCGGTGGATCGCTCTACATCTTCTCAGATGGCCTCACGGAGGCCGAAACGAAGTCGGGCGACCCGCTCGGACGCGAAGGGTTCGAAGTGCTGGTGTCGAAATTCGCTGACATGCCGCTCGCGGGCCGCGTAGAGACCATCGTGGACAGCGTCAGCCAGCTCGCGCTCAAGGACGATCTCACGCTGCTCGCGGTTTCGGACGAGGCGCGCTCTCACTGATGCCCGAATTCCGCTCCAAACAGGTGCTCCAGCTGCGTTTTCCAGCGCGGGCGACAGAGCTCAAAAGAATCCGCGAAGCGGTTAGGGAGAGCGTGGCGAGTTGCGGGTGCAGCGCCAAATCCACTGCGGACATCGTGCTCGCGATCGATGAAGCCTGCCAGAACATCATTCGCCACGCCTATTGCGGAGATTCGGATAACGTCATTGAACTCGAAGTCGAGCATCGAAGCGATGGCCTGGTCTTCTCGCTGCTAGATCACGCACCTGCGATCGACCCAAGCCGGGTCAAGCCGCGCGACCTCGACGACCTTCGACCCGGTGGGCTCGGCACCCACTTCATCCGCCGGGTGATGGACGAAGTGGAATTCCTGAAGCCCGCCTCGGGACGCGGGAATCTGTTAAGAATGGTGCGACGAATCGACTGAGAACTCCACCGCAAGAGGAATCCATGGAACACGCCGTGAGAGAAGAACAGGGAAACCTCATCGTATCCTTCCAAGGCGATGTGGATCTCGAGCATTCCCCCAAAGCCCGGGAAGTTCTACTGGAGTGTGTGGCAAAAGGGCAAGACGTCTTCGTCGACCTCTCGGCGGTCAGCTACATCGATAGCTCCGGTGTTGCGAGCCT
>JACZVU010000001.1 GCA_022572485.1 Myxococcales bacterium
GTAGGGGACGGCGGTCCCGGATCGCTCATCCGTGCCGCGCAGTGACGAGGCCACAGCGCTTGCACTGGACCTTCTCGACGCTGCCGCCAGGTCCGAAGCCGAAGGTCGCCTCGGTGACTCGAAAATCATGGATACTCACCAGACAAAGGAGGCGACCGAGGATTTTCGGCAAGTGGGAACCCCCTTCCCGTGCCCAGCACTTTCCGCTTGAGTCTCAGCCCAGCTGCGACTCACGACATTCTGGAGTTCAGGCGTTGCAATTGCAACGCTCTGAAACCGAAGGACATTCTCGGCAGACCCAATCCGCTGTCAGCGGAGTGCCGATATGTCCTGGATGCGGACGGTTTCCTGTTCACAAATCGCGTTCGCGTTCGAGACTACGGAGCGCGGGTCATCGAGCATCGCCTCGGGTTGGAAGATCGATCTCGATCGCAGAAGTCCCTGCTCGTTGGCACAAATTTCCCTGTTCCCGAACGCAGGGAATTCACCCGTCAGGACCCCAGATTGGGCTTCGGGCGCGTAACCAGCCCAGCGGCTGAAACCAGATTCGCGGCATTTCCCTGTATTTTCTCTGTGGATCAGGGATTTGCGCCCAGAGACGAGTTCGCTACAGACTGCACGCTCCGCCAAGTACTCGGAGGTGTTAGCCTGCTAAGCTTCTGCTCCGTTTTTGAAACGCGCGCCCATAGCTCAGTTGGATAGAGCGTCTGGTTGCGGTCCAGGAGGTCGCACGTTCGAGTCGTGCTGGGCGCGCCATCTAAATCACGTGACGGCCACCGGTTGAGACCTGACCGGTGGCCGTTTGCGTTGGGTGCTCAGGCGCCGCCGTATTTGTGGGTGAAAGTCACCACACTTCGCCTACCCCGCGAACGTACCGCACGCGATTCGCCTCAATCCGCCCGCCCCGCGAACGTACCGCACGCGATTCGCCTCAATCCGCCCGCCCCGCGAACGCGCCGCACGGGATTCGCCTCAATCCGCCCGCCCTGCGAACGCGCTGCACGCGATTCACCTCAATCCGTGTGGCTCGCATGCCGATTTCCCTGCTATGGATTTGGATCTGATCGCGCAGCAATTCCAGCATCTGGACTGGACCGCCTTCCTGCTGGCCATCGCGGTCGGCGGCGCGATCGGGTTCGAGCGAGAGCTGCACGGCCGACCGGCGGGTGTTCGAACCCACATGATGGTGTGTCTCTCGGCAGCCATTGCGATCCAGGCTTCACAGAGCGTCTCCGCTGCGCTGGGCGAGTCGGTGGTGGGCAGCCTCGTTTTCGATCCGAATCGACTCGCTGCGGGTATCGTTACCGGCATCGGTTTTCTGGGCGCCGCCACGATCATCCGCTCCGGAGACATCGTTCGAGGCATTACGACGGGGTCTTGTGTATGGGCGGTTGCGGTGCTCGGAATTGTGATCGGTCAGCAGCGCTACGCGCTTGCCATTGCCGGTGCGGGCGCCATGCTCGCGGTATTGATCGGATTCGACTGGCTCTTTCGCTGGGTGAACCCCATTGTCTACCGGCGCCTCGTGGTGCTCGGGTCGGGAACCGATCTCGCGGGGATCAGCGCCTCGCTGCGCGAAGTGTTGGGTGAAAACGGAATCCGGATTCAGGACTTTGCGGGCCGTGTCGACCCGGTTGCGCGATCCTACGAACTCGACGCTTACATTCGTTGCCGAAATCTGCTTCAGGCTCCTAAACTCCTCTCGCAGATTGCCGCCGTAGAAGGTGTTTCGAGCGTGAAATGGGCTCCGATCGGGAGTTGAGCCTCGCCGAAAATCGCTGGATTTTCGCGCGCTGTTCATCAAGCTTTTCGGAGGGAGCTCTATTGACTCTTTAAGGTGTCGGATGTCACGGAGGCACCGCCTCGGGAACCGGAATTCCCGACAGCAGCGCAAGGCTGATGACGAGCCCCGCGTAGCTGAGAAGCCCGCGCGCATCGCCATTCTCGGGCGCATCTTTCGCGAAGCACTGAAGGGCGGCGCCGATACCGAGCAGCACGAGGAGTCCCTCTTGCGCGATCATCCAGGTCGCGGCGATGGTGGCGAGTGCAATCCAGCGCTGCCGGCGCGAGAGCGAGCGAAACCCCCGAGCGCCGTCGAGTTGCCAGACGGGCAGTAGATTGAAGAGATTGATCCAGGCCCCCACCGTTGCGATCGCGGCGATCACTGGAAGTTGTGTCACATAGTAGATGGCGAGTGTCGCGATGCTCGCGCCGAGCCCCCAGAGAGGGCCTGCGAGCCCGACCCGCGCGTCTTCGCGCGGTGTCTGTGGATATTGGTGGAGCCGGACGATCGCGCCAAGGCCCGGCAGGAACATCGGTGCGGTTGCGCGAATTCCGAACTTCCGCAGCGCAGCGACGTGTCCCATTTCGTGAACGTAGATCGAGAGAACGACGCCCAGGCCGAACTGCCAACCCCAAGCCGCCCAGTAAACGCCCAGGGAGAGCAGCATCGTGAAAAGCGTCGTCGATTTGCTCAGGCCAAGCAGCAGCAGCTTGGCCTTCGTGGCGATGAAGACCAGAATGAATTTGAACTTCCACAACAGAATTGCGATGAGGCCTGCCGCGGATCCGGCTTTGAGCAGCGCGTGACGGGGCCGTGTTGTGCCCGGTGACGCGTTCGCCGCAGGTGCTCGCGCCTCGGGCGAGAATCCGGCATCGATCATCTCGCTGAGTTCCGCGATGCGACCGCGGATGACCCCGTGTTGCCGGGAATCCGCGGGGAGCAAATCGAGTGCATTGCGGAGCGCGGAAGCCTGTCCGCTGAAGTCACGCCGCTGCCGCGCGCGATTGGCGTCGGTGACGAGTTCTTTGAGTCGCTCAGTGTGGACGAGGCGCCCACAGCCCGGACAGCTCAGCAGTTGCGCGGGCAGCTGCGAACCGCACGCGCACTCGTAGATCGAAACCTCGTCAGCCAAGTGCGGTGTCGCGTACTTCGAGCCGGAAAGGGCCCTGAAGCTCGATCTTCGGGCGAGCGTTCATCCGGAAGGCCTGCCAGAGTGCGAATCCGATGATGAGGATTCCGATGATGTTCTTGAAGCCCATCAAGAACGGGAGCATGTAGGCGAGCGGAATCGCGGCAATCCATGCAGCCAGCGTGTCCACGCCCGGCTCCGTCACGGGAGCCCCCGAATTTCCTCCCGCGTTTGCACTGGAGGCGGAATCCGCGGGTTCGCGGTCCACCCGATCCTCTGAACGAGCGGTCTCCACCCCCTGCTGGAGCTCTTCGCTGGCGTTCAATTGGTTTGCGATGATCGGGACGTAGGTCATCACGATCGCGGTGTAGGTGAGAAAGACGGCGAGCAATTGATAGACCACGCTACCCACGCGACGGGATCCGACGTGCACGGCCATTCCGACGAGGTAACCGATCGCGATTGCGATCAATCCGATCTCGTAGCCCGTGAATTTCGTGACGGCCATCCACAGCGCGCACCCGATCGCGGCGGCGATCGTTCCGAGCCCCGCTGCGCCGAAAAAGCGACTTGCGGCATTGCCCGGTGCCTTCGCGTTGCGAAATGCGAGATGACAGGACTCGCAAAGCACATGCGAGCCGAGCGTAAAATAGCAGTCGGTGATCGGTGTTGCGCATTGTGCGCAGACGGGCGCGGAGTGAGAGGATTTTTCAGCGCGCTCGAAGTCGAGCGAGTCGACGGCTGCATCGGCTGCACCCGACTGGATCGGAGTCCCCAGATCGTTTGGCATGGTTGGATCCCGGCGGGGAGGTGCCGCTGGATTCTATCGCACCTGCGGTGGGTGGATCACGAAAAAGAGCCGCTAGCCTAGGCGCTCACCTTGAAGCGATTCGAAGAGTCGCACCGGAAGGAGTCGATCGATGAAGCGCAGCGATCGCAAACTCGGGATGGATCGGCCGATTTCACGTCGGGATTTCCTCAACGGTGTGGGTGCTGTCGCAGCGGGAACGCTCGTTCCCGGACGCGCACTCGCCGAAGCCGTGGCTGTACTCGAAGGTGTCAACGGAGCGATCGGTGCCTACCCGCCACGGCTCACGGGGATGCGCGGCAGCCACCCGGGGTCGTTCGAAGTCGCCCACGCGCTCGCGCGCGAAGGCCGCAGCGATTGGGGGCCCGTTCGGGAACCCGAATCGGAACTCTACGACCTGATCGTGGTCGGCGGAGGGATCAGCGGGCTCGCTGCTGCTTATTTTTACCGCAAACACAAATCCGATGCGCGCATCTTGATTCTCGACAACCACGACGATTTCGGCGGACACGCGAAGCGAAACGAGTTTCAACTCGGCGGCCACACGATCATCGGATACGGCGGTAGTCAGACTTTGGAGAAACCCGGCGACTACAGCGAAGTCGCTCAGAGACTGTTGCGAGAGATCAACATCGACATCCCGCGCCTTGCCGCGGGGTACGACCAGGATTTCTATCGCAGGAATGGCTTGCGCGGTGGTATTTACTTCGACCGTGAGACCTACGGGGTCGAACGTGTGATTCCGTTTGAACTGTTGGACTTCTCCAACTATCTACCGCTCGCACCTTCGACGCTTTCTGCGGAAGAGGCCATTGTGCAAATGCCGCTCTCCGATCTCGCGAAGCGCGAACTCCTGCGTGCGCTTTTGATCGACGAGAATCGGATCTTCGACGTACCCGCGTCGCGCCAGACCGAGTATCTGTATGGCATCAGCTATCGGGATTTTCTCACCCGATACATGGGCATCACGAATCCCGAGATCATCGAGCTGCTCCAGCGCATGACGACGGATCTGAGCGTAAGCTTCGATGTGGCGCCAGCGATAGGCGCGATCAGTTATGTCGGACTTCCGGGCCTGAATGCGACGGCGCTTCCGTTGAGCGGCTCCTTCGAAGAGCCCTACATCAATCACTTCCCCGATGGAATCGCATCGGTCGCTCGCCTGCTGGTTCGAAATCTGATCCCGGGAGTCGCCCCCGGGTCGACGATGGAAGACGTGGTGACCGCGCGCTTCGACTACACGCGCCTCGACGCGCCGGACTCAGAAATTCAATTGCGGCTGAACAGTACCGCGGTTCGAGCCGAACACGATGGATCTGTGAAGACCGCAAAACGCGTTGGCGTCACCTACGTGTGCGGCGGGCAGGCGTATCGGGTATGGGGGCGCTCGTGCGTGCTCGCGTGCTACAACGCGATGATTCCGGCGCTTTGCCCGGAACTTCCCGAAGCACAACGCGAAGCGCTCGCCCTTGCCGTCAAAGTACCGATCCTCTACACGAACGTGCTGCTGCGCGACTGGCGGGCCTGGAAGAAGCTCGGGCTCGGTGCGGTATCGGCGCCGGGCAGCTACCACGCCGTCGCGATGCTCGATTTTCCGGTGAGCCTCGGTGGGTACGGGTTTTCTAGCGGCCCGGATGAGCCGATTGTCGTGCACATGGAGCGCTTCGCGACGAAAACCGACGCGGGCCCGACACCGCGGGAGCAGTACCGCGCCGGGCGCTACGAGCTCTTGAGCACTTCCTTCGAGACCATCGAGCGCTCGATCCGCACCCAACTTGCGGGCATACTCGGTGGCGGGGGTTTCGATCCATCTCGCGACATCGCCGCGATCACCGTCAACCGCTGGGCGCACGGATACACGTATTGGCCCAACCCGCTCGCCGATCCCGGCTACGAGGACGGCCAGTATCCCCACGAGGTCGGCCGGCAGCGCTTCGGTCGGATCGCGATTGCCAATTCAGATGCAGGCGGTCGTGCGGTGATCGATTCGGCCATCGATCAGGCGCATCGCGCTGTCGGCGAATTAACCGGCTAGAGAGTCGCGCAGAATAGGGTAACGCCGGCTTCCGACGGAGAAGCGCGTCACCCAGAATTGCGAAGCTCTCTAGCGTCATCCGCTCAGCGGGGCGCGGTGAGTTCGAAGTGCACCGGAACTTCGAGCGGCCCGTACACCCAGGGCAGTGGGCTCGCGGATTCGACTGCGCGAACCGCGGATGCGTCGAGTCGCTCGTGCCCGCTCGATCGAACCACGCGAACGCCGCGAGCGACGCCCTCGCGGTCGATTTCGAAGCGAACCTGCGCTTCGCCATCCGAATCGTGAAGCCGCGCGAGCGGTGGGTACTCCAGTGCGTTTTGGATTTTTTCTCGAATGATCGTGAGGCGGTCGGCAACGCTCGGGCCCTGGGGCATGGCGTCATTGGAGAGGATCGCCGCGGCGAGTTCCGTTGAATCTGCGGAGGCCATCCCCGCAAAGCTCAGCGTGAACGCAAGAGCGTAAGCGATGCCGTGATTCTTCATCGTTGCACCATCGACGTGGGTCTGAACATCGAAACCTCCACCTGCTCCAGTGAACGAGAGCGATGGAGCGTCCGGGCTGTAAATGGATGGGAAGCCGAGACGCCGCATCGCCGCTCCCTCTCCTCGAAGAACAGCGTGCGTGGTCGCGTGCCGGCAGGTTTCCTGACTGATGGGTTTTGGCGCGGGAGGTTCACCCCCGGCGCATGCGCCCCACCCGCGCCTTCCCGGAAACCCATCCGGTGGCTCGTTGCGGGCGGCGCTTCCCAAACACAGTGGCGGGTCCGTGGCCGATTTTCACGGCCTTCCCTTTTCACCCACATTCACTCACGTGGGCACCAGAGCGCGTATGTGGACCTTTAGTTACAACTCGGGCCCATCGAGGTCAAGGGGGGGCGGCGTCGAACATCGGTGGTTTCGAACGGCTCAGGCCCCCGCGCAATGGCCGAGATCCCGTCGAGAAGGTGATACGATCACTCTCGTGGACGGACCCATCAAACGAGCGTGGCGAATCGTTGCGACGGGTTCGGCGTTCGCGTTCTTCGGGGTGGGAGGGATCGCGCTCACCGTTTTCGCGTTTCCCATCCTGCGCCGATTGCCCGGAGGTTCGCTCGAGCGGGAGCGCCGGGTGCAGCGCCTGCTTCACCGATGTTTTCGCGCGTTCATGGCGTACATGCACCTCGTCGGCCTCTCCGAGATACACGTGCGGGGCGTCGAGCGCCTTCTCGACTCTGGCCCCCATCTGCTGGTCGCCAATCATCCGACGCTGCTCGACGTGGTCGTCATGGGTTCGCTGATTCCGCAGCTGAACTGCGTGGTAAAACCCGCGACTTGGTCGAATCCGTTCATGCGAGGCGCGGTCGCGGCGGCCGGTTACATCCCGAACGATTCCGGTGCGCAACTCGTGGATCGCTGCATCGAGCGCATTGAGCAGGGCGATTCACTGCTGATCTTTCCCGAGGGAACTCGATCCCCCAAGGGAGGACTCGGATCTTTTCAACGCGGTGCTGCACATACCGCGCTGCGCAGCGGACAGCCGCTGTTGCCGGTATGGATCCGATGCGATCCGCCGACGCTGATGCGCGGTCAGAAGTGGTTCGATGTTCCGCTGCGCAGAATGCGGTTTTCGATCGAAGTCGGTGAGCCCATCGCGCCGCCGATCCTCGCTGCGGGCGAGCCGCGCGGTGTTGCGGCGCGACGGATGACCGCAGAGTTACGTGACTTCTTTTCGAAAAGGCTGCAATATCCAGCCGTGTGAGAGCGCCGCCTCCCGGTGCTGGTGAAAGCCGATTGCCACGGGTGACTTGGATGCATTCCAAAGACGAAATCTTGAAGTGGGTGGTCGAGATGCTGGCTCACGAGTTTGGCCTGAGCGCTGCGAATATTCGCCCCGAGACCCGCCTCGTGGAAGATCTCGATCTCGACAGCATCGACGCCATCGACATGGCGGTTCGAATCGAGGAGAAGACCCACCTTGCGCTCAGCGGCGAAGACCTCCAATCCATTCAGACGATCCAGGATACCGTCGATCTGATTCAGATGCGCCTTTAGCGAGCATCGATGCCGCCGCTAGCCGTTGGCGCGCCCTCCGCGGCCGCTTCTTCATCTCTGGAAGGGAAACTGCACGCCAAGCCCCATCGCTGGAGCCAGCTTGCAGAACGCGGCTCTCTTTGGGGGATGCGTTTTACCGCCTGGTGCTACCGCTGGCTGGGTCGCCGCACCTGTGGGTACCTCGTGAACGTGATCGTCGCGTATTTTTTTCTCACGGATCACAAGGGGCGTCGCGCGTCAGCCGCCTATTTGAGGCGTGTTTACGCCACGCCTGAAGGGCGTGCAACGCTCGGGCGGCCGCCGGGTCGCTGGCAGAGCTTCTTGCACTACCGGGAGTTTGCTCTGTCGATCCTCGATCGGCTCGGCATCTGGTTCGGGTGCGTCAACGATTTCGACTACGAAATAATCGGCGAGGAGCACCTCGACCGCGTGGCCGAGGAAGGGCGCGGAGCGATCCTCGTGGGTGCCCACCTCGGCAGTTTCGATGCGCTCCGGTTGCTCGCGGAGCGCAAGAACTCCATTGTGAACGTGCTGATGTTCACCGCGAATGCCGAGCGAATCAACACACTCTTTCGCGAGTTGTCATCGGACATGGACATGCGCGTCATCTGGGTGGATCCGGCGTCGATTGATTCCGTGTTTGCAATCCGCGAATGCCTCCAGCGTGGCGAGTTGGTCACGATTCTTGGAGATCGCATCGAACCGGGCGATCAGAATCGCGTGGTTCGGGTTCCGCTGCTCGGAGATCCGGTGCAACTCTCGCAAGCTCCGTTCTTGCTCGCCGCTCTGCTCGATTGCCCCGTATTGATGATCCTGGCGTTCCGCGAAGGGCCCGGCCGCTATTTGGTCTTTACCGAGAAGCTCGCCGATCGCACCCGGTTGCCACGACGCGAGTGCGAGAAGTACGCAGCCGAACTCCTGATCGCCTATGCGGCGCGTCTCGAATTTTATTGCAAGCGATATCCGCTCCAGTGGTTCAACTTCTTCGACTACTGGGAGGACGAGACTCGATGAGCCGACGCGTGGTTGTCACGGGAATGGCGGGACTGAGTCCGATCGGCATGGAATGGAAAGAGATTCGGGATGCATTGCGAAGCGGCCGGTCGGGCGTGCGCCGGATCGACGATTGGAACGAAGTCGAAGGACTGCGGACGCGCCTGGGTGCTCCGGTTTCCGATTTTTCGGTTCCCGCTGATTATCCGCGCAAAAAGATCCGCGCTATGGGGCGCGTCTCGTTGCTGTCGACCCGCGCGACGGAACTCGCACTTCGGGATGCGGGCCTGCTCGATGACCCCGTGATCGGCTCCGGCAGGACTGGCGTGAGTTACGGTTCGAGTTCCGGAAGCCCGCCCGCGATGGGCGTTTACGCCCGCCAGCTCTTTACGCGCCAGACGACTCGGGGTATCGGCGCCAACGACTATCTCCAATTCATGAGCCACACCACTGCAGCCAACATCGCTAATTTCTTTGGTGTTCGAGGTCGAATCATCCCAACTTCGAGCGCCTGTACGTCCGGGAGTCAGGGGATTGGTTATGGCTACGAGTCGATCCGCTACGGCCGACAAGAAGTGATGTTGACCGGTGGAGCGGAAGAATTGGCGCGAATGAATGCGGCGATTTTCGACGTGCTTTACGCGGCTTCGATCCGCAACGAAGAACCCCATCAGACACCGCGTCCGTTTGATGTGGCGCGTGACGGAACGGTGGTCGGGGAGGGCGCCGGTTGTCTTGTTCTCGAAGAACTCGAACACGCTTGCGCTCGGGGTGCGCGCATCCACGCGGAGATCGTGGGCTACGGAACCAACTGTGACGGCCGCCATTTGACGAACCCCGATCCGGAGGGGATGGAGCAGGCCATGCGCCAGGGGCTGGCCGACGCGGGGGTCGACGCGGGTGCGGTCGATTACGTCAACGCGCACGGCACTGGGACCGAGGCCGGCGACATTGCTGAGAGCCGGGCAACCCGCGCGGTCTTCGGTCGAGAGACGCCCGTGAGCAGTCTCAAGGGTCATCTCGGCCATACGCTCGGAGCCTGTGGTGTACTCGAAGCCTGGATGACGATCGAAATGATCAACGAGGGTTGGGTCGCACCGACGTTGAATTTGAGTGAGGTTGACGAGCGCTGCGAAGGACTTGATTACGTGCGCGACGCGTCGCGCGATTTAGACGTCGAGATCGCGGTGAGCAACAACTTCGCATTCGGAGGCGTTAACACCTCGCTCGTCCTCAAGCGCTGGGTCGCGTAGTCTCGCCGCTTTCGCGACGGGCTCGGTAGGCGAGCGAGCGCCGTCCATTTGCAGTTTTCCGCGGTGGGAAGATGCGGTTGAAGGCTTGATCAATCGGCCCGTTGCCGAAGTGTCGGAACCAGATCTTGCGGACGACGAACTCGCCAACAAAAATCGCTCCGACCAGGAAGTAGGAGATCAATCCCGAGTAGAGCGCCCACCATTCGATCGGCGCCACGAGCGCGAGTATCAACACGCAAAGCGCGTTGGCGGCCAGAAAAACGCACCAAACGATGGTTACTTTGCGGCAATAGGGGATCGTGAAGTCGGGAAGATCATCTTCGACGATCCGGGCAAACTTCTCGATCATCGGCATTCTGTCGCGAAGACTCGCCGAAAAGGTCCAGAGCAGATAGAGGCTGACGATCACCGGCATGAAGAGGAGCACCGTCGAATTGCCAGTCGCGAGCGCGATTGCGATCAGGATGGCGAGCCCGATGTGTTGACGTACGAGGTGCCGGATCTCTGCCGCAGAGCCGCGGAATCGAATGGCAATGGAAATTCCGTAGAGAGAGAACAACAAGATCGCGAGGGTTCGGGTCTCGAGCCGCGTGTAGGCGAAGTACACGATCAGCGGGTAGCTGAGGAAGAATATACACTGAAGTAAGTTAGAAACCCTCCAGCGTGCCCCCAGCGTGGGTTTGGACATGGGATCGCTCCTGTGGTAGTCGCTTGTCGTGGCCAATCGGATACAGAGCGTAGCGATCATTGGTGACGGGCCGGCCGGCTCAACCCTTGCTGCGCTTCTCGCCAAGCGCGGTGTTCGGGTCGGACTCTTTTCGCGTGGTCGGCCAAGACCTCCATTGATTGGCGAATCCACGGTGCCCGCGCTCATCCCGATCCTGAGAGAACTCGGCGTCGAGGACGAGGTCGCTTCCTATAGCGTATTCAAGCCCGGCGCAACCTTCACGGTCCATTCGGGCGAGCGCCTGATGATCGATTTCGACGAGGTTCATGGGCGCGTCCCGGGTTATGCGTACAATGTTCTCCGAGATCGTTTCGATGCCACCTTGCTCGACGTCTGCGCGAAGAACGGAACGCAAATCTTCGAGACAACGGCCGGATTGGAACGGATCCCCGGAAGCGATGCGCGGAGCGAAGGCTCGCGGATTCGCCTGAGCCACGCAACGCTCGCGGAGACCGATGGTTTTTTCGCAACCCCGCCGGATTTCATCGTCGACGCGAGCGGGCGCTCGCGATTGCTTCCGCGCATGCTGGGTCTGTCTGAGCGGACGGGCAATCGACGCGATACCGCGCTCTTTGCACATTTCACGGGTGTGCCGATCGACAGCGAAGGCCATGTCCACACGGATCGCCTCGAGCGGGGTTGGATCTGGAGAATTCCACTGGTCGATCGCGTTTCGGTCGGCGTGGTGATCGACCCGGCTGCGCTGCAAGAACTCGGAGATCGCGCCGACGAGCAGTTCGACGCGATTCGTCAGTTGGATCCGCAGTTCGCGAAGGCGGTTGGCTGCGCCGAGCGGATCACGCCCGTGCTGAAGTTCACCAATTATCAACTCACGGCACGGCGGGGCATCGGCCCGGGTTGGGCGTTGGTCGGAGACTGTCTCGGCTTCATCGATCCGGTTTTCTCGAGCGGAGTCTTTCTCGCGATGGATGGTGCCAAACGACTCGCTGAGGCGTTGCTCGAGGGAAGCGCGAGCGCACTCGAACGATACGATCGTCGGCAGCGTCGGCACATCGACGCCTGGCGCCAAGCCGTGGATTATTTCTACGACGGACGCTTCTTTGCGATGCTGCGGTTGCGAAACCAATCGCATGACAACTGGATTGGACGCCTCGTGGGCCCGCACGCGGCAACGCATTTGCCGCGCGTGTTCACCGGCGAATCGACCGCGCGCTTCTACGAGCGCAGTCTGCTCACCGCGATGATGAAATACGGACTTGGCGCGCTCGAAGATCCGAACTGGGAGCGCTGGAAAATCGCCTGAAATCGCTACTGCACGCGCTCCCACTTCCAGGGTCGCCGCGCGTTTCCGAGCACGAGGCTGGATTCGTCGGAGAGATACCAGCGCAAAAATTCGATGGCATCGGGCCAACGCATGCGTTGCGGCGGATTGCCTTGGGGTTGCAGGCCGAAGTTCAATTGCGTCCCCTCGCCATTGTGGGCGAGCAGAAGCCCGAGCGCGTAGGAGCCCGGGGGTTCTTTGACAAGCCGCGCGAAGGTGGGTGCCAAGGGAATGTCGCCGATGACCAGTAGTACCGGCCGGCCGGGATTGCGCTCGAGCAGCGTCATCGCTTCGAGAAAACCGCACGCGAAAGAATCCTGTTGCGCGGCGATCGAGCTGGAGGCGCGGCGATTTGCGGCGGCGATCGAGAAGAGGCCCGCTTGCGCGTTGTGAACCGTGTGGCTGAAGGCCGTCGGCGAGAGGGGCTGGCGCTCTGCGAGTCGATCCAGTAGGTCGATGGACTCGTTGATGTTTCCGTGGCGCGAAGCGAAGACCGTTGCGACCTCCGCGAGCTCGGCCTGCTCGCAGCAGTCGAACGCGGTCGTCAACATGATGCGGGCGAGTGAACCGCAGCGGCGCCGCAACATCGCGGGGAGAAAGTCCGCATTGGGTCGCCCTTCGGCAGCGAGTTCGGTCGGCGCCGCGCACCAGTTCGACCAGGCGTCCGCGTCTTCCAGGCCCGGTGACCACGCCGCCCAGCGCCGTACGGTCGCGGTGATCATGACTCTGCGGCCTGGAGAATCAACGTGCAGTTGTTCCCGCCGAAACCGAAGGAATTTGTCATCACGGGGCCGATCGGAACCCGCAATCCCTCCCTGGGAACGAGCCGGAGGAGCGGCAGCGCCGGATCCGGCTGCCCGTCGAAAGCATGCGGAATCAGGTCTAGGCCACCCGAAACCCACTCTGTGAGCGTCAACCAACAGAAGGCCGCTTCGATCGCTCCCGCGCCGCCCAGGATGTGTCCGACCAGACTCTTGGTCGAACTGCACGGCGGAGGGTTCGGGAACACGCGGTCGATCGCCGCGCATTCCATCGCATCGTTGAGGGGCGTTCCCGTTCCATGCAGATTCAGGTAGGCGATCTCCGCGGGCTCCAATGCCGCATCCTTCAGGGCATCGCGCATCGCGTGTTCAGCGCCGTGGCCTGCGGGGTCTGGTGCCGACATGTGATGAGCTTCGGTCGACTCGCCGACGCCGCGAAGGCAAATTCCGCCGCTGTCGCGCGTCACGAGAAAGATCGCGGCACCTTCGCCGAGCGTCATGCCCTTTCGATTGACGCTCAAGGGGTTCGTGATTTCGTCTGAAATCACCTGCAAAGACGAGAAACCATTCGCCGTCAATCCGCAGAGAGAATCAGAAGCACCCGCGATCACTGCATCACAGACATCGAGCGCGAGCAGTGAGCGCGCGGTTGCCAACGCGCGAGATCCCGACGAGCAGGCGGTCGAAATCGCGTAGGTGGGTCCGTCCAGCTGCAGCAAGTCTGCGACGAAACTAGAGGCTCCGCCGAACTCGAGTTGATCGTAATAGAATGTCTCGGAGAGTGCGCCCGTGGTGTGCTGGTGGCGGATCGCAGCCTCGGCGTCACTCACTCCCGACGTGCTGCTTCCAATGACGACTGCGACGCGCGAGCGACCCACGGCTTCGATGGTGTCCGCGATCGGTTTCTCGATTTGCTGGAGGGCTGCCATCAGCAACGCGTTGTTGCGACACGCGTAGCGCTTCAATCGCGGTGGAATCTCGGGGAGCGGTCCCGATACCTCTGCGACGAGAAGCTCGCGGTCGGGGACGAGGTCATCGCGCCAACGAAAGTGAGTCTGATCGGCAGCCAGCAGTCGTGGCCAAATTTCCTCGTGTCCGCGGCCGAGTGCATTGATGATCCCCATCGCAGCGAGTGAGCACGATTCTCGCGTGCGGTCTCTGGGGCGGTTTACGCTAACGGGCGACACGAAGACCACTCCAGAGCTTCGAATTTCGATCGACGCCGAGCACGGAGTGCGCGGTTTGGATTCCCGAGGAAACGACTCCATAGATCCCGCCGCCCGGCTGAGCCCAGTGGCCTGCGAAGTGCAGCCCTTGGATCGGAGTGAGGCACTCGAGGCGTCCCGGTCCGACCTGGGAGGGGGAGAGCTCCCAGCCGTAGATCGCGCCACTGCGGTTGCGCGTGTAACGCTCCATGGTTCGAGGACTGCCCCCCTCGGCAAAGACGACGCTCTCTTTGAGACCGATGAAATACTTGGCCGCGCGATCGACGAGCTGCTCGAGCATCTGTGCCTTGTCGGATCGCCACCGGTTCGCATCCCCGTAGGGCAGCAGCGTGGTCAGGATCATCAGCTGTTCACCGTCGGGTGCGAGGCTCGGGTCCGCGAGGGTCGGAATCGTCACCGAAAGCCAATTGGGGTTTCCCGCGAGACTGCTGTGGTGGGCGTCTTCGTGATTCAACGAAGAGTAGAGGAAGGTTTCGTGGCAGGTGGTTTCTTCGGAGTGCGGAAGCCGGGCCGCCAGGTAGACCACAAAGGCCGAGATCGACGGCTTCATGCGCCGCAATCGCCTCAGATAGCGTGGCGGGAAGGCTTCGGGCCCGACCAATTCTTCGACGGTTTGGGTCGCGTCGGCATTCGAGATGACCAATGGCGCGTTGATACGCTGGCCATTTTCCAGCAGGACGCCACGAGCGCTGCCGTGTTCGATCCGGATACGACGGACTGAACTCCTCAGCAGGATCTCGCTGCCGCTTTCGGTGATGGCTGCCGCGAGCGCTTCTGCGAACTTCTGGAAAGTACCCTCGCAGTAGTAGGCGCCATCGGAGAGGTAACTCATGAGCATGGTCGCGAAGTAGAGAAATGAAACCCGCGAGGGCGGCAATCCGAGGTACGGCCAGAGAGTTCCGAGTACGGCTCGTAGATTCGGCGACTCGATGTGCTCGTCGAGAACCTCAGCGAGCGTCGCCCTGCGGTATCGGATCAGGGTCGGAAAGCGGTGCGGCGTTTCGATCGCATTGAACGGAGTGTCAAGCTCGCTTGCCCAGCGGGTCTCGTCGCGAATGTTCAGGCATTCCTGCGTAAATTCGCGCAGGCCCTTCGCGCTCGACGGATATTTGTCGGAAAGCATCGTGATGAACTCGTCGAGATCGCTGGGCGCGGTGGCCACCATCCCGGGGAAGACGGCCGCGAAACACGGATCGATCCGTTGGAAGCGGCAGCGATCGAGAACGCCCAATTCGGAGAGGAGATTGTGGATCAGTCCGCCTCCCTTGAAAGCGGTGGGTTCACATCCGCCGATGAGGTGCACCGCGGAGTCGAAGATATAGCGCCCGCGCCGAAAAGAATGCGCGTACCCTCCGACGCGGTCGTGGCGTTCGATGACGAGTACGCTTCGCCCCGCTCGCGCGAGCAGGGCTGCCACCGTCAACCCCCCGATTCCCGATCCGACGACGATGGCGTCGTAGGCGTCTTGGCGCGCTTCTCCGTGAAACCTCACTGCATCACCGAGAGGCGTCGAAGATTCATTTCGAGATGCACTTCAATTGATCTTCATTTTGTCTGGATCATTCCCGACCAGTCCGTATTTCACCATGAATTCTACAAGCCCGAGGCTGTAGCGATTGGTCGCGTCTTCACCCGTGAAGATCCGGGGCATGTGCTTGCGGAAGTGGAAATCCAGCAGTTTTCCGGGCAGGGTCCCACGCACGTACTCGCCGACCTTGAAGAGCGTGAGCAGCCGGCCGTTGTAGAACCAGCCGATCACCCGCTGCCAGGACGCGAGACTGTGCTGGGTTTTTCGGTCGTAGCGCTGCAGTGCGTTGTCAGTCCCCTCGAGCAGTGCGTGGACGAGATCTCGGGCCCCCTCGAAGGCGATCAACAACCCGCTTGAGAAGACTGGATCGATGAAACCAAAGGCGTCACCCAGCATGGCCCAGTTTTCGCCGACTCCCCGGGTCGAGCGCGATTGGTAGTTCGTGTATCGCACGACGGGCGTCACGCGGCGCGCGGGGCGCGCAAAATCGCGAATGATCGGATCCTCGCGCAGAAAGGCGTCCATCTGTTCTTCGGGCGTGTCCCCGAATTTTCGGATGAACTCGGGGTCGATCACGATGCCGATCGAAACCCGGCCTGGCAGCGGAATTCGCCACGACCAACCGTGTTCGAGCCGGTCCGTGTGGACGTTGCCCGGAATCTCCACTTCCACGCCCTCGAAGTGCGCGTGAAGTGCGTCGTCGCGCCGGTCCCCGTCGATCGTCGGAATGTCGAGCAGGCACACGATCTGCCGACTCCGACCTCCTGCATCGACGATGAAGTCCGGTTGTTCGTCCAGCCCCGCGGCCGCGAGTGTCTCGTTGCTCAGCTTCACCCGATCGCTTTGTCCAACGCGCCTGAGGCGGGCCGAGTGCTCGACGACGCGGACGCCCGCGCGCTTCGCGGCCTCGAGAACGGAAGCGTCGAAACGGTCTCGGGGCACGTTGTAGGAATAGGTGGTCTTCGCACCGCGGACTTCGTGGAAGCAGAAACTCTGGGTGTACTCTTTGTCGTGGATGAAGGTGGCTCCGCCCTTCCAGATGCTGTAGCTCGCCACCTCCTGTTCGATTCCGAGCTCGCGGAGGAATGGGATGATCGCGGGCACGAGTGATTCACCAACGATGATCGGCGGCCGCTTGCTGCGCGCAAAGAGAACGACATCGACACCCGCGCGCGCGAGCATGACTCCCGCCATGGCGCCGGACGGTCCCCCTCCGAGGATCGCGACCCGGTTCGCTCGGCGGATGGGCCGTTTGCTGGTGGGCATGGGTGCAACCATAAGCCAGCGCTTCCAGGCGATCAACGAGATTCCTCCACTGCCGCTGCTACTCTGTCGCCCATGGTTGCACCGACGATCGAAGAGCTGACCACGAAGATCTTCGAGATCCTCCGTGACGAAATCTTCACCGCCGGAAGCGACTTTTCGGCTCGATCCAACCTCATCGATGCGGGGCTGGATTCCCTGGCAGTCACCCAGTTGATGCTTTCAATCGAAGAGTCGACGGGCGTTTGGCTGGACGAAAGCCTTCTCATACCCGAGAACCTCGAGTCCGCAGAGACGCTCGCCGCGCTGATTCACGAGCGGCTCGCAGAGGGCTGAGCGATTGACAACCCGTGTAGACAAATTGCCCCACGTACCGCTCACCGGGGCAGATTGCTTCTTGCGCGCGTTCGATGACGAGATCCGACGCAAAGCCGGCGCGAATCACGTCTCCCAACTCGTGTTGCGCTTGGGGCCCGGGTTTGATGTCGAGCTGTTTCAGAAACTGATCGATCAGATCGCGCACGCGCAGCCGATCGTGCGCGCCCCCATCGGCAGACGCTTCGCGGTCGGGGCGCCCGCCTACCGCTTGAAAGCCGCCTCACGCTGCGCGAGGCCACGCATTCACGTCGTGGATGCGGATTCGCCTCCCGTGCCGGACTCGAAACTGCCCGATCTCTTTGCGAAACACCTCAACGAGCCGATGTCAGCCGGACGCGGCGAGCTGCTTCGCTTCGACATCGTTCGCTACGCGGGCGGTGCGGCTGGATCGGATCTGGCGGCGAGTTGGCTGCACATGCTTTTCGATGGATCCGGCAGCGAGATCTTCATCGGTTGGCTCGACGCGTGCTTCCGGGGCGCGAGCAGCCCCGAAGCGCTTCCCTGCCCGGATGAGCTCGCGCCCGCAGCCCCGCCGCACCAAACGCTTCGGGAGCGTGGAGATGGCGCGAGGGCGTGGCAGAGCTGGCTCAAGGGGTTCAACGCGCATCCTCCCCATTCCCTGGCCGGCCCGCTGCGTCGCACGCGCCAGGCACTCCACTACGCGCGACTGCAACTCTCGACCGAACAAACCGCGCGCACCGTCGAGGCCGCGAAGGAGCGCGCGGGTTTTCTCACCCCCACCCTCTTTTACCTCGCAGCCGCCATCCGTGCCCACCACGCGGTTTTCCGCGCACGCGGCACGGATCCCGGAAGCTACGTCGTTCCCATGGCCGTCGATCTTCGCCCCAAAGGCGCTGCGAAAGCGATGTTTCGAACGCACGTGTCGCTCGTCTGGTTTCAGGCACTGCCCGAAGATTTGGATGAGTTTGACCGGCTGATCGGGGTTCTCAAACAGCAGCGCCTCGCGGCGATCAAGACCGGTCAAGTCGAAAAAGCCGTTCACGCGATGGATTTCGCGCGCTTCGCTCCCAAACGCCTCTACGCCCACATGTCGCGCAGCAGTTTTCGTGGCGAACTCTGTTCGTTCTTCTTTGCCTTCACGGGCGATTTTCTCGCGGGCGTCGATCATTTCCTCGGTGCAGAGATCCGCGATGGCTTTCACGTTGCGCCGGTTCCGCCATCGCCGGGAAGTTGCGTGGCGGTGAGCTTGCGTGGTGGCAGGCTCAGCGCCACGCACACCTATCAAACCGGAGTCTTCTCTGCGCTCGAACTCGAGATCTTCCGCGAACAGTTTCACAGCGACCTTCAGGGTTGACGCGATGTCTTCGTCGGAGAATTTCGACGTGGTCGTAGTGGGCGGGGGATCGGCGGGAGTCGCGGCGGCGGTTTCCGCCGCCGAACTCGGTTCTCATACGCTCCTGCTCGAACGCGGGAGGTTTCTCGGCGGAAACGTTGCGCACGCGTTCGTCCACACGATCTGCGGTCTCTTCCGGGCCGCGAACGAAGGGCATGCGCTCGTCTTGAATCCCGGAATGCCAAGCCGCCTAGCTGCCGGACTGCAAGCAGCAGGAGTGGCAGGTGAGGTCGAACGTGCCGGGCTCGTCTACGTGCTGCCCATCGAGCCCCCACGCTATGCGGTTTTCCTCGCGGAGCTTTGCGATCGGACACCCGGACTCGAAGTGCGAACTGAATCCGAGCTGATCGAAGTGGAGTATACCGAGGCGAGCGAGCGATGTTGGACATTGCGCGCCCGCAATCGGAAACGCAGCGTGAGCAAAGCCACGACCGGGTGTTTGGTGGACACCAGTGGCGATGCCAACGCGGCAGCGCTGGCCGGAGCGTTGGTCGAAGCGGCGGCGCCCGAAGAAATCCAACTGCCTTCGTTCATCTTTCGGATGGGAGGCGTTGAGCGCTCCGAGTGTGTTGGATTTGCGAAACTCCGCCTCACCTACGTGGTGGCCGGGGCCGTTGCGCACGGCGATCTTCCAGCGGGTTGCGAATCCGTGCTGGTGCGCCCGGGCCTGGAACCCGGCGAGGTCTACGTCACACTGAATGTGCCACGATCGACCGATATCCCGCACGCACTGCTGGACGAAGATCGGCTCGCGTCGTTGACGGAGCGCGCCCGCGAGGATGCCGAGCGGATTGCGGAATTTCTGAGCCGAACGCGGCCGGCTTTTAAGAAGAGTCGGATCTCCGCCTCGCCCGAGCGCATCGGCGTGCGCGAAACCCGACGTGTCCTGGGTCTGCGCGAAATCCAGGGCGACGACGTCTTGTCGGGCCGTTCGGATCCAGATGAGGTTGCACGCTCGAGCTGGCCGGTCGAACTCTGGCACGATCACCGGCGCGCGCATTTCGAGTACCCCGAGGGCGCCTGTTCGATTCCCCTGCGTTCGCTCGTAAGTCGTTCCCATCCGCATCTGGGGATGGCGGGGCGCTGTCTATCGGCCAGCCACGAGGCGCTGGGTGCGCTGCGGGTGATCGGGACGGCCCTGGCGACTGGGGAGGCGATCGGTGTTGCGGCGGCGCTCGCCGCCAATGCTGGCAGCTCGCTCGATGCGATTGCGGCGGGTAACGTGCGGCATCACATTCTCGAGCGAGCAGATCGGGAGATCGCGCTGTGACCATCGTCGATTTGATTCGTGAACGTGCGGCCGAGAATCCCGCACAGCCCGCGCTCGTTTCCAATGGCCGTGTCGAAAAACCGAATCGCGCGAACGAGGTTGTCAGTTACGCGGAGCTCGTCGGAAACTTCGACGCAATCGCCAAGCGCTTGCGCGCCGAGGGTCTCGAACCCGGTGATCGATGCGGTTTGCTCGCCCGCTCGGGGCGCCGCTTCGTTGAACTCGCGCTCGGAATCCTGGCCGCCGATGGCTGCCTCGTGCCGATCCCGGACGACCATCGCGGCGCGATCTTCGACACCTTCACCCGTCGCGCGTATCTCCACCGGGTCGTCTTGGATGAAAACGGCGAATTCGAACACAGAGCGTTTCCGGGTGTCGATGCCGTCGACGGATCTGGAGACGAAGACTATCGCGCGCTTCGCCCCGCCTACTTGCGTTTTACCTCGGGTACCACGAATCGCCTCAAGGGTGTGATTATTGGCCACGACGCGATTCTCGATCGGCTGGAAGCCGCCAATCGCGCTCTCGGCGTGACTCCTGCGGATCGCATTCTCTGTCTCCTATCGATGGCGCATCACTTCGTGGTGTCGATTTTGCTCTATCTCAAAAATGGTGCGACGATTTTGCTCCCCTCCAGCCCGCTCGCACGGGAAGTGCTCGAATTTGCGCGACAAGAGGCCCCGACGATCGTTTACGCATCGCCTCACCACTACAAGCTTCTCGCGAAGGATGCGTCCGGGATTCGCTTCGAATCACTTCGTCTGGCGATTTCAACCGCCGAGGGATTGCGTGGAGAAATCGCGGAATCCTTCGCGAATCGCTTCGGCCATCCACTCGTCCAGGCGCTGGGAATCATCGAGGTTGGGCTTCCCGTGGTGAATCTCCTTTCTGCTGACTCAAAGCCGCAATCGCTTGGGCGGCCGTTGCCCGGATATGAGGTCTGGCTGCGTGGAGAAGACGGTCAAGCCATTGAGGGGCCGGGGTCGCCGGACCGAACCGGCGAGATCTGTATTCGCGGTCCCGGAATGCTCGCCGCCTACCTCGATCCGTGGACTCCGCGATCCGAAATCCTTGTGCCCGACGGGTTTCGCACGGGCGACCAGGGCTGGTTCGACTCGGACGGTGACCTTCACCTCGCCGGGCGGCGGGTCAACCGCATCTGCATGGCCGGGATGAAGTTCTTTGGCGAAGAAGTCGAGGCCGTTCTCGATTCCCATCCAAAGATTCGAGAGAGCCGCGTATTCGCGATCGAACACACCCATCTTGGCGAGATTCCCTGTGCAGAAATATCGCTCGTCGACGCCGCGCACCCGCCCGAGCGATCCGAACTCGCGAGGCACTGTCGTGAACAGCTCCCCGCCTACAAGGTTCCGCGGGAGTTTCGGGTCGTCGAAGCGCTCAAGCGCACGTCGAGCGGAAAGATTCAGAGGCGTGGAAGCCAGCGGCCGGACGTCTCGCAGTAGCGCTCATACGGGGCGCCAAAGCGCGCGCGTAGCTTCGGTTCCTCGACCAGCACCACGTAGCTGTGGAGCAGCAGTGCGAACCCCGCTGTGTAGGCGAGCAAAATCCAGGAGCGGTAGAGGATCGCTTCGCCCAATGCGATCGCGATGTAGGCCGCGTACATCGGATTGCGCACGCGCCCGTAGAGACCCTTTGCGACGAGTGTCTTGGGAGGGGCGAGCGGCACGGGCGTTCCTCTGCCCTGCTTCACGAACCGCGTAATCTGACTCACGAGGATGAGATGGGCCGCCGCGATGAGCGCGAACCCGATGGGTCGGTTGGCGCCCGGAGGCGGGATCGGGCCGGCACCGGATAGATGGAGCAGAGCACCTGGGAACGCAACGAAGAACCAGATCGCGAACCAGATGCTGCCCAAAAGCGAGCGTATGGCCAGCGTGAAGCTCGAGCACGCGTGCGTTTGCTGCGCGCTCGGGTCTTTCACAGCAGTGGCTCCTCGCTCAACGTCTCGAAGTGGATCGAGTAGTGACAACCCGCGTTGTCGAAGATGGTCTGGTCGAGGTCTACCGTCGGCGCGTTAGGCACTGGAAAACGAAGCCGGTGCAGATCGCGAAGCACATTGAGCGGCGGGATCGGGAGCACTGCGCTTGGCAGCGCGTCTACATGGGTTTCAATCCCCGTCTGAATCACGGTGAACAGCTTCGCACCCAATGGGCTGAGTCCGATGAGCACGAGTTCGCGCCCTTTTTTTTGGACGATCAGTTCAAATGGAAAATTTACGTCTTTGGCTGACACGGTTACGAGATGGCGGACCGTAAAGTCACCCAGGATTTCATCGGTGGAGCGGATCTCCGCAGGGCAGTCGCCAATCGAACGTGGCGCGTGGGGAAACCCGCTGCAGGCCGACGCAAAGAAAATCAGGATCGAGGCTGCGAGCAGTCTGGTCTCAAATCTGTTTCGGTTGCCGCTATTCATCGCTGCGCTCTGCGGTTCGTCCGAGCCGCATCGAGACGAGAATAACGGGCGCGAGCAGATAGCAGAGCAGGATGCCCAGTCCGGTCATCATTCCAATCGCACGCAACGCAGGCTGTGATGAAAGGGCGAGGGTGCCGAACACGAAGGCCGTCGTGAGGCACGACATCAGTAGGCTCAACATCGTCGCCCCGAGGGCTTCGCGGTCCCCCGCGCTATCGACGAGGAAGACGCCGTAGTCGACGCCCATGCCCATCACCATGATCAGGCTCATCGCATGAAGCAAATTGGCCCGCATGCCCAGTAGGGCAAGGATCGAAAGCAGCAGAGCGGCGACGATGACCGAAGGAAGAAATGCCGCGAGAATTGGACGCCAGCGGCGATAGCGAAGCGCGAGGATGCAGAAGACCAGGATCGCGCCCACTCCGATCTGTTGCAGTGTCACGACGCGGAACTCGCGGTAGATGTCGTCTACGAAGTGTCCCTGATCGAGCAGGTGCACGCCGTCGAGCGCTTCGAGGCGCTCGCGCAGGGCCTCGGGCGACCGCAACCCGCGCAGATAAGTGACGACCGCGATCTCGTCTCCGAGGGGGAAGACGAACGGAGCCAGGAGGTCGGCGAGAGAGCTCGCTTCGAGGTCGGCAAGCGTAAGCTGCGGCGGGGGAGGGGTGGCGAGCGTTTCGCGAAATTCTCGGAACGCGCCTGGTCGGAACCCTTCTGCGGCGAAGGCTGCGTCGAGCCGGTCGTAGAGAGTTGGGTCCGCGGATAGGAGCTCCCAATTGCGCCGTTGGAGTTCCTCGGACCAAAGTAGGTTGTGCAGAGAGCGGCTTCCTTCGAGTTCACCCGCTTCGGTCGCGCGCTGGATCCGCCGGTCGATCCGATCGTTGAGCGAAATCGCGCTCGCAGTGTCCGGTGCCAAGCCGATCGCGAAGCGGTTCGAGTCCAGGCTCGAGACCCGCTCCCGAACACGCTGGCTTTCGTCGATCAGGGCTTCGGGGAAATTTGTGAGCTCCGACATATCGTCGATCCACTCCAGCTTCGTCAGCGCGATTGCCGCCGCTGGGAGCAGGAGAATCGGAGCGAAGAGCAACGCGCGCGGCGCCCGCTCGAGTTCGGAGAGGCGTCGGCAGAGCCATGCGGCCGCTACCGATGAACGATTCGGAAGCGGGGGAGCAAACGGCATCAGGGCTGGGAGCAAGGTCAAGCTCGCGAGCAGTGCCGTCCCGACACCCACCGCCGCGAACAGGCTCATCTCGCGAAACGCGGGAAACGCCGTAACCGCGAGGCCGCCGAAACTCGCGATCGTCGTGGCGGCGCCGAGGGTGAGGCTCGGCCGGATCCGTCGCATTGTGGTCGAAGGCGTTTCGCCCGAAGTCGAAAGCCGATTGTGGATCAACAGGTGGTTCGAGTAATCGATCGCGATGCCCATCAGGGAAGCCCCAAACGCCATCGTGAGCCCATCGAGGTTCCCGAGGACCGCGAGGCCGCACGCGGTTGCCGTGAGGATGCCTGCGAGCGGCGGCACGGAGACGATCAAGAACGCGCGCCAGCCGCCAATGAAGAAGAAGAAGAGCGCCGCCACTCCAAGAAAGGAGCAGGCCCCAATCGCGTAGACGTCGCGTTTCACGCTCTGCTCGGCGGCGGTCGCAAAGCGATTTGCGCCGCTCGATTCGAGTCGCAGATTTCCACCACGGCGCTTTGCGATGGCCGCAAAAGAAGCGTCGAGCCTTGCGAGAAAGCGCATTTGCGCTCCCGAATCGAACGCGGATGCGCGGGTGCTCAACATCGTGATCGCGTAGTTCCCCTCCGGGATTGCGAAGTGTCCGTCGATCACCTCGATGGAGGATTCGCTCATGCGGAGCCTCTCGGCAATTGCGAGAAAACTACCGAGCGGGTCGGCCGGTGCGAGCTTCGCCAGAAGATCCGAAAGCGGTGAGGCGAGCTCAGCCTTCAGTGCCCGGGCGCGTTTGCGCAGCGCGCGGTCGTCGAGCAGCGCGGGAATTTCGCGATCGGGATCGTCCGACAAGAAGAACAGGCGCCGAGGAAAGTAGAGTTCGAAGATGTCCTCGAATTGCGTTGAATCGATTCCGGAGCGCACCCACGCCACTTCCGAATCGCCGCGCAGGATTTCCGCGAGTTCGCGGGCTGCCGCGATCGAATTTTCCATCGTCGAAGACTCGATGGAAAGCACCATGGTTCGGGTGAACGCGGAATCCGCGAGGTGGCTCGAGATTTCGGCCAGCTTCGATCGGTTGCTGTCGGGCATGAAGTGCTGCAGGTTCGTTCCGAGCCGCAGATTCAGCGCACAATAGACGATCATGAGGATCGCCGATCCGATGACGGCAATCGCCGCTCGGCGGCTCACCGAGTGGTTACGGTCGCGGGCACGATCCCCTTGACGAAGAGGTCTTCGAGTTGATCGTCCGTGAAGGGGTAGTCGGTGTCGATGACATCGAACGTAGTAGCCGTGCGGTCGCCGTCCCAGCTTTGCATCACGATTTCGCGGATCCCCTTTCGGTCTCCGCGCAGCGCGATTTCCTTTACGAGCCTGCGAAGGGGCGATCCGCGAGGTTCGAGGGTCAGAGACCAGTTTTTGCCTTCAGTGCTGAAATTCGTGTAATAGAGATTCTGAAGTTTTGGGAGGTCTCCGTTGAACAGTACGATGAAGTTGTCGATGAAGGTTCGCGCCATCGGGTTTCCCGATAGGTCGAATTTCGCGCCATCGCCCTGCTGGAATCGAAGCTTATCGCCATCGATGATCAGCGCCGACGGCTCGGGCTCCAACGTGAAGCGTGCGAGCCGGTTTGGCGGAACGAAGTAGATCTGTCCGCTGCTTTCGAGCGGTTTCACGAGGAGCGCGATCTGCTTCTGCTCGTGGAAATCTGCAATCACGCCGGACGTCGTCGCCATGCCGTCCATGAGTTCCGCGAGGCTGAACGCAGCCGATTCGTCAGGCTCCCCCGCATAGGCGGCGATCGCGAGCAACGTGGCTGCGAGGCTGCTCGAGCAGGCGGCGCTGAATCTCATCGGGAGTTTCCAAGAGCAGATTTTGTTGGAAATCCGCAGTGGCGAGAATCGTATGCGCTCGCGCCGCTCGCCGACCGTGGTTCAGATTCGTGATCTCGTAGTGAAGCGAAATGCAGTGTTGGGTGTCTTGGATCCACGTCGCGGTGCGCATGCGGCCCGTGTAGAAGAGAGGCAACGCGTAGCGGTACGGGCAGTTTTGCGCGGGTCTTGCGCAGGCGTTTCATCTCGCTAGTAGGGGCCGAGTGGAAGCGAGCCGTCGCGGAGCAGATCGAGTACCCGCGCGATGTCGAGGTCTTGACGGCGATCTTCCGTGACGGTTGCGGCGACCTTGCGGACGGCTTCGCGGAGCGTGAGAGGTGCGCGAAGTTGATTGCCTCCTTCGCGCAGATCGAGGGCCTGGCAGGCGGCGAGCAGTGCGATCGTGGCGACGGTCTCGCTTAGTTCGAGAATGCGCCGGCAGTCCCGGGCCGCGATGGTCCCCATGCTCACCTTGTCTTGATTGTGCGACTCGGTGCTGCGACTGAATGCTGACGCGGGCATCGTGAGCTTCAACGCTTCGGCGGTCAGCGCGGATGCGCTGATCTGCATCGCCTTGAAGCCGTGGTGAGAGACGTCGTTGGCTGCGACGAGGTTGGCGGGGAGTCCGTCGCTGGTTTCGGGAACGCAGAGCAGGGCGAGCTGGCGGTCGAGCAGATCCGCGATGCCCGCAGCCGCAGCCTTGAGTCCATCCATCGCGAAGCAGATCTGGCCGCCGTAGAAATTTCCCCCGTGCAGGATCTCGCCGCGTTCGGGGTCGACGATCGGGTTGTCGTCTACTCCGTTGATCTCGATCTCCAACGTGCGCTCTGCCGCGCTGATGGCTTCGACGAAGACGCCGATCACGTGAGGCGCGCAGCGAATCGAGTAGCGGTCCTGGATGCGCGCGGGCGGTGGAATGTCGGTGTCCGCGCCAAATTCGAGATCCGCGCGGATCCAGTCCGCGCAGCGGATTTCGCTCGGGTGGGGTTTGAGTTCGAAAATCCGCGGGTCGAAGTGGCCGCGGTTGCCGTGGGTGACGTCGACAGTGATTGCGGTGATTGACGCGGCGAGCCTCGCGAGGCGGCGCGCGCGCTCGTAACAGATCGTGCCGATTGCCGTCATGACGCTGGTTCCGTTCATGAGCGACAGGCTCTCCTTGGGGAGCAAAGCCAGAGGCTCGAACCCGAGCTTGGCAAGCGCCTCCGGAGCCGGCATGACGTGGCCGCGAAGCGTTACCTCGCGCTCGCCGAAAAGCGCTGCCGCAAGATAAGAGAGAGGGGTCAGATCGCCGCTTGCCCCGACGGAGCCTTCCTCGGGGATCTGAGGCAGCAACCTCTCATTGAGAAATTCGCAGAGCCTTTCGAGCAGTTCGGTCCGCACCCCCGAGTGCCCCTTGGCGAGTGTGATCAAGCGGATGGCCACCACCGCGGCCGCTTCGGTCTCGTCTAGGATTCGGCCGGTCCCGCAGCCGTGGAAGCGCATCAGATTGACCGGAAGCTTGCCGCGCAGGTCCGGCGGAATCGAGGTCCCCGCGCAGGCTCCGACCCCGGTCGTGACGCCATAGATGGTGCCGCCGTTGGATTCTGCGCGCTCCACGGTGGCGCGCGCTTTCGCGAGCTTCTCTCGGTAGATCGGATCGTCGTCGAGGGCGACGCGTCGCTCGCCCGAGGCGAGCGCGAGCACATCGTGGATCGAGAGCCAGCCGGATCCGACGACCGCCGTCGCGCTGGGATCGGCGGGCAGCGGCTGGAGAGTGAAGGGGCGCTCGATGCTCATCGCGCCGCATATTAGCCCGATTTGCCTCAAGGGCTTGGGTTAGAATGGGCGCTGGATTCCCGGCTATGCACACCCCGTTCGCGTATTCACTGCAAGTCGCCCGTACCGCGCTCGGTTTTGCGGCTTTCGGCCTGATGGCCCCCGTGCTGGGCCTCGTCGCGTTTCAGGTGGCACAAACCCGATCCCGCGACGCGTTGGACCGAGAGCTGCGGATGCAGCGCATCGTGCACCGCGCCGCGCGGGTCTTCATGAGACTGATCAACACACTCGGAGCGGTGAAGTCGGTGGGCCATGGAGTCGAGCGCCTTCGCGAGGCCGGCCCTCAGGTCGTGGTCGCGAATCATCCGACGCTCATCGACGTCTTGGCACTGCTGGCCCTCATGCCACAGGCGGATCTGGTCGTCAGTGTGGAGCGAGCGAACAACCTCTTCCTTCGCCGTCTCATCCAAGCGTGCGGCTATCTTCGCAACGATGGCGGCCTCGCGACCGTCACCGAGTGCGTGGACCGAATTCGCGCGGGTCGCTCGCTGATCGTATTCCCGGAGGGAACGAGATCGCCGAAGCACGGGCTCCATCGCTTTCACCGAGGTGCGGCCCATATCGCCCTGCGGGTGCCCTGTGATTTGCTTCCCGTGGTGATTATCTGCGATCCGCCCGCGCTTGGAAAGGGTCAGAAGTGGTACGATCTGCCCGATCGCGCGATTCGGATGACGCTCGTGGTCGAGGATCCGATCACAACGGAATCGGTCCTGGGAGAAAGGGTGGCTCTCCCCGTGGCGGCGCGCAGGTTGACCTCGCAGCTCCGCGAATTATTCGAGAAGGGATCGAACATTGTCGACGCCGGAATCGCTTGAGTTCGAACTCAAGCAGTTGATTATCGAATCCCTGGCGCTGGAGGACGTAACACCGGAGAATATCGAATCCAATGCAGCGCTCTTCGTTGAAGGTTTGGGGTTGGATTCGATCGATGCGCTGGAACTCGCCATGGTCCTCGAAGAGCGTTATGGGGTTCGGATCGGCGATGATCCTGAACTGAATCGGCAGATCTTCGCTTCTGTGCGAAATCTTGCGGCCTACGTCGACGAGCATCGGGCCGCCTAGTCGGAGCCAGCTGGTTTGGATGGATGACCAAAGAGAAGATCTACACGATGTTCGTCGAGGTGCTCGCCAAGCACTTCGAAATCGAAGGCGAGCAGGTGCACACCCGAGCGCGCCTGGTTGCGGATCTCGACCTCGACAGCCTGGATCTCATCGCGCTAGGTGCAGAAATCGAGGAGATAACCGGCATCGCGCTCGAAGAGAAGGACATTCGCGACTGTGAGACTCTCGGAGATTTGATCGATCGTTTCGCTGCGCGAGTCACCGAGCGCGGTTGCTGAAGGTTTTGGACCCCGCGAAGGAATGTCGATGCCGGTGGGATCCGTGGTGCTCTCGCGACTCGATCGCGCTGCAGAGCTGACGGGCTTTCCGGTCGCGTTCGATCGCGCGGGCAGCCGAGATGCTCGGGACCTAATCCGCGACGCCGCGGGGCTCGCGGCCGCGATCGCCAAGGTGGGATCGGGTCGCTGGCTCGTCTTCACCGAGGACAGCTACGCGGCGGCTGTGGGTCTAATCGCGCTCGCGCAGACGCGGTGTATCGCGGTGCTCGCGCCGAATCGGCAGCCCGAGACCCTGCGTGAACTCGGAGCCGATGTGATCGGCGCGATCCTCGATGTGGACCTTTCCACGGATGCGCTCTCGGGAGTGATGCAGCTCGCGCCTCTCGCACAGCGACCCTCGGACGACTGGGTCTGGCGCGCAGCTGATCGTAACGCCGCGTTTGCAGAATTCTGGACTTCGGGAACGACCGGCGATCATCACGGCGTCATCAAATCGCTTGGGCATCTCGAAGACGAAGTCGAGACTCTCGAGGCCGCGTTCGGCGCTCCGATTCCCGCTCGCGCGCGTGTGTTTTCGACGGTTTCCCACCAGCACATCTACGGCCTGCTGTTTCGGGTTCTCTGGCCGCTCGCGGCGGGTCGCCCTTTCCAGAGAGACACCTTGCTGCACCCCCAGGAGTTGTTGCCGCGAATGGCCGAGGAAGCGGATTGCGTACTCGCCAGTTCTCCAGCCCATCTCAAGCGCATGACTGCGACGGGCGAGTTGAAGCGCATCGCACCCAATTGCCGTGCGGTGTTTTCATCGGGTGGCGTGCTCGATGCGGGCACCGCAGCAGGCGTCGTGGCTGCTCTCGGCGCGGCCGCTTACGAGATCCTCGGATCGACGGAAACCGGCGGCGTTGCGCTGCGACAGCAGACCGGCCGCTCTGAGGCGTGGGTTCCATTTCCGGTCGTTTCGGTGGAACGCGAAGTCGGTGGAGAGCGATTGGTCGTGACGTCGCCCTTTGCGAGTGCAGGAGATCCCGTTGACGACACGCGGCGCCGCTTCATGATGGGGGATCGGGTCGAGATTCTCGACGACGGCTCCTTTCTCCTGCTCGGGCGCGCGGACCGCATCGTCAAGATCGGTGAAAAACGTCTGTCTCTGCCCGCGATGGAGCGGGATCTCGTCGCGCACCCGCGCGTCGAAGAAGCCGCGCTCGTCGTTCTAGATCGCGGCGCCGACCCTCGCGTGCATGCCGCCATCGTGCTCGACGAAGCCGGAAAACGAGAGATTCGCGCGGACGGACGTCGCCGCTTGAGCGAGTTGCTCTCTCGACACCTGGCGGCGCGTTGGGATCGCGTCTTGTTGCCGCGGGTCTGGCGCTACGTTGAAGAGCTGCCGCGCGACGCCCAGGGAAAGACGCCCCGGGCTCGACTCGTGGCGCTGTTCGAAGTGCCGCGGCGCGACCCCATCTTGATCAAAGAATCTCGCTGTGCCGACTACATCGAACGCCGGCTCGAAGTTCCCGACGATCTGGTTTTTCTGCAAGGCCATTTCGAAGGCTTTCCGATCGTTGCCGGAGTCGTGCAGCTGCGCTGGGTGGTCGGTGCGGTGTGCGCGTGGCTCGGCAAGATGCCTCGCGTGCAGGCTGTGGAAGCGCTCAAGTTTCCAGAACCGATGCTTCCCGGCCAGTCGTTCACACTCCGAGCCGATCTCTCCGAGCGTCGCGATTCGATTCGCTTTCGCTTGTACGACCAGAGCCGTACCTTTGCGACCGGCCGTTGGCGGATTGGAGCTCCCCGTTGAATCTCTGCCTGCTGATCCCGATCTACGATCACAAAGACCAGATCCGCTGTGTGCTCGACAGTCTCGCGGAATTCGACCTCCACTGCATCGTGGTCGATGACGGGAGCGGAATCGAGACGCGCGCGGTGCTCGATGCCGCCGAGAAGGACTACAGTTGGGTCGAAGTCTACCACCGCGATGTCAATGGCGGGCGCGGCGCGGCGCTCGCTTCGGGTTATCGCCTGGCCGCGAAGCGCGGATACACTCACGCGATTCAGCTCGATGCCGATGGGCAACACGACGCCGCGGACGTTTCGCGATTCGTCGAAGCCGTTCATGCCAACCCCGATGCGTTGATTCTCGGGGCGCCGACTTTCGACGAGACCGCGCCCAAAAGCCGCCTCTACGGCCGACAGCTGTCTCGGTGGATGGTTTGGCTGACCACCCTTTCGATGGACGTGTTGGATCCGCTCTGCGGTTTCCGCGGAGTCCCCCTCGCGGCGACGGTGGAACTCCTCGATTCGGTGAAAATGGGGCAGCACATGGAGTTCGATCCCCAATTGGTCATCCGGCTCTACTGGTGCGGCGTTCCGGTTCGGAACCTGCCCACCAGGGTCGTCTATGACGCCGAGGGCCTCTCGCACTTCGATTTTCTGCGCGACAACCTCCGGCTGATTGGCGTCTACGTTCAGGCACTCGGGGGTATGGTGCTGCGATCTCCCAACCTACTGGCGCGCCGCGCGAGCTCTGCCGCATGAGGGCCGCTCACTGGTCAGAGGTCGCGGAGCGTGGGAGTGTCGGTGCGTTGCGTTTTGCCGCTTGGATGCATCGAAACTTTGGAAGAAGGCCCATGCAGGTGCTTCTCTGGGGTGCGTCTTGTTATTTCTTCCTGTTCGCACGGAGCGTGCGGCGCGCTTCGCGCCGGTATCTCGAACGGGTCTGGGCGACTCCCGAGGGTCGTGCCACGCTGCGTTGCCCGCCCAATTCACTCAGTGTGATCAAGCACCTCTACGCGTTTGCGATGAACCTCTACGATCGAGCCGTCGTTTTGGGAGGTGCGCTCGACGATTATACGATCGAGCACGATCGCAGTGACGAGATTTTCGAATTTGCGCGGAAGAAACAAGGCGCTCTGCTGCTTGGCGCGCACCTCGGTAGTTTCGAGTTGCTGTGGTTTTTGTCTCGAAAATACGATCTTACGATCAACGTCGTCGTCTTCTACAAAAATGCGGAACGCATCAATTCGTTTTTCAATGCGCTCGATCCCGATATGCACCTCCGCGCAATCGGCCTCGACCCTACGTCGGTGAGCGCCGCGTTCAACATCAAGGCTTGCATCGATCGCGGAGAGTTCGTCGTGATCCTCGCTGACCGCGTCGCTCCCGGGAAGCGCGCTCGCTGCGCGCAGGTGACGTTTCTCGGTGAGAGCGCGCCTTTTCCGATGGGACCGTTTACGCTCGCGGGCTTGCTCGATTGTCCTGTTCTGATGGCACTCTGTCTGCGCACCGGAGATTGTCGCTATCGGACCGTATTGCGGCCATTGCGCGAAGCTGGGCCCATACCGCGCGGCGAACGCGAGAAGCGCGCGCAGGAACTCCTCGCGCAGTATGTCGGCCTGCTCGAAACCTACTGTCATCGCTTTCCCTACGAGTGGTTCAATTTCTTTGACTTCTGGAACGATCTACCGGAGCGTGCATCGTGAGTACGCGTTCATTCCCTCCGATTTCCGAGTTGGTTCCGCACGCCGATGCGATGCTCTTGTTGGATCGGGTTCTCGCGCACGAAGCGACCCACACGGTTTGCGCGACGAGTGCCGACCGGAGTTCGCTGTTCGCAAATTCCGATGGAAGCGTTCCGAGCTGGGTGGGCATCGAGTACATGGCGCAATGCGCGGCCGTCCACGGTGCACTCGCGAACCGAACCCGCGGTGAAGCGCCGCGCCCTGGTCTATTACTGGGGTCGCGCCGGCTCGAGATTCACCGGGATGCCTTTTTGGCTGGAGATCTCCTCGAGGTGACGGCCCGGCATCACATGGGAGAGTGCGGACTCGTTGCGTTCGACTGTTCGATCCGATCCGCGTCGAGCGGCGAGGCCCTGGTCGAAGGGCGCGTAAACCTCTATCTCTTCAAGGATTGGAGCGAATTTGGTGAGGTGCGCGAATGAGCACAGAGCGTCGAGCAGAGCAGGCTCCGCGCCGAATTTTGGTGACGGGCGCGAGCCGAGGGATCGGCCGCGCGATCGCGCTCGCGCTCGCGCGTGATGGTTTCGATCTGTCACTCGGCTATCTGCGGAGCAAGGCTGAGGCAGAATCGATCGCCGCGGAAATCGAAGCGCTCGGGCGGCGCGCGACGGGGCTGTGTTTCGACGTCTCGGATCGCGAGGCCTGCAAGCAAGCCATCACGTCCGACATCGAAATGCACGGCCCCTACTGGGGAGCGGTCTGCAACGCGGGGATTCAGTCCGACGGCCCCTTTCCGGGCTTGTCAGGAGACGCCTGGGATCGCGTGATTCGGACCAATCTCGACGGTTTCTACAACACCCTCCATCCGCTGGTGATGCCCATGGTGCGCGACCGTCGCGGTGGCAGGATCGTGACGATCACGTCTGTGTCGGGCCTTGCTGGAAACCGCGGGCAGGTCAACTACAGTGCCTCGAAGGCGGGCCTGATCGGCGCTTCGAAGTCACTCGCGCAAGAGCTCGCGAAGCGCGAGATCACCGTAAACTGTGTCGCTCCAGGTTGGATCGCGACCCAGATGCTCGAGGGTATGGACGCCGATTCACTCGCGGGCATGGTTCCGCTGCGGAGGCTCGGAACGCCCGAGGACGTCGCGGCCGCAGTAGCGTTCTTGATGTCTGCGGGGGCTTCCTACATCACCGGCCAGGTCCTCTCGGTCAACGGCGGGCTCTATTGATGCCGGGCTCTTCCCAACAACTCGACGTTGCGATCGTGGGAGGTGGGCTCGCGGGAAACCTGCTCGCGCGCCAACTGCATCGGACCGCACCCGGGCTGCGCCTGGGTCTTTTCGAGCGGGCGCACCAAACCTCCTACAAAGTCGGTGAGGCCACCGTCGAGATCGCCGCCAACTACCTGATCCGCAGGCAGGGCCTCTCCCAATACCTCTACGAAAACCAGCTGCCCAAAAACGGCATCCGCTACTTCTTCGACAACGCCGACCGGGATGCACCCCTCGAAGAGATGAGTGAACTCGGCACCATCAATTTGCCCTTCCATCCCGCCTTCCAGCTCGATCGATCGCGTCTGGAGGCCGACCTGCTCGACATGAACCGAGCGGACGGCGTTCACGTCTGCACCGGTGCCACCGTCGGCCGGATCGCCTTTGGTGAAAAAGGCGATCTCCATCGTTTCGAGGTCTCCAGTGACGGCAGGACGGCTTCTTACGAATCCCGTTGGATCGTCGATGCGGGTGGGCGAACCGGGTTGTTTGCACGCCTCAAGGATCTGAAGGTCGCGGAGGAGATCCACCGCCTGGGTTCGGTCTGGGGGCGCTACGAAGGCGTCGCCGACATCGACGAATGGGGGCCAGAAGAATTTCGCGCGCGCGTACGCCACACCACTCGGCGGTTGTCGACCATCCACTTCTGGTATCCCGGCTACTGGATCTGGTTTATTCCGCTGCGCGGCGGCGCGATGAGCATCGGCGTAACTGGCAAGCGGATGGCGCAGATGAAGGAGCTGCGCGCTCCCGAGGGCTTCCGCAGTTTTCTTGATGAGCATCGTGCCGTACGCGATTTAATGGTGGGCGCCAAGAATATCGACATCGGCAGCTACACCCAGATCGCCTACGGGACCAAGCGCTTCTTTCATCCCGATCGCTGGGGTCTGGTGGGTGAAGCGGCGACGTCTGCGGACCCCCTTTACAGCCCGGGCAGTGATTTCATTGCGCTTGAAAACGATTATCTGACGGATCTGATCCGGCGCGATCTTGTTGACGGAGACAGGGTCGAGATGGCTGAGCGCTGCGAACTCTACGATCAATATATGCAATTTCGGCACGCAGCGACCATGCTTCTCTATCGGAATCTCTACGAACTCCACGGAAGCTACGAACTCGCCTGCGTGAAGTGGGATTTCGACATCGCTTCCTACTACAACCTCTGGGTTTCGTCCTACATGCGCGACCAGCATCTCGACCGTGGTTATCTGGACACCCAGCTTCGGTTGAAGTCCTACATCCTGCAAGCTCTCGAAAATTTCTCGAATCTTTTCCAGCGGGTAGAGTCGGCGCTTTGCGAGCGAGGCGACTACTTCCGCGCGAATACCGGCCACTTCTATTACGGGCTCACGAACATCGATTTCGCCAAAGAAATCGGAACGGACCGCTCTGAGGCAGAGGTCATGCAGCAGACCGAGGAGGTCTTCAACTTGGTACGCGCCCAGGCGCTGCAGCTCCTGGGCAAGGTACCCTCCGCGCGCGAAGTCGAGCCGCTTCCCCTGAAAGATTTTCTGGGTCTCCGTGCAATCGATTGATCGCCGGCGCGTGTGCAACTGGGTCATCATCGGCACTTTGGGTTTGTTCATCGGCGCGGGCGTGGTCACCTATCCCTTCGCGCTTGCCGCTGCGACGTCGCGCTTTGGCGTCTCGGGAGTCGCCGCCGCGCTGCTGGTTTTTGCGGCGATCTCCTTTGCGCTGCCGGGTCGGCGTGGGATCGAAGCTCTGCGGAGGGGCGCTGCGCCGAGCGTTGGCATTCCCATCCTGCTCGTGGTGGCCGCGTCCACCGGAGATGTCCTCTACCTGCAGCTCGTGCCGAGCGCTGTCTATCTGACCCTGGTGAGTTGGTTTTACGTGAGCCTTCGATCCGACGATTCGATCATCGAACGTGCGGCGCGTTTTCTCGTTCCGGAGGCGCCCGACTTCATTCGTGCCTATTGCCGCAAGGTGACCAAGCTATGGGCGGTCTTTTTCGCGGCGAGCGCGTTCGTGATTGCGTCTCTCGCGCTCACCGGTGCCGAGTCGGTATGGGCGCTCGTTACTGGAAAACTCATCTACGCGTTGATGATCGCAGCGAGCGTCGTCGAATTCCTTGTTCGCAAAACCTGGTTTAGGTACTATTTCCATGGCGGTTGGTTCGATCGCCTCTGGAGAAGGCTCTTTCCGCCGGAAAACACAGCCGAAGGCCGTCGGTCGATGCAGCACATCGCGGATTATCGGAGAGAACACAATGGCTAGGAAAATTTTTGCAGTGCTCTTGCTGGCCACACTAGCGGGATGGGGTTGTGCATCGAGCCAGGGTTCTCCGGCCGGAAAAGCCGAGACCGGTATCGCGGCAATTCCCCACGGCAGTTCGCTCTCGCAGATCACCATCGGGATGAACGACAGCGAGGTCCGAAAACTGCTCGGCGAGCCCACGTCGCAAAACACCTACATGACGGGCAAGGGTTGGATCCCGTTCTACTACGGGCCGGATACGACCCGCATCGACTATAAGTACAAGAAGATCGGCCGTGTGGTCTTTTCGCGCAGCCGATATTCGGGGCGACTCAAGGTGATCAACGTCATCCACAACCCGAACGAGTTGATGAACTGAGGGTACGCGGAGTCGGTGTCGATGGCGCCTCGATCCAGCTAGAGAGTCCCGCAGAATACCGTGCACCGGTTCCTGACGAGGATCGGTGTAACCGGATTCCGTGACCCTCTCTAAGAGCTGACCCAAGATGTGAATTGAGGGTGCTCGCGCGTGTTCTCGTTAGGTTGGAGCGCGCATTTCAGTCTTTTCGTGAATCTTGGGCCAGGCTCCTAGTCGAATAGGCAGTGTTTGGCGTAATCCGCGGCCTCGTTGGCGCTCCAATCGGCCTTCGGTTTTCCGGTCATCTTTTCGCACCAAGCCTTGCTTCCCACTTCGGGCGAGCAGGCGAACACCAACAGCGCGAGAGCAACACCGCATCCCGCCAGTGCCAGGTGAATCGAATTTCGCTTCATGGATGACTCCTTCGTTGTTTTAACGATGCGGGTCTGGCGGGTACGTAGAAGGTTGGCTTTGCCGGTCTCGTTCTCAGCGTCAAAGAACCCGCTGAGAGCGAGAAATGTGGTGCGCGCATTGGTTGCCGATGACGCGAACCAGTAAAGCAGACGCCAGAGCAGAATGCCGCAATGATGTTTCAAGGAGGTTCTCGCCAGCGCGCCTCGCGCCTTCGATCAAGCCTGTAGGATGGGTTCGCCGATAGGGCCTCCCCGGGAACGCATTCGGGTAGAGGTTCAGCGCTCGCCGCGCGGGAGCTGCAACGGACCCGAGTCGAATCCCGGCCAGATACGCACCATTCCAAACGCCGCGCGGATGGCGATCCAACCCGCGGTGATGATCCAGATGGCGGTGAGCGCGTTCGGGCCCGCTGGGTCGATCCAGTACAGGGCAATCAGACCGGCTGCGGTGCTCGCGATCATCGCATTGCGGAGAAAGCGGTAATCGCTCGTCCCCCAGTGGATCCCGTCGGTCACGAACGCGAGCGCGTTCGCGGGTTGGGCGAGCGCGTAGACGAGCCACGCGGCGCTGAAGATGCCGTGGAGTTCGGGTGCCAGAAAGGCCGTGGCCACCGCACCCGATGAGGCGAGCATGATGATCGTCAGCGCGATGCCCATCCCCGTTCCCCAGAGGCAGGCGATCGCGGCTGCGCGTCGCGCGTGGCGAATCTGACCGGCGCCGAGAAAAAAGCCGATCAGACTCTGCGCTGCCGCTCCGAATGCGTCGAGCAGCAGCGCGCTCAGGATCCAGAACTGCCGGATGACGTGGTGGGCCGCTCCTTCGTCTGCGCCCAGCAGCGTGGCCGCTCTCGTTGCCAAGACGATGAAAAGAATCAGCGATCCCGTTCGGAAGAAGAGATCGCGTCCGGTGGAGAGCAAATTTTTTGCACCGTTCCAGTAAATTCGACCGGGGACGCCGAGGCGACGCCGGACAGCGTCGACGGCCCAGAGTGCAGCGAGCCACTGGCTGATGACACTTGCCCACGCGGCGCCCGCAATTTCGAGAGGAGGAATCGGACCGAGGCCGAAAATCAGTACAGCGTCGAGCGCGATGTTCAACGCATTCTGCGAAAGCGCGATTGCGAGCGGCGTGCGCATGTCCTGCAGGCCGCGCAGCGCACCGAAAGCCGCCATTGTGATCAAGATCGCCGGGCCACCGAGCAAGCGGATCTTCAAGTAGACGGCGGCCGCGGAGCGGATTTCGGTGTCATCGCTCATGAAGTTCATCGTGACTTCAAGGCCAAGAAAACCGATCACCGCGAGTGCGCAGCCGAGCAAGGCACCCAAAGTCATCGCAAGCCCGGCCGCATCGCGGCCGCGCGATCGTGCACCGGTTCCGTCCGCGCGGGCGACCTCCGTCTGGGTGCCGATCCCAAGGAAGTTGAACGCCCAGAAGATGCCCGAGAGCATCGCGGTGCCGATTCCGAGCCCTGCGAGCGGTGTGGTTCCGAGCCGCGCGATGAAGGCGGTGTCCGCGAGCCCCGTGAGCGGTTCTGCGATCAGCGAAATCAGCACCGGCAATGAGAGCGCGAGCAGCGTTCGGTGCGGTTGGTGTACGAACGCGTGTTGGCCGGTCGGCGATTGGGTCAAAACCCCTCGGCGTCGTGGTCGATTTTCCACATCAGCGATGGAAAGAACCGACGCAACCGCCAGGCCGCCTGGGTGTGCGCGCCCGGGAATATCCAGAATTTCCCGCGATCGACCGCGCGATCGACCGCGTCGAGAACGGCCTCGGGCCGCATCGGCGCTGGGCCTGTCTTGAGGATCTTGGGTTTGGAGGTGGCCTGCGCGAGCAATGGCGTGTCGACTTGCGACGGGCAGACGCACGAGATGTGGACGCCCTTGCCGCGGTTTTCGTGATAGAGGACTTCCGTAAACGCCACGCTCGCAGACTTCGATGCGTTGTAGGCGCCGAAGTGCAGCGTAGGGATCCAACCCGCGATCGATGAGAAGTTGATCAAGGCACCATGGCCCCGCTCGAGCAACCGCGGAAGTGTCGAAAGGCTCACGTTGACGACGCCGCCGTAGTTGATGTTCATCACGCGGTGGATTTCGTCGGGATCCTGGTCGAGCAGCAGCGCGGTGGGAAAGATCGCTGCGCAATTGTAGACGCGCTCGATCGGGCCGAGCTCTGACTCGACGGCCTTGACGACGGCCTCCACTTCTTGGCGGTTGGTGACGTCGAGATACCAGGCCCGAGCGGAATCGCAGCTGGTTGCGGTCGTGCGCAACCCCTCTTCGTTGATGTCGGTGACGGCCACGATGCCGCCTGCGCGCGACCAGCGCTGCGCAGCGAGGCGGCCGAGGCCACTGGCTGCGCCCGACACGAAACAGACCTTGTTGCGGGCATCCATTCAGTGGCCCCCTCGGCTCGAACGATTCGAGCACCGTGCGGAGCATGATCGCACGGTTTGCGGAGTTTGCGCGGTCAAAGGTTGATGCGCAAAACCTTCAAACCGGATTCGATTTCGTCGGCCAGCGCGCAGTTGCAGGTTAGGATCCACACCTGCCGTGTCGGCGCCATATCGCCGAGTAGTGCGTAGACCCCGCGCCGCCGAAGATCGTCCATGCGGAGCAGCGCATCGTCGAGAATCAGCGGGAGCCTCTCACGATCTTCGTCGAGGTGGTCGAGCATGCCGAGGCGCAGGCAGAGGAAGATCTGATCCAGGGTTCCTCGGCTGATTGGCGGACCCACCTTGATGGGTTCGCTACGACCCTCCAGCGTTACGTAAAGCTCCGAATCGTTACCTTCCACCAGATCTACGCGTTGGTAGCGGCCGTTGGTAATGTGCCGGAGATAGCTGCTGGCACGGTGCAACACGTCGGGTTGGTGGAGTTCGCGGAACTCGTGCTCCGCGCGTGCGAGGATCGATTCGAGCAGTGCGAGTCGATCGCGCTCGCGTTCGCTAGACGCGATCTTGTCCCGGATCTCGCGGACCGCGTCGGCTGCGTCGGAGAGCGCGCCTGCGGTATCTCCGCTCAGCAGCTCGGTGAGCTGTCCGAGCCGCCTTTGTTTGGCGGAGAGTTGCTCGTCGAGTTTGTCCAGCGTGTGGTCGCGTGCGGCGCTGACCTCGGGTAGCCAGGGCGCGTCCACGGGCGGATTCTCGGCGATGACGCGCGGATCGTGTTCGAACGCCGCAAAGCGCGGGTTTTCGCGCAAGTCGGATGCCTTCTGGCGCAGAGATTCCGCCTCTTTTCGCCGTACTTCGATACGCCGGAAGGCCTCTTCGAGATCGCTGCAGTGGGGCTCGGCATTCCGAAGGACCGCATGAAGTTTGTCGCGGTACTCGAGTTTGCGGTTCAGCGCCGGTTTCCCGCTGTCGATGAGCCGCTGCGCTTCTTCGCGCTTGCGCCGGTCCTGCTCGCCTTCTTCACGCTCGGCGCGAGCGGACTTGAGCGCGGCGCGCAGCCGCGCGACGAGCAGCTCGCCGTCTCCACCGGTCTCGACACCGACGCGCCCGCACAACGCCCCCCAGGCGCTCTCTCGCGCACGGATCTCGATCTTGAGCCCTGCTGAGGCGCTCTCGCGGTTGCGTGCATCTGCGAGCGACCGCTGGATGCCAACGAGCAAGCCGATGAGTCGCTGGAGCGCTGCGGGGCTCGCCGACAGCGCTTGCGGAAACGCGAGTTCGCCGAGCAGCGCGCCCAGTTCGCGCGGCGCGGGCAGAGGTTCGCTGCGAACGCGCGGCCGGGCGTAGTTGCCGACGAACAGGGCGGCGATCAGCAGCAGCGCGCCCACAAAGAGCAGTCGCGCATCGAGTTGTGCATAGAAGCCAAACCCAAGCAACGCGAGTCCCGCGCAACCCGCGATCGCCTCCCAGGTTCGCGCGCGGTCGCGCGTGGGCGCGGCGCTTGCGAATTCATCATCGCGCGCGTCTGACCATTCGGTGGCCGCGCTTGCGAGCGCTTCGATCGGTACGGCGGCCGCAGCCGCGAGTTCGGCATCACCAGGCTGGCCGCCGAGCGCGGCGCGCAGTTCATCGCGCGCGCGCTCGCGCGCCTTGCGGGTGTCCTGCTGCTGCTCGGCGAGTCGTTCGCAATCAGCGTTCCAGCGCGAGAGGTCCTCAGCCGCGCGCTCGATCTCCATCGAGCACTCCAGCACCCGAGCCGCGGCTTCGCCGAGCGACAGCTCGGCTCGCGCGAGGCGAGCGCGTGGCTCTCGCAGTTGTAATTCGTGTTCTTCGATTTCCGCCTCGAGCTCACTCGGGCGGATGAGTCGGCGATCTCCTAGTGCGGAGAGACCGACCGCGGGCCCGAGCGCGCGCTGGCGTCGATTCCATTCGAAGAGCGCGCCGAGAATCGATACGTCCGCGCGTTCACATTCGAGTTCTCGCTTGCGCGCGCGCAGCGCTTCGAGTTCGGTCTCGACCCCAGCTCGCTCGGAACGCGCGCCACGCAGTTTGCGGTCGCGCTCCTGGGTTTTTCCAAGTTGTTCGCGGGCTTCTTTCAGCTGCTCTCGAAGCTGCCTCGCGGCGGACTTTCCGCGCTTACTGGGGCGCCAGAGCCTATCGCGGTCCGCTCGCAAGGTGCCCCGGACCTCTGCCGGTGAGCGCAGCGAAAGCGCGCTCGTGCGCGGCATGAGGAGATCGTCGATGTTGGCCCGCGTGCCCGCATCCAACTTTGCGAGCTGCTCGAGTTCGAGCGAGTAGAGTTCGCAGAAGACTTTGTGCGACAGCCAGTCCACCCAGGGGAGTGCGCGGTTTCCGCGGCTCTTGCCCGAGAAACCCGAGCCGCCTTTCGCAAGCCGCAACTTGCCCGTCTTTTGCAGCACCCGTTCCACTCTATGCAGTTCGCCGGTGTCGAGCCGGAGTTCGCACGCGAGCTGAAGCGTTTGCGGGTTGTCGGGATCCCATTGTGCGAGTGGGTGCTCGTCGCGATTCGCGGGCTTGAAGCCGTAGAGGATCGTCTCGATGGCCGCGCGGAAGGACGATTTTCCGGCTTCATTGGGTCCGTGCACGAGGACGATGTCGGAGTCGACCGCAAAGGTGCGCCGTTCGAGCGGGCCGAACGCGACGGCTTCGAGGCGAATGAATCTCACGCCTCGTCTCCTGCGATGCTGCGTTCGATCAACTCCTCTGGCAACCCGGCGAGTAGCTTTCGCAGATAGGCGACGCGTTCGCTCGCGTCGACGGCTGTCGCGAGTTCATCGGGCGCGAGTGTTTCGAGCAGTACGTCGTCGTGTTGCGCGAGTTCGATCAGTTCGAGAGCGCCCGCGACCGCGCTCGGCGATTCGCGCAGTTCGCGCCGATCGATCGGTCGAACCACGCCCGCGTCGCGCAGCTGGATCTCGAGAACGCCGGTCGTCGTCTGAAGATCCTGTTCGATCGCTTCGCGCTCTTCGGATTTTCGCAGCATCGGTGCCAAGGGCGTTTCGCCCGAGAGCTCGATGCGAACGATGAGTTCGTCGGTGGCCGCGCCAAGTGCGCCGACCACTTCGGCGAGCTGCGCGACCAGCGCATGAACGGAAGTGCAATCCGCGATCCGATCGACCTGCACTTTCTCCCAGCGCACCGGTGCGAAGGGCACGAATTGCGGCTCGGCGGCGACACCCGGTTGCGCTTCTACGACGAGTCCACCCTTCGGGCCGGTCTCGCGCGGGTTGCGGCCCTGGAGATTTCCCGCGTAGTGGACGGGCTGGCCCCGCACCGCGCACTGGCGGCTGTGGATGTGCCCGAGCGCCCAGTAGCTGTACTCCGCGCGCTCGAAGTCCCGCTGCCCCGATGGCGCGTAGCGGTCATGCTGGCCTGCTGCTGGCGTGCTTTCGACGTGCGTGTGGAGCAGGCCGACCAACGGGAGGTCCGTCGTGACGGCCGGAAAGCCCGCCGCGAGGTTCTCGCCCTCGGCGTCGCTCGGGTGTCCGGCCCCGATGACCACACCGACGGGTGTTTCATCTCGATCGGTGACGGTTACGTGCTGCGGATGCCGATCGCGAAACACGTGAACCCGCTCGCGTGGCGCGCCGGACGGATCGGTTTCGAGGCTCAGCCGGATCGAGCGGTGCCGCGGGCCGCCCGGATCGTGGTTTCCACAGACCGCGAGAAACCAGACACCGGCCTCTTCCAGTCGCTGCACTTGCCGCTGGATTGCGAGTTCCGTCTGGAGCGAGAGCAGTGGATCGTCGTAGAGATCGCCGGCGGCGAGGACAGCGTGGAGCCGGTGGTCGATCGCATAGTCGACGGCGTTCTCGAAGGCTTCGAGCGCGGCGCGCCGCAAGCGCTCGCGAGTGGCCGCTCGACCGCCGAAGCTCGTCTCGAGGTGGAGGTCAGCGAGGTGTAGAAACCGAAACCCCGTCATTTCCGACGGGGATGGTAACTCAGGCCGCCTTCGTCGCCTTCTTCGGCGCTGACAGCGTCTTCTGGATCTGGTGTTTGAGTTTGAGGCCGACCGGCGCGAGCTTCGCGTCGTTCCGGGACAGCAGGTAGGCGTCGAGGCCGCCGTTGCACTGCACCGAGCGCAGGGCGCGTGTGCAGATCCGCAACTTGATGTCCTTGCGCAGCGCGTCGCTGTGGAGCGTCACCTTCTGCAGGTTTGGGACGAAGCGCCGATTGGTTCGGTTTTTGGCGTGGGACACGTTGTGTCCGTAGAGGCTCTCTTTGCCGGTGAGCTCGCAGCGGCGCGCCATTTCGCTCTCTTACTTCTTGGTCGCGTAGCGACGCCGGAAGCGGTCGATCTTTCCGTCGGCATCCAGTTCGCGCATCGTGCCCGTCCAGAACGGGTGGCTGCAGGACGAGATCTCGAGCTTGACGACTGGGATCTCCTCGCCGTTGACTTCGCGCGTCTCCTTCGCGGTTATCGTCGAACGCGTCACCCACTCTTCCCCGGTAGCGCTGTCGATGAACAGAACCTTGCGGTACTCGGGATGGATGCCGGGCTTCACGGTGCGCTCCTACCAGCTCGATTTGCGGACGCCGGGCAGCTGGCCGCGGAGGGCCATTTCGCGCAGCGCGATTCGCGAGATGCCGAACTTGCGGTAGAAACCGCGCGCTCGACCGGAAACCGCACAGCGGCGCTTCAGTCGCGTCGGACATGAATTGCGCGGGAGCTTCGCGAATGCCTGTTGGATCTCGAATTTTTCTTCGATCGATACGTTCGGATCATTCAGGCGCTTGCGCAGCGCAGCGCGCTTTTCGGCGTACTTCACGATCAATTTTATGCGGCGCTGATCGCGCAACACCTGGGATAGCTTGGCCAATTGGATACTCCTGCCCTCGTTGAGGGGATTTGGGAAACTATCGGTCGGCCCCCGCGTCCGCAAGGCTCTGGGGCCGCTAAAGTCGAGGCCCCGCGGGGAAGATCTATTTTAGGATCCCCTGACGCCTTCGCCCGCTCGCTTATGCTACCCCCTTAGCCCGTCGCGATTTTCCTGTTTCCGAGCCTTTTTCGAGCCCGAGATGAGTTCCGACAACCAGCGCGTGCGATCGATTGACCCCGAGACCCTCCCGAAGCACTTCGAGGCGATCGGAGCCGAGAAGCGCTGGGATGATCGCTGGGAGGCCTGGGGAACCTACCGATACGACCCCACGCGTTCGCGCGACGAGACCTTCGTCGTCGACACCCCGCCGCCGACGGTCTCCGGTTCGCTGCATATTGGTCACCTCTTCTCCTACAGCCACACCGATACCGTGGTGCGCTTCCAGCGCATGCGCGGGCGCAACATCTTCTACCCGATGGGTTGGGACGACAACGGCGTTCCCACCGAGCGCCGCGTGCAGAATTACTTTCACGTGCGCTGCGATCCGCGCAGCCCCTACGAGCCGAACTTCGCACTCGAACCTGCGACCGCGAAGATCCGCAAGCAGCGGCCGCGCGAGATTTCGCGCCAGAACTTCATCGAGCTCTGCCACGGTGTCACCGAGGAAGACGAGCAGGCCTTCATGGAAGTGTGGCGCCGTACGGGTCTCTCTGTCGACTGGACGCAGACCTACGCGACGATCGATGATCATTGCCGGAGGCTCGCGCAGCTGAGTTTCCGGGACCTCTTCGAGAAGGGGCACGTCTACAACGTCGATGCGCCATTCATGTGGGATGTCGATTTCCGGATGGCGCTCTCCCAGGCCGATGTCGAAGATCGCCTACAGACCGGCGCATTTCACGACATCGAATTTGGCGTCGACGGACAAGATCTCAGCTTCGCGATTTCGACGACGCGACCCGAGTTGCTGCCGGCCTGTGTCGGCGTGACCGCACATCCCGATGACGATCGCTACAAGAATCTCTTCGGCAAGCACGCGCTGACCCCGTTGTTTCGCGTGCCGGTGCCGATCTTTCCGAGTGAAGTCGCCGACCCCGCGAAGGGAACCGGCATCCTGATGGTCTGCACGTTCGGTGACTCGACGGATGTCGACTGGTGGCGCCAAGAGAGCCTCGCGCTGCGCCAGCTCATCGGCCACGATGGGCGACTCGTCGCCGTGGAATTCGGGTCGGAGAATTTTCCGAGCCGCGATGCTGGATCCGCGAACCGCTACTACTTGGAGCTCGCCGGTAAGAACGTCGTCCAGGCCCGCAAGAAGATCACCGAACTGCTGCGCGATCCCGCGGGCAGCGCGACGGGAAACGGTGCGCCGCTCCTCGGTGAGCCGAAGCCTGTCGAGCACGCTGTCAAATTTTACGAGAAGGGCGATCGCCCGCTCGAGTTCGTGCAGACCCGCCAGTGGTTCGTGCGCCTGCTCGACAAGAAGCAGGCCCTACTCGAAAAAGGCGAGCAGGTCCGATGGCATCCGGATTTCATGAAGGTGCGCTATCGCGATTGGACCGAAGGGCTGCAGCTCGATTGGTGCATCAGCCGCCAGCGCTACTTCGGGGTGCCGATCCCGGTTTGGTATCCGCTCGGCGACGACAGCGCCCCCGACTACGCGAATCCGATCGTCGGCGAGCGCGAGCAGCTACCAGTCGACCCGATGAGCGATGTCCCCAACGGTTACGCGGCCGAGCAACGGGATCAGCCGGGCGGGTTTGCGGGCGAGTCCGATATTTTCGATACCTGGTTCACGAGTTCGTTGACGCCGCAGATTGGCTCCCACTGGAGAATCGACGACGCGCGCCACGCGAAACTGTTTCCCGCGGATATCCGGCCGCAGAGCCACGAGATCATCCGCACCTGGGCGTTCTACACGATCGCGAAGGCGCTGCTCCACGAGGACCAAATCCCCTGGAAGAACGTGCTGATCTCGGGTTGGGTGCTCGACCCCGATCGCAAGAAAATGTCGAAGAGCGCAGGCAATGTTCAGACGCCGCTGCCGCTGATTGATCAGTTCACCGCCGACGCTGTGCGCTACTGGGCGTCGAGCGCGCGGCTCGGAACGGACACCGCCGCCGATCCGAAGATCTTCAAGATCGGCAAGCGGCTGTCGACCAAGCTCTTCAACGCGGGCAAGTTCGTGCTCTCACAGACCGCCGACGTGCATCCGATCGCGAACGAACTCGACCGCTCGCTCGTCGCAAAGCTCCGCGATCTCGTCGAGCGCAACACGCGCTCCCTCGAAGCCTTCAACCACGCCGTCGCGTTGAAAGAAACCGAGAGCTTCTTCTGGACCCACTTCACCGACACCTACCTCGAGCTCGTCAAGAATCGGGCCCGCGCAGAAGGTTCTGACGAGGCGGCGGGCCGGGGATCGGCAGTCGCGGCGCTGCGCCTGGGCCTCGATGTGCTGCTCAGGCAGTTTGCGCCGTTTCTGCCCTACATCACGGAGGAAGTCTGGTCGTGGGTGTTCGCGGACGAAAAGGGCGAGCAGAGCATCCACCGCGCGCCGTGGCCCGGCAGTCAGGATTTTCAGGGCATCGAGCCGCCTTCGAGCGATGCGAGCTTCGACGTTGCGGTGGCGTGTTGGGCGGCGATCAACAAGAGCAAAGCCGACGCCGAGGTTTCGATGGGACGCGAGGCGCTGCGGCTTGTGATCGCCGCGAGCCCGAAGAGCCTCGCGCTGCTCGAGCCCGTGCTATCGGACGTGCTCGCGGCCGCGCGCTGCCTCGACCACGAACTCGCGAGCCGCCCGGAGATGGAAGACGGGACCTTCGAGATCCTCGACGCCGAGTTCGCGCCGAAACCCTGACGGGCGCTACTCCAGCGCCCACCCCATCGTTTTTGCTGATTTTTCCCCGTCTGCAAAAAAATCTGCATAATTCGGGAACCGCTCCGCGCTCCGGGGGGTCTCAGTCCCCAGTAACACTGTGAAACTCTCCTTGTGATTGTAAGTCAGGCGTGGCCAAACGGGGGTCGGTGTTCGCGACGGAATTGGGTCCGCGCGGATGCCGCCCCCCTCTCCTTTAAGCCCGCCATCTTTGTTAGGGCTTCCGGCTCCGCGTGTAGACCTGCCGCATCTCGTGTTTCTCGCAGACCACCATCATCGCGCGCCAGTTCTCGACGAAGTGCTCGGACTGCTCCTTGCCGAAGAGTTCGAGCATTCGAGGGTAGAGTTCGCCTCTAATTTTTTCGTATTCCAGCCGCACATGTTCCCGGTACCACTTGGACGCGTCCGTGATCGCGACGTCGACAAATCCGGCTTCTGTGAGGATCTCCTCGTGGCGCTCCGGGGTCTCCATCGCGTAGGTCAATTCTTCGAGCTTGAACCAGTAGAGCATGTCGTCGCTGTACTCGCCTTCGGATTTCATCCAGTCGTAGCACGAGAACACGCCGCCGGGTTTGAGCACGCGCTGCACTTCCTTGAACATGCCGAGTTTGTCTTCAATCTGGGTAAAAGCGCCCGAACTCACCACGCAGTCGAAGGAACTGTCGGGAAAGCTGAGCGGTCCGGGTTCGACGACGCGGAAATTGATCTTCTCTACGAGCCCGAGCTTCGCAGCTCTCTGTTTCGCGATTTCGATCAGATGCGGTTCGAGGTCGGTTCCGACCACGTCTGCGCCGTAGGTGCTTGCGAGAAGGAACGCGGGCCCGCCGATCCCGCAGCCGATGTCGAGCACGCGCTTGCCCTGTAGATCGACGCCGTCGACGATCTTCGCGATGTTTCCGGCCCCGCCCGGGGCCATGAACCCCTCGCCCCAGACCAGCTCCAGCAGCGTGATGATCGCGTCGTGGTATTCACTCTCGTTTCCCACGTCGGATTCTCCTGGCCGCCTTCAACACCCTACTCGGTGTACTCTCCCCGGCACTTGGTGCGAAATGCCGTATCCGGCCAGGAAGACTAACACGAATCGATTTTCGGGTGGGGCGGTTTGAGTCCCCTCGAGACCTTGTCCGGTTGGTTCGGGCGGGTCACCATATCTGGTACACGACGAGAGGGTGCTGAAATGGCGATCTATCAGGGTGGATGTCACTGCGGAGCGGTTCGCTTCGAGGTCAAGGGCGAGATCGAGGATGTCGCGGTCTGCAACTGCTCGATTTGTGCGAAGACCGCCTATCTGCATTGGCACGTCAAACCGGGGCAGTTCAAGTTGTTGACGACCGAATCCGTGATTCGCAACTACCAGTTCGGAACCATGACTTCGAAGAATTACTTTTGTGAAAACTGCGGGATTTCGCCGTTCCGACACTCTCGAGGCGATCCAGAACTCGTCGACATCAACCTTCGCTGTTTGGATGGCGTGGACATCGAGTCGATTCCGACGCAGCTGTTCGACGGGCTGAACTGGGAAGAGGCGATGAAGTCCTGATTCAGCGTTCCCGTTGACTGCTGCTCAGACAAGGGATCTTGCGGGGATCTGAACCCGGTATTCCTCGTTATGCGATGCCTTCCAACGGATTGCATCGGTAGTTTCGTGGATCATGCGGACGCCGGCCCGGTCGTAGATGCGCAGGTAGAGATCCGGTCTCGATTCGAAGAGGTCGCGAAATCGCTCGGGTCCAAAACGGATTTCAAAGAGGCCATCGTCGTTCGTATTCGTGTAGCCGAGTTTATCGTCGAAGATCAGATCGCGATCGAACGCCCTCACCACGAGATTCGGTAGGGGGCGGCCCGTTTCCGCCTCTACGACCACGCCGAAAATCCGGAATTCATTCGGATCGTCTCGTCGTTTCGATGTCATTCAACGCTCGCTTCGGGGTGATCCCGGAGGCAGCGCTCGCAGATGCACGCGCGTCGGACCGCTTGTTCGGGAACCCGCTCGAGTAGATTGCGCGGGAAGGTCTCGTTCATGCACCAGCATTGCCTGGCTTCGGGGTCCGCGGCGCGCGCGCAGCGATTGGACTCACCGCAGAGAGGGCATCGTGTGGGGTCGCATTCCGCGACTTGGTCCGCACTCATTCGCACCAGCCTTTGCAATACTTCGAGGTCTCCCGAGGATACCAGAGCCATCGAAGCGCGTGCGGGCCGGTGGGTCTCCGCAAACGTGCTCGAGACTGATGAAAATCAACATCGCTTACCCGAGGCAGACGATGGCAATTCGCCGAGCGCGGCCCTCCAGGCGTCGACTTTGTCGTCGTAGCGGATCGACGCATTGGCCGGGCTGGTGGAGGGGAGGCGGTGGTATGCGATGTCGTCCGCTTGCAGCAGCTTCGGAAGCACGTGCTTCCGCCACGATGTCTCCGCCTTGGCACCATTGAAGCAGATGCTGCGGATCTCGGGATGGACGGCCAGAAAATCTTCGAATGGATTCGCAATGATCGAAGATTCCTCGATGTCCGAGTCGAGACTCGTCTCGCGCACACACGACTGCATGACATCCCAGAGCGCGATGCCGTGTTTGCGCAGGCAGTCAATCCGATCCTCGTAAGGGTTACCCGGATCGAAGCCCAAGAGACCGCCGAGGATCTTCCAGAATGCGTTCTGGGGATGCGCGTAATACTGCCCCGCGTGCAGCGACGCCTTCCCGGGCATCGAGCCGAGGATCAGCACCCGACTTGCCGGGTTGGAGATGGGATCGAAGCTGTGAACACGCATCGTCATACCAATACACTCGCGTTCGAGGTCGGAGGATACCACGAGCGTTCCCGCCTCTTTTCCGGGAATTGGGCAATCCAATCCACCGTGGTAGGCGTCCGAGTTTCTCGTCAGAGGTCGAGTTTCATCAGGTAGTCGTCCATCTCGAAACCGCCGCCGATGTCCGTGACGATCGATCCCCGACTCGAAAATCCCATCTGCTCGTAGGCCGCAATCGCGACGCGATTGCGCTTATTGACGCGCAAAACGACGCAATCGAGCGAATTGGCCCTCGCGTGTTCCCACGCCACTTCAATCAGCCTGCGCGCGTAGCCTTTGCCTCGCTGCGCGGCTTCGACATAGAGTTTGTGGAGCATCAGTGTGCCTGGATCGGAATGCGGTCCGTAGGCCGAAAATCCGATCAGCACGCCTTCGACCCGCGCGCAGTCGAAACGGATCTGGTTCTGCGTCAGATCGCGCCGCAACGCATCCATGCTGAAGCCCTCTCGCAGCATGTATTCGATCTGTTCCGATGAAATAATTCCCGGATAGTGGTCGCGCCAAACCACGTAAGCGAGGTCTTTGATCTCGGATAAGTGTCCGTCTTCTGTCGCGGGTTCGATGACGACTTCGTTTCCCATGGATCAGCGGCCCGCCGCGCGATCGGTGTTCGGTGATCGGTGCTGCCTTGTTGGATCTCGTGTAGTTCCGGTTCGCGCCTGCGCGGAGAGGTATGTACTCAGATAGCCGGTGCCTGCGCGCTTTGCTTCCGCGAGCATTGCGGGCGTGATCTCGCCGTGCTCGATCACGGACAGCGTAAAGATCAAATCCGTGATCTCGATGAAGTAGTAGAACGCATTTCGCATTTCATCGGTATCGGGCAGCTCGAAGTGTTCGGCGAACACTTCGTACATGATATTTCCGACCGCTCGGTCGTTGAGTCGGTCGGCTTGTTTGACCTCGGGTGGCGTCTTGCCACCGATCAACAGCTGGCGGGCGGGCGGGTTTTCCGCGTAGACGCCCGCACCGACATCGACCAGGTGCTCGGCGAGCGCCTGCCAGGTCTTGCGCCGCGATGGCGGCACCTTGCGCTGGTGGGCTTTTATGAATTGTTCGCTGAGTTCCTTGGCGAGAGTCGAAAACAAGTCGAAGCGATTCGCAAAGAAGTGATAGGCCGAGCCTTCCGGGACGTCCGCTTGGTCCGCGATGTCGCGAAACGAGACGTCTTCGACCGGACGCGCGCACAGCAACTCGTAGGCGGCCTTCAATAAGAGCTTTCGGCGCTCCCTGCCGCGCTTTCTGGTGGCTGAGGGCGCCTTGCGAAGGCCGATTTTCTGCCGGTTGGACACGCGCTCTATGCGATCGGCGCGGGCTGCTGTTGCGTGATGCAGTGCACGCCGCCGCCTCCAACCGCAACGTCGTGGATCTGTACCTGGACGATCTCGCGTTGCGGATACAGCCTGCGATAGGTCTCGACGGCGGCACCGTCGTGCTCGTACCCGTAACCCGGAACGATCACCGCGCCGTTCGCGAGGTAAGAGTTTACGTAGGAACTACAGCCGCCGTTCCACACCCCGGGGTGGTAGATGCCCTCTTGGATGAATTCGAGCTGCAGCTCGCGCCCGCGCGCGTCCTTTTGGTTTTTCAATGCCGCGGTATTGATCTGCCCGATCTCATAATGCGGGTCGGTCGTGTCCGAGTTGATTTCCACGAGTACTCGCCCCGGCTCGATGAACGCGGCGATTCCGTCGACGTGCCCGTCGGTCTCCTTATCGCCCACATCGCCCGGGATCCAGATCACCTTCTCCGCACCGAGTGTGCGCCTGAGCTCCGCTTCGACTTCTGCCCGAGTCCAGTTCGGATTTCGATTCTGGTTGAGAAAACAAGTCTCGGTCGTGATGACCGTCCCTTCTCCATCCACCGTGACGCCTCCGCCCTCGGCGATGAGTTTGGATGGGTATTGCGGAACGCCCGCGAGTTCGAGGATGCGCGATCCCATCAGGTTGTCCTGGTCGTAGGGATCGTATTTCCCACCCCAGGCGTTGAACTCCCAGGTCGACCCCGCGAGGGCGCCCGCAGCGTTGATCAGAAAGTTGGGTCCCGAGTCGCGCGCCCAGGAATCGTCGATTGACATCTCGAGGATTTCGACGCCGTCGTTTAGCAACGCGCGCGCGGCCTCGAGCTTGTGGGTCGGGGCGAGCATTTTGACGGGCTCGAATCGGGCGATCGCATTGGCAACGTCTGCGTAGGCTTGCTGCGTTCGTTTCGCGTTGGCCCACACGCCCTCTCTGCAGGGCCAAGCCATCCAGCAGCAGCTGTGCTCGACCCACTCACCGGGCATGTAAAAGCCGTTGTCGCGCGGGTCGGGTTGAGAATCGGTGTCACTCACGATTTCACCTCTGCTCTTCTCATAGGTGTTTTGCAAATTGAAATGAAGAAGCCAGCGATCGACACGATCAAGAGCGCGATCGAGACCCTGAAAGCGGGTTCGTAGTGACCGACGCCTACCATCGCGGGTAACACCAGAAGCGGCAAGAAGCTGGCCGTGCCGATCACCGAGTAGACGGAAGGCTGCCGCAAATTTGCGATTTGCATCAGATCAGAGGGGGGGGATCGTATGTTGTCCGTCAAGCGTCAGGAGCGAACCGTAGAGATCGGGTCTTCTGTCGCGGAACACACCCCACGAGCGCCGGTAGCTGCGCACCTCTTCGAGGTCGATCGTCGCGCTGAGAACGCATTCCGTCTTTCGGTCCGCGCTCTTTACGATTGCGCCCGTATGGTCGGTGATGAACGACGATCCGTAGAATTCCAATTCGACCGCATCGCTCGACTCTTTGCCGATCCTATTCGACGCGATCACGGGCACGACGTTTGCCGCCGCGTGGCCGCGCATCACGGTCTGCCAGTGATCCTTGCTGTCGAGATCCGGTGTTTGGATTTCGCTGCCGATGGCCGTCGGATAGAGCAGAATATCCGCGCCCTTTAGCACCATCGCGCGCGCGGCCTCTGGGAACCACTGGTCCCAGCAAATGCCGACCCCGATGCGCGCATAGCGTGTGTCGACGGCCCGAAACCCGGTGTCACCCGGACTGAAGTAGAACTTCTCTTCGTAGGCTGGAGAGTCGGGGATGTGGCTCTTGCGGTAGTGGCCCACGATGCTGCCGTCGGCGTCGATGATCGCAACGGCGTTGTAGTGCGCGAGGCCAGCTCGCTCGAAGAAAGATACGGGCAGGACCAGTTTTCGCTCTTTGGCGATTTTCTGCATGCGTCGGATGGTCGGTTGCTCGTCGATCGGAT
>JACZVU010000040.1 GCA_022572485.1 Myxococcales bacterium
CACGAGCTTCGCACGCCGCTAACTTTGATTCTGGCGCCGTTGGATTCTCTACGTGGGGGCGAATTCGGGAAGCTCCCGGAGGCGGTCGAGCGGATGTTGGCGACCATGCAGACCAATGGGCGACGCCTTCACAAGATGATCAACAACTTGCTCGACCTCTCGAAGGTGGAAAGCCAACAGTTCACCATTCATCGGCGCCCGATGTGGCTTGCGCCCATGGTGGATGAGTTGGTGGCGGGTGCTCAGGCACTCGCGGGCCGCAAGGGCATCGAGATTTGCGCAACAGGCTTTTCGGATCTTCCGGAGATCAATGCGGACGCGGAAGCGATCGAGAAGGTGTTTGTGAATCTTGTGGGGAATTCATTGAAATTCACCGAGCGCGGTGATCGAATCGAGCTGTCTGCGGAGCGCCAGGGTGAGTTGATCGCACTCGCTGTTTCGGATACCGGCATCGGTATTCCGGCGAACAAATTGAATTCAATCTTCGATCGTTTCGCCCAGGTTGATGCCTCTATGACCCGCCGCTATGAGGGTACCGGCATCGGCCTCTCGCTCGTGAAGGAGATGCTGGAATTGCACGGAGGGCGCATCTGGGCCGAGAGCGAAGGGGAGGGGACGGGAACCACGATGCGCCTGCTCTTGCCGATCGGTGAGCCAGACGGCGATTCTGACGAAGAGGTGCTGAGCGACGATTCCGGCGGGTCACTCGGGCTCCGTCATTCCATCGAGTCGATGGAAACCGATTTCAACCTGGGGCGCAGCGCCGAAACCGCAGATCCATGGGTCGAAATGGAGCGTTGGGAAGGCAGTCACGAAATCGCGAGGGTCGATTTGAGCGCCCAACAGGCGCTGGCGGGTGCTCCCGAGGTGTTGATCGTGGAAGACAACCCCGATATGCGGGCGCTTCTGTCGATGATCGTGGGTCGCGAGTTTCGCGTCCGCGTCGCGAGTAACGGCCGCGAGGCGCTCGAAGCGCTAGGCGAGTTGGCGCCCGATCTGGTGCTCAGTGACGTGATGATGCCGGAGATGTCGGGCATCGACCTTTGCAAGGCGATCAAGGAGAACGTCGAGACCCAGGCCATTCCGGTCGTGCTCGTGACTTCCAAGGCCGAGCGCGAAATGAAGATCGAAGGGCTTGAACGCGGTGCCGATGACTACGTCACGAAACCCTTTCACCCGCGCGAACTGCTCGCGCGCGTACGTTCGCTGGTGCGGGTCCGGGGCCTCCAGAAGGTTCTTGCTGATCGGAACGAAACCCTCGAGCGGGCATTGAGAGACCTCAAGCAGGCGGAGGTTCAGCTCGTGCAGTCGGAGCGGCTCGCCGCGGTGGGCGAGCTTGCCGCAGGGATCGCTCACGAAGTCAACAACCCCGTCAATTTTGCGCTCAACGCGGCGCGCGCGATGGACGTGACGGTGAAAGAGCTTCGCGACCTAGCAAATCGTGTTACTTCACTCGATTTCGGGGACACGGAGCGGTTGGCGCGCGAGGTTGAAGAACTCCGAGCCGAACAGCAATCGAGTCGAGTGGACGATCTATCAGCCACTCTGGTCGAGCTTTCTGAAATTGTGAGCGACGGATTGAAACGTACCTACGCACTCGTCTGCGACCTTCGCGACTTCGCCGCAGTCAGCCAGCCCCACGAGCGGGTGTCTGGCTGTGATCTCGGCAAGGGTCTCCGCTCGACGATTCGATTGCTGAAATACGGCCTCAAGGAGCGCAACGCTAGCGTGGAGCTCGACATTGAAGACGGTGTGCCGACCATCTGCGGAGATTCGGGAGCATTGAACCAGGTATTCCTCAATTTGATCAAGAACGCCGCAGAAGCCTTTCCGCCAGAAGGGGGTTCTATACGAGTATCGCTTCGTTGCGATGATGGCGTAGTCGTTGTAACGGTCTCCGATGATGGTCCCGGAATACCCGAAGACGCCAGGCCGCTGCTGTTCGAGCCATTCTTTACCACGAAGGCGGCTGGGGAAGGTAGCGGCCTCGGCCTCTCGATCAGCCGGAGGATTGTCGTTGCGCACGGCGGTGAACTCGAAGTGGACTCGGAAGTGGGTCGGGGTACGCGCTTCAGCGTGCGTCTGCCGCTCTCTCCGGCGCGCTCGCCTAATTCCGAAGCGATATAAAATTCAGTACCTTTCAGGCTCTTGTTGCGGAGAGCGCGCGCCTCGTCAATAGAGTGCGGGTTCGAGCTCCCGGCGCGTTGCAGAAACGAGGTCGGGCGCGGATGTCGACCGGATGAGAAGCCTCGAACTCCGTAGCCGTATTCCGCGAGCGCTGGTGGGCCTGGGCCTCCAGTCGCCGCGGCGGGTGCTGATTGTCTGGGTGTCGATCGTGGTCGTGTCCAGCTTTGGCGTCGCGAGACTGCGGGTCGAGACCTCTACGGATAGTGTGCTCGATCGCTCGAGCCCGAGTTGGACGTTCTATCAAGACTCGCAGCGCCGCTTTGGTGGCGATGAAATCCTCACTCTTCTGATCGATGGCGACACTCCATTCGATCCGGCCACTCTTCGAGAGGTTGCTCGAATCACCGAGAGGTTCCAGGGTTTTCCAGGTGTGAGGCGGGTCGACAGTCTATCTACGGTGCCGTTGATCCAAGCGTCACCGAACGGTGACCTGTCTCTGGATCCCGCCCTCGCGAATGGCGTTCCCGAGTCTCCAGAAGAGCTGCGGGCGTTAGCGGCACGCGTGCGCGCCGATCGGATCGCTCCCCGAACGCTGGTGTCGTTTGATGAGCGCGCGTTTTCGGTCAACCTGGTGTTGGAACGAGGCGCGGAGGCGCATTACGGCTCGATCCTATCAGAAGTGGAGAAGGCAACCCAGGGATTGCGGGTATGGGTTTCGGGCGTCCCGGTATTCCGGCTTGCCGCAGATTCCCGCACTCGCTCAGAACTCGCACTCTTCATCCCCCTGACGATAGCGGTCATCGCCTTGATACTCGCCATGTTATTCCGAAAAGCGCGAGCCGCGCTCATTCCCATCTGTTCGAGTGGTCTCGGGATCTGGATCATGTTCGGTGTGATGGGCGCGCTCCATGTGCCGATTACAATCACTACGGCCGTCCTTCCTTCGGTATTGCTCGCGCTCGGATGCGCATATTCGGTGCACCTCCTGAACGCCGTATCCAACGTGAGCGAAGACGAGCGATTCGAAGCCTTGCTTGAAGTGTCATTCCCGATCGCCTTGTCGGGCCTCACGACATCCCTCGGCTTTCTCGCTGTGTCCTTTGTGCGCATCGATGCGATTCGGGACATCGGAATCTTCGGTGCACTGGGTGTTCTGTCGGTCCTCACCGCGACGCTGACCGTCGGCCCTGCCGCACTGACACTCTGGCCTCTGCCGGTTCGCGAGGCTCGATTTCAACGCTGGATATGCGATCGGGCGACGCCGCGGGTTCTCTGCTTCGTCCGCCGCCATCGCCGCGGCGTGTTGATCGCTTGGCTCGCCGCCATGATGGGGGCGTTCGTGGGGCTTGGGCGCTTGGCAGTCGAGACGGATGTGATCCTGTGGTTTCAACCCGACGACCCGATCCGAGTCGCCTACCGAAACATTCGCGATCGCTTGTCGGGGATCAGCCCCTTGAATGTCGTGATCGAAGCGTCGGAGGCCTCCACGGTGAATACCCGGGAGGCGATTTTGGCGATCGACCGCCTGTCGACCTATCTGGAATCGCTGCCCGCCGTCGGACGCTCCGTCTCGATCGCGGATCCGCTGCGACAGCTACACGGAGGTTTTTTGGAAGACTCGACACTGCCACTGCCCAAAGACAAGGCGTTGATCAGCCAGTATCTGGTGCTCCTCGAGTCGAAGCCATACGTCCGCGATCTCATCACCGCGGATTGGAAGGCGGCGAATCTGCTGTTGCGGGTCGACGACAACCGTTCAGGGGCGCTCCAGGAAGTTGCGAGAGAGGCGGAGCGATGGTGGGCGGAAAACGGCGCGACAGGCTACACGGCTCGCACCACCGGAATCATGTACGAATTTGCTCGCGCAGAAGACGCCATCGCGTTCGGCCAGCTCAGGGGCTTGCTGTTCGCATTCATGGCCATCGCGGGGCTTTTCTTTGCACTCTTTCGCTCGGTGCGGATCGCTTGGATTGCCCTGGTGCCGAATTTGGTCCCAATCGCGATGGGATTCGGCGCGATGGGTTTGCTCGGTATCCCACTGGATGCCGGAACCGTCATCATCGGCAATCTTGCATTCGGGATCGCAGTGGATGATAGCATTCACGCGGTTACAGGATTTTCCGCGCGTTGGAAGGCCGGTGCAACCGCACCCGCCGCGCTAGAGTCGACCTACCGGTGTGTAGCGCCGCCCTTGGTCTACACGACGATCCTGGTCGCGCTGGGATTTGCCGTGCTCGCCTTCTCAAGATTTGCTGTTATCCGCCACCTCGGGATCCTGACGGCGGGATTGATGGTCTTGTGCCTGCTAGCAGACCTTCTGCTGCTTCCAGCAATGCTGTTGCGCCTGCAGGCGCCAATAGAGCGTGCCAGAGTACGCGACTGAGTTGTGTGGGCCAAGTTTTTCTAAACCTTCTCGAACACGCGGCCGAAGCGCACATTGGGGGGGTGGCCGGCGGCCACGACTTGGCGAAAGTCGCTTCGGGGTCAGTAGGGTCTTTGGCGCGCAGCCTTCTGGCGGGGCGGAAATGGCGAGAGCGAGAACCGATCGGGCAGTGGATTATCGCCAATTCCCAATACTCTACGTCGATGACGAATCCGAAAATCTCCGCATCTTCGAACTGACATTCCGCAGTGAGTTCGAAATTCTAACCGCGGCGGACGCATCCGCTGGGCTTGAGATGTTGAGTCAGCGGCCTGTCGCGTTGGTGCTCTCCGACCATCGCATGCCGGGCATGACGGGCGTCGAATTCCTGTCCGCGGTCCATCAGCTCGATGAGTCGACAATCCGGATCCTCGTGACCGCTTACGGTGACGCAGCAACCCTCGAGAGTGCCATCAACAGCGGATCGATCTATCGGTTCGTCTCCAAGCCCTGGACCCCCGAAGACATGCGGATCACGCTGCGCAACGGGATCGAACGTTTCGCGCTCGCGAGGGAGCGCAAGGAACTTCTCCGCGAATTGACGCTGCTCAATCGGATCTCGAAGTCGATGAATCAACAGCTCGCCATCGAGCCGCTTCTCGATCTATTGCTCGAAGCAGTGATCGAAGATCTCGGATACGACGCGGCGGGCATTCTCTTCTTCGGGAAGAAAGAAGCTGTCTTGTCCTGGGGAAGGCTCGCGCCGCAGGACAGCCCCGTCAATGAATCGCTGGCTTCTCTCGCGATCGATCCCGATCGCGCTCCAAAGTTCGTTCGGGCGCTCCGTGCCGGCGAGTCACAGACGCTTTCAATGGATGAGGCGCTCGCGCTGGAGGCTCCAATACGGGACTGGGTCATGGAAGTTGCGGCCGAACAGATCTTCGTCGCACCCCTGATCGGAAAAAATGGCACGATCGGGGCGTTGGCCGTCGACAACCGACGCGGCGGTGCGTGTTTTTCCGCCGATGACCGGGCGCTGTTGGAAGGATTGGCGGACCACGCAGTGGTGGCGATCGAAAATGCTCGGATGGTTGAAGATCTGCGCCGGACGCGAGAGCAAATCGTGCGCGCCGACCGGCTCGGGACGCTCGGAACATTGGCCGCAGGCCTCGCCCACGAGATCAATAATCCACTGGTTTCGATACACACCTTTATAAGTATGGCGTCGAGCAAGCGCTTCGAGGATGACAGCGAGTTTTGGGGCAGCTATCACGAACTCGCCTGCCAAGAAGTCGATCGAATTCGGAGACTGGTCGACACGATGCGGCGGCTCGGTCGGGGCAGTAGTTCCGCTAGCGGAAATGGTGACCCCAGAGTGCTGGTGGACTGTGGGAATCTCCTCCATGAAGTCGTGCGGCTACTCGATCGCGAGGCCAACAAGGCAGAGGTCAGGCTCAGCATCGATGAGGCTCCCGGCCTTCCCAAGATCGTTGCGATCCGCGATCACATCCAGCAGGTCTTCATGAACATTCTCCTCAACGCCATCCACGCTTCACCGAAAGGGGGAGAGGTGCGCGCGCGGGTTTTCCCGGACAGCACCAGCGATGCCGTGTGCTTCGAAGCGGTCGATGACGGATGTGGAATTTCGGATGCAGATCTCGAGCGCATCTTCGATCCCTTCTTTACCACGAAGGGGCCCGACCAGGGAACTGGATTGGGGCTGATGATCTGCCATCGGCTCGTGACCGACCATCAGGGCGAAATCGAGGTCACCAGCACGCTGGGTGTTGGGTCGACCTTCCTCGTTCGATTGCCCACCAACCCGCCCGGCTAGGTGTGGGGCCCAGAATGGGGGCGCGCGCCGCCGCAAGGGAAGCGAGAGCTTCCCCCGCTAGCGGCCGAACTCGCCGGACCCTCGAGCCGCTTGACCCACCGATCCTCGATCGGTATTCCTCCCCCGAACTTACGGTGCCCCGGCAAAGCGGGGCTCGTTAACCGGAGCGAATCTCTGTGCAACCTGTGCGAACTGGACTGCTCGTCGCTCTCGTGGTTGGAGTGGTTTGGCTCGGCCCGCCGCGCGCGGCCCACGCGGAGATCGTCCGGGTCGCGATGTTTCCCGTGTTGATCAACAGCTCTCTCTCTGAGACCAGCCACCTCAGTGCGGGCCTTACCGACATGATCGCGGCCCGCCTGGAACAGAGCGAGCAGATCCTGATCATTCGGCTGGGTGCGCCGGCAACCAGCCGAGAAGAAGCCATCGCAGCGGGGAAAAAAGCCGGTGCGGAGTACGTATTGTTCGGCTCCTACACCCAATTCGGCGATGGCGCGAGTTTGGATCTGCGTTGCGCGCCGGTTGTCGGGGGGAAAGCCGACGATCCACGCCGTGTCTTCATCCAGGCGGGCAGCGCCAGTGAGATCATCCCCAAGCTCGGCGTGCTCTCGGAAAGCGTCACCCGCTATTTGCTGGGTGCTGCGGCGTCCGCGGGGTCGCTGGTGGGTGAGGATGCGAACGCACCCGGAACGTCGGACGCGACCTCTCTCGCGAAGATCGAACAACGTGTCGAAGCGCTCGAGCGCGTGATCTTTGCGCCATCCCCCGCTGCCGAGCCTGCCGCCGAGTAGTTTCGACAGCCACCCAGTCCAGCTTGCCTGCGCTAATATGCCGTGCTGCTACTGGCGGCCTGAACGGATTGGGGCGGTGTAGCTCAGTTGGTTAGAGCGGCGGCTTCATAAGCCGTAGGTCGCTGGTTCAAGTCCAGCCACCGCTACCATTCAACCGCGGTTCTACCCAACGACCGCCACCCAGGTTCCGAATTGGCGCGGCCGGCGGATCGCTCGCCGGTCACACAGCGCTTGTAATGGGTTGCGTTTCGGGGCTCGTCGCTGGCTCAGGAGCGCTCCAGGCCTTCTTTTTGAAACCCCGTTGCCAGATCTGAAGAGCAAGCGAGCTCTCGTGATATCTTGGCTGCCGGAGGGTGAGGTCCGTTGCGATGAAACGGCCGATGAGCAGCGCGTGGTGCAGGGCGATCGCCCTGACGTCCGCAATCTGGCTGGCCGGGGGCTGTTCGCCGGAGCCGGGCGATCGGCGACCATCCATCGTGCTCGTGGTGATCGATACACTGCGCGTGGACGCTGTCTCTGCCTATGGGGCGGTCGAAGGCACCACCCCTGCCTTTGATGCCCTGGCAGCGCAGGGGCTCCTCTACCAGCGCGCCTATGCTCCTTCGCCCTGGACGCTGCCCTCCCACGCGTCTTTGTTGACCGGGCTCGGCGTCGACCGGCACGGTGTCGGGATCGCTGGACGGATGGGATTGCGCGCAGAGTTCACGACGCTCGCCGAGCGGATGCGCGATGCGGGTTATCAGACGGTTGGCTTCTCGGAAAACCCGCTCGTGAGCGGCTTGTTCGGGTTCGATCAGGGCTTCGAGCGCTTTTCCGCGATCACGGTCGAAGATGTGATCGATGAGGATGAACGCCCCGGCAGCCTTCGATTCGACATCGTTGAAGAGGTTGCGAGCTTCGCTGCGGAGTGGGATCGCAGTCGTCCGTTTTTTCTTTTCGTCAATCTATTCGATCCGCATTCACCCTATCGCGATCGGGAGCAGAACCGATTTCTCAACCCCGGTGTTTCGGTCGGAGGCTCTTGGACGACGCATGCGTTGAAGGTGTCGCCAGACAGGATCTGCGACCGGTTGCCATCTTCGGAAGATTTGAAAATGTTGCACGGACTGTATCTGGGCGATGTCGCGGCAGCGGATGTCAAGCTCGGGAAGATTGCAGCGATCGCGCGAGAGGTGACAGAGGAGGGCCCATTGATCGTCGTGGCAACGGCGGACCACGGAGAGCATTTCGGCGAGCATCGACTGCTCGACCATGAGTTCAGTGTTCGTGGACCGGTCTTGAACATCCCTCTGGCCGTCCACGGGCTTCCCGATGCGCCGCCGGGTCGCATCGAAGCACCGGTGACACTTGTAGATGTTACAGCATCGGTGCTGAGCTGGGCCGGCACGGAAATTCCACCGGAAATCGCCGGGCGACCGCTGCCGATCCGCACTTCAGAGGTCAGCCGGCCCGTCGTCGACCTGCTCGCCGTCTACAGCGACGAAAAATTGAAGGTACCTGAGAACTGGGGAGAAGATCTCGAGCCCACGGAAACAACCCGAGATGCGAAGCGGTCGGGTTGCTGGCCGAGCGATCGGGTTTTCGGAAGCATGGCTGCGTTGACGCGGTGGCCCTTCAAGCTGATCTGGTTTCAGCGCTACCCCGCGGAACTCTACGATTTGAGCTGGGACCCCTCGGAGCGCTCCGATCTGGCTGCGTTGCGCCCCGAAATCAGCGGCTCGCTGATCAAAGACGTCCAACGCTTAATGGATGAAATCGGCTTGGCGAGTTCTGCGGAGGGAATCGAGACTCCATCCGCCGCGGAACTCGAGGCCTTGCGAGGCCTCGGCTATGTAGAGTAACGCGTCTCCGAACGCGAGCCTAAGGGGCCTGACTCACGATGCGAAATGAGTGTGCTCGCGCGTGTTTTCATTGCGTTGGCGCGCACGCTTTCAGTGTTTTCGTGAGTCTTGGATCGAGTTCTTAGTAGGAGTACTCCTGCGATGAATCGAGTACTAAAATCGCGTCGATTTCCAGGGCGACACCCAGCGGAAGCGCGGCCACGCCGATCGCCGCGCGAGCGGGGAAAGGTTCTTTGAAGAAACGCGTCATGACTTCGTTGACGTGCGGGAAGTGGCTGAGGTCCGTCAGGTAGACGGTGAGTTTCGCGATATTCCCCAGAGCCCCCCCGGCCGCCTCAGCGACTGCCTTGAGGTTTTCAAAAACGCGCTCGATCTGCTGCTCAATCGGCCCCTCCACCACTTGCATGGTGGCGGGGTCGAGCGGAATTTGGCCGGAGAGGTAGACGGTCTCGCCGGCTCGAATCGCCTGGGAGTAGCTCCCGATTGCCTTCGGTGCATTGTCGGTATGGATTCGTCGATGGGTCATGGCGAAGAGATTAGCGCCAAGGCGGCGTGGTGCTTCGGATGGTGTAATCTGCGCCGGGTACCGATGACCGCCCTTCGCGTGCGGTTCGGCCCGCCAGGGGGGCAATACGTTGGACGCGAGCCTGCTCGGAATCCCCATGATTCTGTGGTTGGCCGGCGGGCTCGCCATGTATATGGCGTGGGCGATCGGTGCGAACGACGTCGCCAATGCGATGGCGACCAGCGTCGGCTCCGGCGCGTTGACGATTCGCCGAGCGGTCATCGTGGCCGCGGTCTTCGAGCTTGCGGGCGCGCTATTCGTGGGTGGCCACGTCACCGACACCGTCCGCAAAGACATGCTCGACATGGAGCTCCTCCAGGCGGACCCGCAACTGCTGCTCTACGGAATGCTCGGGGCACTCGCAGCTGCAGGGACGCTGCTGGCTGTCGCAACCGCCTACGGCCTCCCCATTTCGACCACCCATTCGATCGTAGGCGCGATCATCGGATTCGGCGCGGTCGCGCTCGGGGTCGATGCAGTCAATTGGGGCAAAGTCGCCCAGATCCTGGCTTCCTGGGTGGCGTCGCCGCTCATCGGCGGGGTGCTCTCGTTTCTGCTGTTCAATCTCATTCGCTACTTGATTCTCGACCGCGACAACCCGTTCGAATCCGCACGGCGGACCGGCCCGTTCTTCTTCTTCTTCGTGACCTTCGTGATCGCCCTCGTCACGCTCTTCAAGGGGCTTCAGAATCTCGATCTCAACTACGACCTGCCCGAGGCACTCGCGCTTTCTTTCGGGATTGGGATTGCGGGTGCATGCGCGGGGCGGTGGGCGATTAACCGCGTCAAACGCGCAAGCGGGGGGATCGAGGACAATCGTTTCGCGGGGGTGGAACGGATCTTCGTGGTGCTCCAGATCATGACCGCCTGCGCGGTTGCATTCGCTCACGGCTCGAACGACGTCGCCAATTCGATCGGCCCCCTCGCAGCCGTCGTGAGTGTGGTGCGTGGTGCGGATCTCAGTCAGCAGGCTCCGGTTGAGATCTGGATGTTGATGATCGGCGGGATCGGCATCGTCGTGGGGCTTGCGACCTGGGGTTATCGGGTGATGGAAACCGTGGGCCGCAAGATTACCGAACTCACGCCGAGCCGCGGCTTCTCGGCCGAGCTGGCGGCCGCATTGACGATCGTGTTGGCCTCTCGATTTGGCATCCCGGTGTCGACCACCCATATCCTGGTCGGAGCCGTGCTGGGGGTCGGACTCGCTCGTGGGATCGGAGCGCTCGACTTGCGCGTGGTGGGGCGGATTCTGGTGTCGTGGGTTGCGACCCTCCCCATTGCGGCGACCTTGTCGATCGTTTTCTTCTACTTCTTTAAAGGGCTGCTTGCCTAGGAGGCTTAGGCCATGTCACTGATCGCCAACCTTTTTGGCCATTCGCCAATTCGCCCGATGCAGGAACATATGCGGGCCGCTGTCGAATGTGCGCGGCAGATTCTGCCGCTGTTCGAGGAGATGGTAGCCGGCGACGCGGCCGCGATCGCGACGCGGCGCCAGGAGATCGATCGATTGGAGCACGAGGCCGATCGGATCAAGAACGAGATCCGAAGCCATCTTCCCAAGCGCATGTTTCTGGCCGTCGAGCGCAGGGACATGCTCGAGATCCTCGATTATCAAGATTCCATCGCCGATGTTGCCCAGGACATCGCCGCACTCGCCGACATGCGGGGCATGGTCGTTCCCAAGGAACTCGCCTCGGCGTTTCTTGAGTTGGTTCGACGCGTCGTGACTGCCTGCGAACAAGCCGAGCGCGTGATCAACGAGCTGGATGAACTGGTGGAGACCGGATTTCGCGGCCGCGAAGTGGCGCGGGTGGACGAGATGATCGAAGAGCTGTCACGGATGGAGAGCGATACCGATGCACTCGAAGAACGCGTTCAACGGCTCCTATTCGGCATCGAGGATGAACTCGGGATTTCGGCCATCTTCTGGTACAAGCTGATCGACTATGTGGGCGGCATGGCGGACTACGCGGAGCGCGTGGGCAATCGGCTGCGCCTGCTCACCGCGAATTGATTTTCGCAAGCCGATGCTTCTGAAGCTTGCCGCGCTCAGGCCCGGCTCGCCTTCCGGCGTACTAAGCTTGGTGCATGTTGATCCGCGAGACGAGGCGCGCGGTGGCGGCACTGGGCCTGAACGGCCAGAGCATTCTGGTGGCGGCCTCCGCTGGCCTCGACTCGAATGCGCTTCTCTACGCACTTCTAGAAATCACTAGAGAAAACTGCCTCAAAGTATCGATTGGGCATGTGAATCACGGCCTTCGTGGGGATGAATCGGAAGCGGATCAGCAGGCGGTTTTCGAGCTTGCGGAGCGCCTCGGGGTGCCCGCTTTCAGCCGCCGGGCCGAGCCCGAACAGCTGCGCGTCGGCCGTTCGAGCCGCGAGCGCCCGACGCTCCAGGAAGCGGCGCGGACCCTTCGTTACCGGGCCCTGCGAGAGATGGCTGTGGAAGCTTCCTGTGGGCATATCGCCACAGCCCACAACGCGAACGATCAGGCCGAGACGGTCTTGCTGCGCATGTTTCGCGGGTCGGGACCCGACGGCCTGGGCGGCATCCCCGAGCGTTCCAGCGACGGAGTGGTGGTGCGCCCGCTGTTGCGCGTAACTCGGACAGAGATCGAAGCCTATGCGGCGGAGCGGGGTTTTTCCTGGCGCGAGGACCGGTCGAACCGCAGCGTGGCCTACGCGCGCAACCGCCTGCGGTTGCGCTGGTTGCCCGGGCTGGCCAGGGACTTCAACGAACAGTTGCTCATGGCTGTAGGTAATTTGGCCGAAGCACAGAGGCGAGACTCGGAGTGGATCGGCACGCTGGTCGAACGGGAGGCGGCGGCGCGATTCACGCCCGAGGGTGGCTGGTTGAGAGCCCGCGCGGAGGGTTGGGACGAACTTCCCGAGGCGCTGGCTCGCCGGCTCGCGCGCTGGGGGTTGCGGCGATGTGGTGGAGGACGAGACGTGACGCGGGTGCACCTCGAGCGGATGCTCGCTTTTCTCCGCACGGCGCGTCCGGGGACGCGGCTCGAGTTGCCAGGCGGTACGCGGCTCGAGCGCGATCGCAACGGGTTTCGGCTCGGCCCGATCGAACCGGCTGGGCGCGGTGGGTGTCGATAGCCCGTGCTAGTCTTTTAGCGACGCGGGGTTGCCACTGCGCAAAATTTTAGCGACGCGGGGTTGCCACTGCGCAAAACGCGCGGGCAGGGCTTGTCCCGATCGGCTCTGTCGGGGCCGAGGCCGCGGGTATGGCCAAAATTTCGTTTGGGGGTGTGGGTGAATCAACAGCTCTACAAAAACATGGTTCTCTGGGTCGTCATCGTGGGGATGATCCTGCTGCTCGTCACCATGCTGCGCCAGACCCAACCCGAGGACCCCCAGCTTCCCTACAGTGAGTTTCTCGCGAAGATCGAGACCGGAGAGATCGAATCCGTCGAGATCGAAGAGGGAAATATCAGCGGCCACTTCACCAACGGCGGTGGCTTCACGACATTCGCACCGGTTGTTACCGACGATCTTCTCAGCCGGCTCTATGACCAGAACATCAAAATTGAGGCGCGGCCCAAAGAAGAGGGGAGTTTCTGGCGCCAGATCCTGGTGATGTGGTTTCCGATGTTGCTTCTCATTGGGCTCTGGCTGTTCTTCATCCGCCAGATGCAGTCGGGTGGCGGCAAGGCGATGAGCTTCGGAAAGTCGAAGGCGCGTCTGATGACCGAGAACCAGAATCGCGTGACCTTCGAGGATGTCGCGGGAATTGAAGAATCCAAGGCCGAACTAGAGGAGATCATCAGCTTCCTCGAGGAGCCGAAGAAGTTCACCCGACTCGGTGCCCGTATTCCAAAAGGTGTGCTGCTCGTCGGTCCGCCGGGTACCGGCAAGACGCTGCTCGCGCGAGCCGTCGCGGGCGAAGCGGCCGTACCCTTTTACTCGATCTCCGGTTCGGATTTTGTCGAGATGTTTGTCGGGGTCGGGGCCTCTCGCGTTCGGGATCTCTTCGCGCAGGGCAAGAAGAACGCGCCGTGCATCATTTTCATCGACGAAATCGATGCCGTGGGCCGCCACCGTGGCGCGGGCCTTGGAGGTGGACACGACGAGCGGGAGCAGACGCTCAATCAGCTGCTGGTCGAAATGGACGGTTTCGAGAGCAACGAAGGCGTGATCCTGATCGCAGCCACGAATCGGCCCGACGTACTGGATCCCGCCTTGCTGCGCCCGGGGCGCTTCGACCGCCGCGTCGTCATACCCAGGCCGGATCTCAGGGGGCGACTGGCAATCCTGAAAATTCATACGCGCCGGGTGCCTTTAGACGAGACGGTCGACTTGCGGTCCATCGCGCGCGGGACGCCGGGGTTGGTCGGCGCCGATCTGCAGAATCTCGTCAACGAGGCGGCGCTGCTGGCTGCGCGAAGAGATGCCCAATGGGTCCAGAGCCGGGACTTCGAAGACGCCAAGGACAAGGTGTTGATGGGTAGCGAGCGCAAGAGCCTGGTCATGACCGACGAGGACAAGCGGGCCACCGCCTATCATGAGGCGGGCCACGCCCTCGTCGCGCTGTTGACACCGGATGCGGATCCGGTCCACAAGGTCACCATCATTCCCCGAGGCTCGGCGCTCGGCGCCACGATGACGATGCCCAAGGAGGATCGCTTCAATCTGACCAAAGAGCAGATGGTCGCCCAGATCAAGCACGCCATGGGTGGGCGCGCCGCCGAGAAACTGGTGCTCGACTACCTGTCGACCGGCGCATTGGACGACCTCAAGCAGGCCACCGAGATGGCCCGGAACATGGTCTGCCTTTACGGGATGAACGACCGCATCGGTCCGGTTTCGTTCGGTGATGGCGATCATGATGTCTTTCTTGGCCGCGATTTAGTGCAACGCAGCCGCTACAGCGGGCATACCGCCCGGCTGATCGATGAGGAAGTGATGGCCATGCTCACGAGCCTCTACGATGAGGCCTACCAACTGTTGAGCGACAACCGCGCGACGCTCGATCGGATCGCCGAGGCGCTGCTCGAGCGAGAGACTCTCGATACGGGTGAACTCGATCTGTTGCTGCAGAGCAAGCCGCTCCCACCGATGTTGCTCTCGGTCGCCGAGAGTCCGCCTGTCGAATCCGCCGACACCGCGAAGCCCGCCAGCTTTTCGGGTGACGCCATACCAGACCCCGAACCGGTACCCGGATAGGAGTGCCTTTGACTGCGTCGACGATCTTTCCGCGCGAGCGCGTAACGGTCGTCGGTGTCCTGAACGCGACTCCGGACTCCTTTTCCGATGGAGGGCGGCTGGTTGATGACGAGGGCGCCGTAGACGTGGACGCCGCGATTGCTGTCGCTGCACGAATGATCGAGGCTGGTGCCCAGATGATCGACGTCGGTGGCGAGTCCACGCGCCCCGGAGCGATGGAGACGCCGCTGCGGATCGAGATCGACCGCACCGCGCCGCTCGTGGAAGCCCTCACCAAGCGCTTCGCGGTCAAAATTTCGATCGACACACGCAAGGCCGCAGTCGCTGAAGCCGCGCTCAGCGCCGGAGCGCAGGTCGTAAACGACGTATCGGGGTTGGGGTTCGATGCAGCGCTCGCCGGCATCACAGCGGCCGCCGGAGCGTCCTTGATCGTCGGCCACCTGCGGGGAACGCCCGAAACCATGCAGCAGAACCCGCACTTCGACGATGTGCTCGGTGAAGTGGCGATGGAACTCGGCGCCTCGCTGGCTGTTGCGCGTACGGCTGGAATCCCGGATGAACGCTTGGCTGTCGATCCCGGAATCGGTTTTGGGAAACGCCTGGAAGACAATCTCGCGCTTCTGGCCAATGCGGGCAGCCTCGGGGTGACCTTGGGGCTGCCCGTTCTGGTGGGTCCGTCCCGCAAGCAATTTCTCGGTAGCTTGACGGGTGATCCCGTAGAGTGTCGAGATGTAGCCACGACGGCGGCTTGTGCGGTGGCTATCTTTGCGGGAGCTGACGCCGTGCGCGTCCACGATGTGGCTGGAGCGGTTCGAGCAGCAGCCATTGCGAGCGCACTGCGCGACGCGCGGCGGGAGACGATCGCGTGATCGAGTATCTCTGGGAACTCTGGCAGGAATTGCGGGAGTACCTGGACGCGAATTTCGACCCCTTCCGCGACACGATCGACATCGTGCTGGTAGCTCTCGGGATCTACTGGTTGATGCTGCTCATGCGTGGCACTCGGGCGGTCCAGATCCTCGTGGGGCTGATTGTTCTGGTGGTCGCGAACGTGGCGTCGGATCTCTTCAACCTTCTCACGATGCGTCTGATTCTTGAAAAGCTCAGCGGACCCGCGGTGATCATCATCGTGATCCTCTTTCAGCACGACATCCGGCGCGCGCTCGCGCGCGTGGGCCGCGGTTTCTTCCGCTCGGTCTCCGACCAGCAGGAATCCCAAATGCTCGAAGAGGTGGTTCGGGCCGCTCAGGAGCTCGCGCAGAGACGCGTGGGGGCGTTGATCGTATTGGAGCGCGAGACTGGGCTGGAGGATCAGATCGAAGCGGGAATCGCACTCGACTCCAACGTTTCAAAGGAGTTGTTGATCTCGCTCTTTGTCCCGCATTCGCCGCTGCACGACGGGGCCGTGGTGGTCCAGCGCGGGCGCATTTCCCACGCGGGCTGCATTCTCCCGCTCACACTGCGCAATGATCTTCCGGAGGGTGTGGGTACGCGACACCGAGCGGCCGTCGGGATTACCGAAGAAACGGATGCCGTGGTAATCGTGGTTTCGGAAGAGACGGCGTCGATCTCCGTCGTGATGGGCGGTGAATTGACGGGTGGTCTGGATGCAGCCCGATTGCGGGTCATTTTGCGAGACGCGATGAGCGACTCGAGGGAGCTTCATGCGCCCGACGATTCCGCGACGGTGACTCTCGAGCTGGAACCGGGAGAAGACGGTGCTGCTCGAACGGATGCCGAGCCGGTCGCGCCCGAAGGGAGACCCGCCATGACCCATCGCGCCAAACAGGGCCGACAGGTCCGATCGGCGCGATAAGATGCGCGCCTACCAGATCCGCTACGGCCTGCTTGCGCTCGCGATCTCCACGGCCCTCTGGGGAATGTCCCATGGCTCATCCAAGATCGAGCGCGGCTTCGACATTCCAGTGGCATTCGTCGAGATGCCTGAAGAACTCGTCATTACTCACAAGAGCACCCAGGTGATCAACATCCGCGTGCTGGGATCGCGAGCCGCGCTTCGGGATATTTCTGCCAAGGACCTGGAGTACGCGGTCAACCTCGAGGGCGCGAAACCTGGGAAGGCGGTTTACCTCGTGGACGAGACGACCCTGGTGATGCCCCAGCGTGCGCGGATTCTGAGTCGTTCACCCGCCACCATCGAATTGGAATTCGAGCGGAAGAGCCGAAAATCGGTCCGCGTCACAGCCGATCTGGAGGGCGAGCCCGCGGAGGGTTTCGTGTTCACCGAAGTGGAAATCGACCCTCCCCGGGTCTGGCTTGAGGGCGCGCGCAGCAAGGTGCTTCGGCTGTCCGAGGTAATGACCGAAACGATCGATGTGGCCGGGCTGAGCGAATCTCTCGAGCGCGAAGTGCGGCTCTCGCTGGGCGTGGATCACATCTGGGTCGAAGAGGACAAGGCGGTCAAGCTGCGAATTTGGGTCGACCCGATTCCCGACCCTGCGGTCGAGGAGGGCGCCGAAAATGAGTGAAGGAAGGCTATTCGGCACCGATGGGGTTCGGGGAATAGCCAACGTGCATCCGATGACGGCTGAAATGGCGTTGTCGCTCGGCCAGGCCATCGCGCGGATTTTTCACGCGGACGCTGCCAAGCACCGCCGTATCATCATCGGGAAGGACACTCGGTTGTCCGGCTATCTCTTCGAAGACGCGCTCGCAGCGGGAATCTGTTCGATGGGCGTGGACGTGATTCAGGTGGGTCCGATGCCAACGCCGGGCATGGCATTTTTGACCGCAGACATGCGCTGCCAGGCCGGAGTGATGATTTCGGCCAGCCACAATCCGTACCAGGACAACGGGATCAAGTTCTTTTCGAGCGACGGTTACA